>JBGTMF010000210.1:0-28479 GCA_041743795.1 Thermodesulfobacteriota bacterium | reverse complement strand
GCGCGCAGCTACATCACCCGCTCCGACGATCGCTACGACATCATCCAGATTTCATTGATCGACACCTGGGCGGCAACGGCGGCGGGTGCCTTCGTCCTGACCGAAAACTCGCTCTACACGGTCGAGGCGTGGCAGACGTTCCTCGAACGCCTCAACCCGACTGGGGTGCTCACCGTCAGCCGGTGGTATTACGCCGATCGCCCCGGCGAGGTGTACCGCATCGCATCCCTGGCGCGCGCCGCCCTTCGCCGTATCGGCGTCAGCAACCCGCGCGAGCACGTCATCATCGCGCGGGCGCCGCGCGCCAGCGGCCTGCCCGGGAAGTTCGGCAATGGCATCGGCACGATCATGGTTTCTCCGTCGCCATTTTCGCCGAACGACGTCGCCATTCTCGAGCGGGAAGTACAGCGGATGGGATTCGAATTGTCCCTGACGCCGACGACTGCTGAAAGTGAAGTTTTCGAGACGATCCTTTCGGACAAGGACCTCACCGAGTTCTACGATTCCCTGCCCATCGACGTCTCGGCGCCGACAGACGACAAGCCCTTCTTCTTCCAGATGTTGCGGTTTCGCGACTTCGCCAAACCCTTGACCGATAGCTTCTTGGATCCGAACAAGGTCAACCTGGAAGCGATCCGCATGCTCGGCCTGATCCTCGTGCTGGTGGTGACGCTGACGCTCCTCTGCATCCTCGTGCCGCTGGCGCTGACGTCGGGCTTCGGACACCTGAGGGGTTCGATGCCGCTGCTGCTGTACTTCCTCGCCATCGGCTTCGGATTCATGTTTATCGAGATCTCCCAGATGCAGCGATTGATGGTGTTTCTCGGGCATCCTACGTATGCGCTTTCGGTAGTCCTCTTCACCCTTCTGCTCGGAGGCGGCATCGGTAGCTACTTGACCGACCGGCTGCCGCAGGGCGACGGCGACGGCGACGGCGGGCGCAGAATCGTCCTCACCATGGTGATCGTCTCGCTGGTCGTCTTCGGTTTCGTAACGCAATGGGCAATCGAGAGCTTCGATAGCTCGACCACCGCCGTTCGCATTGGCGCCGCCGCGTCAATCTTGCTCGCGATGGGCCTCTTCATGGGGATGCCGTTCCCGATCGGTATCCGATCCGCCGCCGGCCGGGCCGAGGTCCTCACGCCATGGCTCTGGGGCATCAACGGCGCAGCGTCTGTCACCTGCACGGTTCTGGCCACCGTCGTCGCCCTGACGTGGGGGATCTCCGCGTCGTTCTGGACCGGCGTCGCTTGTTACGTCGTTGCGCTGCTCGCCTACCTCTGGTGGCGGCGAAGCGGAGGAAGATGACCGCGACCGGCGGAATCGGCTTGACCCTCCACAGAGACTGTGGTCAGGAGGGAATCAGATGCCGGCGACGCTGCAGGACTTGAATCACGTCTACATTGAGCTCACCGTCAAGTGCAATCTCGTCTGCACTTTCTGTGACAACAGCATGCGCAACCTGTATCGGGACATCCCCGCCGATCGGTTCCGCGAGATCATCGACCAACTGAAGCCGGGGACGCGCATCGGCCTGCACGGGCTGGGTGAGCCGACGCTGCACAAGCAGTTGGTCGAGCTCATCGCCTACGCCAAGCAGAAGCAGATGTACGTGTACTTCAACTCGAACCACACGGTGACCCGCGATGAGCAGATGCGCGGCTTCGTCGAGCACGGACTGGACGAGTTGCGCATTTCCATGTCGGCGAGCAATCGCGAGACCTTCCTCGGCTATGCCGGTCGCGACCTGTTCGACGAACTCCTCGCACGCGCCCGTCGCATGGTCGAGATCCGCGGTGACAAGACGAAGCCCCTGCTGCGCGCCATTTTCGTCTTGACGAAGCAAAACTACGGCGAACTTCCACTGGTGGCGAAAAACGCCGAGAGCATCGGCTTCGACGAGCTGCAGGTACAGGCTCTCCTGGATTGGGGAAAAGAGGGGAACGACGACGGCGGTTTCAGCGCGGCGGAACCACCCTACGGCGACCATATCGAGGCGGTCCGGGCGACGGTGGCGACGACCCTGGCGCAGGTCAGGACGATTCGCATCGTCTTGCCGGAGTTCCTGCAGAAGGACGTCGAGGAAGCACGCGCAGCGGGCGGCTGTCAGTGGCCTTTCAACGCGATGTGGATCACCTCGGACGGGCATGTGACGCCCTGTTGCAATCTCCACGATCCGCGCCAGATCTCGCTCGGCGATGCTTTCGAGACTCGCTTGGACGACATTTGGCTGGGTCGCGACTACGAGCAGTTCCGCGCCGACTACCGGGCAAACAAGGTCGACGCCTGCCGCTCCTGTCCGGTCCACTACGGACAGTTCAAGACGTACACGTATTCGTACGAAAAGTAGGAGCCGGCAACGGCTCGGCATTCTGGATGGCAAAACTCCTCATCATCTTCCCGACGTACAATGAAGAGCCGCGCATCCGGAAAACAGTCGATACGGCGTTGGCATTTCTGCGTGCTCGACGCCCCGGCGAAACGACCATCGTCGTCGCCGACAGTTCGGACCGCGATGCAACGCGGGAAGTCGCAGCCGATTTGGCCGCGACGACCGCCGAGGTCGAGCACCACCAATTCCCCGACGGCGCCGGCCGCGGCCACAAGGTCCGCGAGGCCGCCTTGGCGCGCCCAGGCTACGATATCTACGCGTCGATCGATGCGGATCTGCCGATCACCATGGAAGAAGTCGAATCCATCATCGCCGGCGTCGAAGCCGGCGCCGACATCGCGGCCGCCTCCAAGTACGTGCACGGGGGATCGTCGACTCGCCCCCTGCAGCGCATTATCGCCTCGAGAGTCGGCAACCGCTTTTTCAACCTCTTCTTGCAAATCCCGGTGCACGACCTCCTCGCCGGCGCCAAGGCATGGAACCGATCGGTGACCGCCGAAATCCTTCCTACCGTGCACAATGGCGAGTTCTTCTTCGACACCGAGTTCCTCTTTCGCGCACACCGCGCCGGAAAAAGTATCGTTGAGGTGCCGGTACACTACGTGGACCCCCGAGTTCTCACCTCCGTCAGGCTGGGAAGATTGGGGATCGAGTTCGCCCGCAACACCTATGCGCTGTTGGCGGCAGAGCGGGCCGCCGCCGCCAACGCGGGTTCACGGCGTATCGGCCATGACCCGCCGCGATAGGTCCGTCTGCAACACGTGCTTTGGATCGAGGCGGCGCTTCATCGCGCGAAACTCGGTCGCCGCTTCGACGCCGTGGATTCGTTCGAAGGAGTGCGACAGAAGCGTCGCATCCTTGGCGTAGTAGAATCGGCCACCCGCGTCGAGAACCAACTCTGCCAGGCGATGCTGCAGTTCCCATAGGGTGCGTCGCTTACCCGGATCCGTCGAGACGCCGAACTCCATCGCCAGAGAGTAGCCGTCGACGGCATGCGTCATGAGGAAGGGGTCTGGCCGGTGCTTCTTCAACACGCCGAGGTACGGATAGAAGCCGGCATCGTGGCTGGTCTCGATCATGGCGCGAAATACGGAGATGCTGCGGTCCTTCGGCACGAAGGGCTGGAACTGGATCAGCCCGCCCGGCTTCAGCATCCACTGCCAGCGGGGGATGTAGTCGAGCAGAAAATGGAATGCGCCGTGTGTCTGCAGATACGGCGAGTGCCGCTGTTCCGAGAAGCCCGCGTGCCACTTGGCTCGATTGATCAGTCCGGTCAGGCGAAGGCGATACGCCGCGCACATGGCGGGCCAGATCCAGCTCTTCGGGACGACGTGAAACAGCTTCGTCGGAACGCCCTGGCGATCGGCGCGCAGGTAACTCTCGCCTTCGGGATCTTCCCCGGCATCGAGGAGGTCGCCTCGATGCAACAGACCCCTCCCCAGCGAGGCACCGCGCGCGTGCAGATCGATCCATCCGACGAGATAGTCGGCGTCCGCCGCGTTCTCCTCGAGCAGTTGTACGCTGTCCTCGAGATTGGCCGTCGGAATCGCCCAGCAGCGGAGCCGGCCGGAATGTACCTTCTTGAGACGCAGCGTCACCTCGCTGAAGCATCCGAGCATGCCAAACCCGGAAATGGCGGCGTGGAACACGTCGGCGTTCCGCGTTCGGTCGCAGTCGAGCACCTCGCCGGATGGCGTGACCATCGCAAACCCGACGACGTGTTCGCCGAATGTGCCGACGGAATAATTGTTCTTTCCGTGGACGTTCATCGCCGTCGCGCCACCGACGGAAACCTCCATCGTTCCCGGGACCACCGCCGGCCACCAGCCGTGGCCGATACCGATGCGCCACAAGTCGCGAATGCGCACACCAGGCTCCACCCGCACCACTCCGAGTGCCGGATCGAAGTCGAGAATGCGATCCATCTCCGATAGATCGAGAACGCGGCCGCCGGTATTCATCGCAGCATCGCCGTAGCTGCAGCCCGCCCCGCGCAAGCCGACGCACGCCCCCGCGCGGTTGGCGTGGGAGAACACTTCCTGGATCTGCCCTGCGTTGACGGCACGAGCCACCTCGGCAACCCCGCCCATCGCCCCGCCCCACCCCGCGACAAACTCCCTGCGCCACGCGACCATCCGTCACCATCTATCCGCTGCCCGGATTCGTCGCAACGCACGATCTTCGCCGGCGCGGACGGCGCCACGCGAGAGCGCTCGCACTGGCAATCCGACTATAGTAGTTCTGACCGTTGCCTCCTGAAGCACCCATGCGATCCTCGATTTCGTCCGGAGCCCACGCCGCACCATGATCGGTCTCATTCCCGCCGCCGGCAGAGGCGTGCGCGCGTATCCGTACACGGAGAACACTCCGAAGTGTATGTTGCGGCTCGCGGGCAAGCCGATCCTCGAGCACAACATTCGGCGACTCGTCTCCCAACTGGGGGTGACCAAGCTCTACATCGTCCTCGGCGACCACGCGTCGGTGGTGATGCAACACTTCGGCCGAGGCGAAGCCTATGGTCTCGAGATCGAGTATCTGCACAACGACCGCATCGACCTCGGCTTGGCATACTCGGTTTATCTCGCGCGCGAGAACATCGCGGAGCCATTCGTCACGGCCCTGTCCGACGAGATGTACCTCGACGCCTCCATGGAGGGGCTGCGTAGCATCGACTGGGACGATTCCATTGCCGTGTGCTGCCTGACGCGGACGGAACGGGTCAACGCCATCCGCAAGAACTACACGGTAGAAATCGACGGTGACTTCATCACGCGAATCATCGAGAAACCACAACACATCACCGACCACATTCAAGGTTGCGGCACCTACCTTCTGAAGCCGGAGATCTTCGAGTTCATCGACGCGGCCTATACGCATCAGGTGCAGGTGCCCTTCGATTTCATGACCATCCTCGGCCATACCGCACAGGTCGGGCGTCGGATTCGCCCGTATTTCTTCAGCGGTCAGTACGTCAACATCAACACCAAAGACGATCTCAATCTGGCGAACTACCTGATGCGAGATCGCACGTTCGACCAGGTGAAGAAGAGCGTGGTGATCCCCGCTCTCAACGAGGAATCGTTGATCGGCCGGGTGGTGCGCTCCTACATGAAATCGCCGCACGTCGACGAAGTCATCGTCGTCAGCACGGGATCGAGCGACCGCACCGCGGAAGTCGCGGCGAGCGAGGGCGCGCGGATCATCGCAGCCGATCCCTCCGAGGCGTCGTATGGCGCCAAAATCCGAGCCGGCCTCGATGCCGCCACGGGCGACATCTTGATCATCACCGAGGCGGACGACTGCTACACGTCGCGAGACATTCCGAAGTTCCTCGCCTACATGCGCGACGCGGACATGGTCGTCGGTACCCGGACGACCAAACAGCTCATCGAACAGGCCTCCAACATGCGCGGGCTGCTTCGCTGGGGAAACATCTTGATGGGAAAGGTCGTCGAAACCGCCTATGGCGCCTACGGCCCACGTTTCACGGATGTCGGCTGCATGTACCGCGCTCTATGGAAATACACCTACCTCGAAGTACGCGAGCAGCTGTCGGCCACCGGGCAGGAGTTCGCCGTCGAGATGCTCGTCGAGCTGCTGCGCGCGCGGCGCCGGATCATCGAAGTGCCGGTCAGCTATTACGCACGGCAAGGTGGAGAATCGAGTCGACACAAGACGTTGACAAGCAACATGCGCGTCGCCGCGCGCATGTTGCAGGAGATCATGAAGGGCTACCGCCTATCGGACTCCATCCAGTTGGACCCGCGCCGGCGGCCATAGTCCCCCCCGCGCGCATCGGCTCCATCCTCGGCGGCAGAAACTCCTTACGGGGCAGCCGCTCCTCCCTCGAGCATTCACGAACCGCCGCCGCGACGCCGCGCAGTGATCGCGCTCGAACCACTGCCCCCATACACCGTCAAACGAACCGGCTCCGAAGTATCGGGAAACCATTCTCCGTCCTGCACGAGCCCGATGATCAAGCGCGCTTCTCCCGGGGAAGGCGCGACAACCGCTATTCGCTGGCGCACGGATTCGCCTGGAGCCAGGTCGTAGGCGAGCCGGCTGGCACTCGCGTCCTCGGCGAGGAGGCTGCCGTCCATGGCTTCCCAGCGATAGCCAATCGTCACCAGGTGCTCGCCGACGGTGGCAAGCGCGGGCCACTCGCTGGTCGATTGGTTGGCGATCCGCACATCGATCATGACGGGAAACCCGCTGACGAAGATGATCTCGGTTTCGGCCAGCACTTCGATCCGGATCGGATAGGTGCCGATGACCGTCAGGTCCGTCGTACTCACCTCGACGGTCGCGCGCCGCCCCTCGCCCGAGAGCGGCGCCAGCGGTACGCCGAGGAGCGTTGTGGTTCGCGGCTCGGTGCGGATCAGCTCGGGCAGCAGATCCGGCTCGACCTGGTCGCTTACCTCGAAGAGAACATCGGATTCGAACTCGCCGATGGCGCGCAGCCCGGCGGGACTCTGCCAACCCTCGACGGCGGCGGCAGGCAGGCGACTCCGGTGCACGACGACGTAGCGCAGTCCGGTCGCCCGTCGCAACAGTGCAAACGCCTTCTCATCCGGGAGCGCTGCCACCAACGCCCGGGTCACGACGGCGCTGGGAGGCACGTAGCCGCTATAGCCGTCGAGGAGTCGCTGCCAATGGTAGGTGCTGTAGAGCATGTACTCGCTGACGTCGACCGCTCCCCTGAAGTGGCCGTAGAAGTAATGCGATGGGATCTCCAAGACCGCCCCTCGGGGCATCACCGCCAGAGTCCGGTACACCGTCGGCACGAGGAATCCAGTAGCCATTCGGCGTGTGCGCCGGATGTCGGTCAACATGCCGTATTCGGCCATTGTCGTCAGCACGACGAGCACCGTCAACGCGACAGCGGCGCGCGCGCCGAACCGCCGCCGCACACGCGGGAGAATCCAGGCCAAGCCCATGCACGACAGCGCGGCGAACCCGAGCCCCGCCATCAGCACGAAACGACGCGGCGCCCGCATCGACGAGAAGCCGGGGATGAAATCCATCGCGGCGCGGTACGGCAACGAATACGTACGTCCGTCAATTTCGATCTCCGGCCCAAGTGCCATCGCGTAGCAGACGACGGCCACACCGACGGCACCCCCTCGCACCCATGGCACACGGGCGGCCACTTGCGGGGCCCGCAGCAAACCCACGAGCGCCAATAGCAGCGGGACGATTCCGAGGTAGAAGTGACTCGTCGGATCGAACAACGCCCACCACGGCCCCGCGGAGAACAGCTTCAGCCAATGCAGGTCGGTCGTATCCGGGATGCTGCCGGCGGTGCGGAATTGGAGGTACGGCAGACTGAATGCGGCAAACACCGCCGCCGCGACGAGCGCCCCGGCGGCGGCCATGAGTACGCCGCGCACGCCGAGGTGCCGGCGGCCTGCCCACAATCCTCCCAATACGTAGCCGGCGAACGCCACCAGGGTGATGTAGGCGAGGTAGTAAGAACAGAGCATCTGCATGAGCAGAAAGCCGCCAAACGCAACCGCGTCTCGCACGCGAGCGCGCAACAATGTTCGATCGAGGAAGAGCAGCGCCAGCGGTGCATACTGCCCGGCAAAGAGGTGCGGATAGTTTGCCGTGCGCAGGCGAAACGGGAAGAACGCATAGAGAAGCCCGCCGAAGAAAGACGCACTCGCGGGTAAGCCCCAATGGCGCAGGAGCGCGTAGAGCGCGGTTCCGGAGAGGACCAGGTTGGCAAGAAAGTTGGCCTGGTAGGCGAGAACCGGATTGCCAAACAGTCCGTACACCGGACCGAAGATCGCCACCTGTCCCAAAAGGTGCTCCGACGCCGCCAGGGCGTTTGGTGCCGGATGGAAGATATTGGCGTTGAAGAGATTCAGCGGGTCGGTCGTCAGGGCGTGCCAATCCCAGGCGAGGATCCACATGACGAGGTTGACGTCGGCCGCTTCGACGCCGCCGCCGCCCGGCCCGAGAGTGGCCACCGACCGCGTCGGGTCGGAGAACCACGGATGCAACAAGACGACGGCGAGGATCGCGTACGCCACCGACACGCAGATACCTTCGCCGACGAGGCGACGTAGAGACATCGCGCCAATCGCGGGAACTGACTCGCCACGAGATCGGCGTCGAGAGTCGGTATCCATCGGGGCTCACCCCTGCTCGGGGCCACCGGAAGCTGGTTTGAAACTCGCTTCGCTCGTAGGCAGAGGCATAGACATAGGCACAGGCATAGGGATGTGCGCGCTGCGCGCGATCCATGGTACTTTTCGGTTCTCAGCCGAATGATCCGGCGTCACGCCGGTGGCCCGGCTGACCTGAGACTTTGGCCCTTCCGTGTCCCCCATCACCCAGCTCCCACGTCACCCCGGCGAAAGCCGGGGTCCACCTGGTAGCCCGGATGGATGCCGGCTTTCGCCGGCATGACGGTGGGAATGGACCAGGTTCGAGTGCGAATGATCCGGCGCCCCCCCCCGCTGGCCCGGCTAGGCTGAAACTCGCTTCGCTCGTAGGCTTGGGCACGGGCATAGGCACAGGCATAGGATTTTGCGCGCTACGCGCGATCCAGCGAACGGATCGCTTCTCTTCCGAATATTCCGGCGACGCCGGTGGTGGTGCTGGCTACGGTGCCGTTGGTCGCGCCGGCGATAGATGCGAATCAGAATGTGCCCGCGCCAGCAGGTATGCGGCAACGATGTAGCCGCCGGCGGCCATCAACGCTCCCATGCGAAAACCTACGACCATCGCCATGAGAACGGCAAGCGCGGAGCCGACCACGGAGGCCGTGCCGTTGACAGTCCAACCCCAGGCCACCCAGCGCGATCCCCAGCTTCCCAGCAGTTTCAGCGCCGTCGGAAAGAACACGCCGAGCCCGAAACCTTGCACGGCGGCCCACGACGCGGCGATTACCGCACGGACAGGCAGGGACTGTGCGAACGTTGCATGCACCAATGTCTGAAGAGCGAAGCCGGTAGCGAGAGCCGTGAGAACGACCGTCACCGTGCCGACCACCAACACCGTCCTGGTCGGCGCTCGTCCGCTCCACGCACTTCCCAATCCACCGCCAAGCAGAATTCCCGCCAATACCGCCGTGAAGGCATATGTCGGATACCCTAAATAGAGCGTCAATCGCTGGATCGTGTTTACCTCGACGGCAATGAATCCCCAGCCGAGCAACGCGAGCGCCAGGCCAACGCCCCACGCCTGACTCAATGGCAGCTCACGGCGGCGAAACGTCAGCGGAATCGCCAGTGCGGCCACCAGTCCGGCCGCGGCGATGAGCAGCAGAACGATGACGAGATATTGACCGGTCGCGTACTCGCGCGCCAACCCCCAGTGCGTGCCGCCGGTCAACAGTGAGCGCCAACGAAAGTACGTGAAGAAAAACGGGCGATCGTCCGAAACAGCACTGAGGTCGAGATACCCCAAGCCGAATTTGCCTAGATCGTTCGCGGCTCCTCCTGTGGCAAGGTAGCCGAACGGCGAATCGAGATCGGGCCTCTCCGGGTCCCACAGAAGTTTCAGCTTGGTGCCCTCTCCCGCGCTCCGCAATCGCGCCAACGCCTCCGATGAGAACGGCGCCTTCGAGATCATCACGTCGGTCACCACGAAGAAGAAGATCGACTCATTGACGACAGCGATGTGCTTTTCGGGATTCGGCACGCCGGCCTTGGTCAACAAGTCGTACGCCTGCGCGACCAGCCTGAGGGCGTTCCGCTGAGGAATGCCCGGGATGTCCCCGATTTCGAGCGCAATGACGCCCTTGTCACTCAGCGCATTCCAGTACGCGGTGAAGGCCTCGCGAGTGTACAAGTAGTTCTCGACGAGTACCTGCGCAGCTCCGGGCTGTGCCGCATAGGAGTCCGGGCTGACCAACTGGATGAGGTCGTACTTGTCCGAGGAAAGTTCGACGAAACGCCTGCCCTCGGAAACGATGTAGTCGACGTTGGGCTGTTCCACGAGGTGGTTGGTGAAATCCAGATACGGGCCGTGGATCAGGCTGCCGGTGACCGGGTGGAGTTCCACTCCGGTGACATGCCGTGCCCCATAGTGACGGGCGACCGCCAGGTCACCGCCGCCGGCCGCACCGATGATCAGCACCGACGGATCCTCCGTCACGAGGAACGGAGTTCGCTTGATCGAGGTGTCCCACTTCGCCGCGACCTCCGGATCGTCGCCGACCTGGAGGAAGGCGCTGCCGACGTTTCCATCATGCCACAAATCGCGCCGCGTCGGTGACCCGGGGATCTTCCACTCGCCCGTGACGTCGATTCGAAAGAGCGGGTGCCACGCGGAAAAGATGATCTCCGCCTGTTTCGCCCACAGTTCGCGCAAATGCTTGCCGGCTGCGGGGCGGAACCCGCTGAGGTGATTCGCGCCAAGAAACGCGAGGACGAGAAGCGCTACGACTCCCACCGCCGCGGTGCGCAACCGCCGCTCCGACAACGCCACCGCGACGGCGACCGCGACGAAGCCGGTCAACGTCAGGGCTCGCACGGGCCCGATCGTAGCCAGCAACGGAACCACGGCGACACTGGCGCATGCGGCCGCGATGAGGTCGGCCGCGTAGAGCGTTCCCGGCGCCATCGACCGCAATCGAAACGCCGCCGAGAGCAAGACGCCGCTAGCGACGAAGGGACTGGTCAATGTGACGACCAGCACCCCCCAGTACACGAAATCGCTGGTGCGCGTGAAGATATCGCGCAAATCGAGCGGTAGTAGGCTCAGCGCCAGAGCGGCGGCGGCAATTCCCCATGCGAAGCCGAGAAACACGTTCGATGCTCGCTGCGCCGTCCACTCCCAATCTGCCTGCAACGCCACCCAAGCGGCGCCGAGACCCAAGCCGAGCAGCGCCATCCCGATGAGGAGATAGGTGAACGAGTACAAGAGTACATACGAGATGATTCGCGTCAGTGCGACTTCACTGAGCAGCGTCACGAACGAAATGCTCGCAACCGAGAGAGCGACCAGACGTCGCTGGCGATCCGAATTCATGAGGCGGTAGTGGCGCGTGGGCTTGTTTTCGGTTCAAGTCGCATCCTCCGGTGTATATCGGCTTCACAAGACAGAAAGCAACATTTGGGAGGCCGCCGCAGCGACGGCAGTTCGAGCGCACCGCGTTCCATGTCGACAACCTTCTCAGGTCGATCCGTCGGCCTTGAAGTTCGGCGGGCTGTCGCGTATCCCCGCACTAGCGCCGCAAGCGCCGATGCGGATCTGCGGCTGTAATCAATCCTCTCTCGATCAGCCACAAGATGTGGAGTTTCCTGGTGCCGATCCACAACTCGACCAAGGCGAGACGGGCGGCAACCCACCGCTTCGACCGGCGGAGGATCGGCCCCTCGGCGGTTCGAGCGCCGCGCCGGCAATTCCCCCGGCACAGGGGGCATGGGCTCAGCAACGCGGCGCGGAGCCCTCGGTGCTGAAACGCGTGCTGGCAAGCGCGCTGCTGATGGTCGTTGGCGTCGTCGTCGCCGTCGCCATCGTCGAATTCGCCGTGCGCTTTTGGTCGTCGTCGAGCGACGACAACACCTTGCGCGCGCTGCACGTGCCGCTTCCCGGCACGCAGCGCCTGTTCGGAATGCAACCGGGTGCGGAAACGACCCTGCCGGTTTCCGGCGACGTGCCCTACCGCGTCAATGCGGCGGGCTTTCGCGACCGCGACTATGCCATCGAGAAGGAGGATGGCACCTACCGTATTGTCGTTCTCGGCGACTCGGTCAGCTTCGGCTACGGCGTGGCGCAGGCGGAGACGTTCGCCAAGCGACTCGAATCGCTTCCGCCCGTCGCCGAAGCGGTTCGCCTGGAAGTCCTCAACCTCGGTATCAACGGATACAATCCGTTCACCGAGAGGGCCCTACTGGAAGAGATCGGCGACCGTTATCGACCCGATCTGGTCGTCGTCCAATTCTGCATCAACGACCTCAATCCACCGACACTGCACTTCGACGCACAAACCCGCTTCGCGCTGGGAGATATCCCCCCCGAAGCCTTCCCCGATCCGACATTCCGCGACGCCGGCGTACAGACCCTGCTCGGGCCGTGGTGCACGCGGCTGCGAACCTGCGCCCTGGCGCGCGACACCTTTCGATCGACGCGCAGACTCGAGAAAGACGATGCGCTGCGGGCGGCGATGAGCCCGGTCCTGCCCGATCGCCAGCTCGAGTGGAACTGGCTGGAACAGCAGTACGTCGCGATCCAGCGCGTGGCGAATCGCATCGGCGCCGAGTTCGCGCTCCTCGCCTTCCCCTATGAAAGCCAGGTCGACGACCCCCTGCCGTCGCCAGTGCAAGAGGCATTTCATGCCATGGCGGATCGCCACGGCTGGACGTTGATCGACCCGCTTCCAAGGTTTCGCAAGGCACACGAGGCCGGGGCTGATCTGTATCTCGATCTCTGGCACCCGAACGAAACCGGCCACGCGCTCGCCGCACAGGAGATCGCCGAGGTCCTCACATGTCGCGGAATTCTACCCCTGCGGATCGATGCCGATTGTCTGCGCGTCTCCGACGCATCCGGACGGTAGCGAACCGACCTGATCTCGCAGCGCGGCCGCCAGCCCCTGTTCGGTCCAGCCCGCCTCCGTGAGGTTCCCCACCTCGGGCAGAACCGGCTGCTTGACCCGGCAGTAACGCATCGACGGCGCGATGATGCTGAGCGCGTAATGGGGCGTCCCGTGGATCTGGTCGGCCAACCAGAACCCGGTGTTCTGGTTGGAGATTCCGAACAGCGCATCCTTGGAGCGCGGGACCGTGAAGTCCAGGCGCGTCTGGTCATCGGTTATGACCGGCGCGCCTTGCGCGTATTCGCGAGCTACCTCCGTGGACATGACGAAGTGGTTGAGGAACTCCGGCGCGCTCTCGATCCCTATCGACTCCATCTCGGCGCGAAGTGTGGGGTCGGCGAACGCCGCCTCCAGCCGCGCCATGTCGGGGCTGCGATCTTCGACGCTGCCATTGATCACCCATGAATATATGTAGGGACCGTGCCAGATCGTCAGGTGGGGAAATACGTCGAGAGCGGTCTGTACGATGGCCTTGACGTCGGGCTCCGGCGTCGCCGCTACTGCCAGCCAGATACTGAAGATTCCACCGGGCTTCAGATGATCGCGCGCAAGTTGGAAGAACTCGCGGGTATAGAGGTTGACGACGCCGGCGGTGTGCAACTCCGGCGGATCGAGGCGAATGACGTCGTACGTGCTCTCGGAACGCAGCAGATAGTTCCGTCCGTCTTCGATGGTGAGATTGACTCGGGGATCTTCGAGTACGTTTCGGTTCGTGTCGAGAAAATACTTCGCCGCGTCGACGACGCCGGGCGATAGCTCGACACAGTCGACGCGGTCGATCGGGTGTTGGACGACGCTCGAAAGGGAGTTGCCGACGCCGAAACAAATATTGAGCACTTCTGTCGGCTCTGGGTGCAGGAGCATCGCCACCTGTGCGTACATCCGATCTTCTACAACGGTAGCCGTTCCCGCGGTGCCGCGCCCGTCGGCATAGCGGATCCACCGCCCGCCATCGGGATCCTGCGTGACTAGCACGGTGTCCGTCGTTTGCTCTCGGTAGAACAGGACCTCGCCGTACCGCCCCGCGAAGATCTCCCGCAGAAACTGCGCCGGCAGGACCACCGGGATCGCGACGACGCCGACAACCGTGGCGACGCCGAGAGCCACCACCGCGGCGCGCGACGCCACAAAGAAGAGGAGGACGAAGGCGACGGACAGATTGAGCGCCATCAGGGTCAAGAACGAACCGCGTACGCCGAGCGTGGGCAGGATGGCGAAGGCGATGATGATAGCGCCGAAGATGCCGCCGACGGTGTTCGCCGCATACGCCCCACCGATGCGACGCCCGGTCGTGTCGAGCGATTCGACGACGGCGCGCGAGACGTACGGGAACGCGGCGCCGAAGAGGAAGGTCATGGGGAATAGCACGGCTGCGGACGAAACAAACATCAGCGCCACCGCTCGCGGCCAACTCGACAGTCCGCCCGACCAATCGACCAGGGGCGGAATGATCACCGGGTACTGCCTGTAGAGGATCAGCCCAGCGAACACGGCCGCCGCGATACCCGCGTGCAGGTAGGCCAAGGTGCGAATCGGCGAACGCGAACGATCGGCCATCCAGGCGGTGGTGGCACTGCCGCCACCGATCCCGAGCAGGAACACAGTCAGCATCGCTGTGTAGGCGTACGTCGAGTTGTGGGTGAACTGCTCGAGCGCACGTGTCCAGAGCACCTCGTAGCCCATCGCCGTGAAGCCGGAAACGGCGAATGCGAAGACGGCGAGCAACGCGCCACGCGACCAGGGGGGAGACGCCGCGGCCGTGGTCGCCGGGACCTCGCTCGCTCCGACAACGCCGCGGCCGAGTGCGATGGCGGTGATGCCGACGCTGACGTTCACCGCCGCGGCGGCACAACTCGCGCCGGTCAGCCCGAGCGCCGGAATCAGCCAGAAGCCGGCAAGGGCACAGCCCAACACCGCGCCGAGGGTGTTTATGGAGTAGAGCAAGCCGATGCGCTGCCCGGCGACGCCCGTCGATGTCGTAAAGGCGCGACTCAGAAGCGGCAGCGTTGCCCCCATCAAGGTCGTCGGCAACATCAAAACGAAGAAGGCTAGGAGGAATCGCGCCAGGTGGACGTTTCCCGTGCCGGCTGCCAGCAGGTCGGAAAGAAACAAGTAAACCGGCGGAAGATTGAGCAAGACCAAAGGGCCGACGACGCCTAGCAAGCCAATGCCGATCTCCAGGAAACCGAACGCGCGCAGCGGTGACTGCAGACGGTCCGCAACCCGCCCTGCCAACATGGCGCCCATCCCCAACCCCGCCATGAAGGCGCAGAGAACGGCGGTGACCGCGTGAACGGTGATCGAGAAGGTGAGAGCCAACGCCCGCATCCACACCACCTGGTAGACGAGGGCGGCGGCCCCTGACAGGAAGAACAGGGCGAGATATAGACCAAACCGACGCATCCGATATTTCTCCTAAGCCGCCGAAGTCCCCCACTTCGCGAATCGACGTGTGGGCTTCATACTAGATCTCCGGCGCCTCTCTCACACCGCCCCTTCGCCGACGAGCTATGCGATCGAGAGACGTTCACCAGAACGCTCCATCGACGCTCTCTATCTCTGCTCCCCCAACGGCACGACGGTACGCCGAGAGTCGCAATCATCGAGCGAACCATGCACAACCATTTCGGCGCGAAGCCGTCAGGTCTGGCGAGAGACCAAGGGATTGCAACGAACGACAACCACAACCTCGGCGACGCTGTCAGATTTAGCCACGCCGAGCAACCTGCGCGCCACTACCGGCGCCATGCGCATCCCGCGTCCATTGCGCGCAGCCGCCTCCAGCGCGATCTGCGGTATTGACATGTCGAAGAGATCGGCGCTAGCAAGCGGTGCGCGCGGCGCCAACGGATCGCACGGATCGTCACCGTGCGCGGAGATCGCGTCCAATTCCATTGTCGATGACAACTGTCACCCCTGCGAGCCCTGACAAAGACCCGTCGCTCCCCCTCGAGCCGGGGGCATGTGCGTTGTGCGACGCCACCAGCGGCACGGCGATCGCGAGTGGATACGATTTCGAGTACGACACGACGCGGCATGAGTTCAGTTTCTGGCGCTGCGCCTGCGGCGGCACGTTCCTGCATCCGCGACCGGCGCCGGCGGCTCTCGATCGCATCTACCCGGACGATTATTACTCCTACGATTTCGCCAACAAGCTCGGCCCATTCGTCATGCGGTTCAAGGGATTGACCGAGCGCGCCAAGGTGCGTGCCTATACCGATTACCTCGCCGAGGGGTCGCGCGTCCTCGACGTCGGTTGCGGCGATGGACATCTGCTGAGCCTGCTGCGGACCGGACAGGCTCAATCTCTACAGTTGGAGGGAGTCGAGTTTTCCGACCGCGCCGCCCTCGCTGCCGAGAGGCAGGGCTTCCGCGTCTACCGAGGCCCGATCGAGACGGTCGAGCTGCCGTCCGATTCGTTCGATCTGATCATTATGAACCAACTGATCGAACACGTGCGCGAACCCCGCGCGGTACTCGCCCGCGTGCGCTCGGCGCTGCGAACGGGGGGCCACCTGTTCCTCGAAACACCCAATATCGACTCCTTCGATGCGAGGATATTCCGCCGCCGCTATTGGGGCGGTTACCACATCCCGCGCCACTTCCACCTCTTCGACAGCAACGGCCTGCGCCGGCTCGTCGAATCCGCGGGTTTCGAAGCAGTCTCCCACCAGTCGTTGGTCTGTCCCCAGTTCTGGATCATTTCACTGAGAAACTGGCTGTGCGACAAGGGCTCGCGCGATCTCGCGATACGCCTGTTCAGCCCCTTCAACCCACTCTGGCTGGCGCCCGTTACGGTCTTGGAAATTCTCCACCAGAGGGTCGGTTGGACCTCCAATCAGCAACTGATCGCACGCCGCAACTGAGAGCGCGCAGTCGCGCTCTGCCGCCGTCAGCGCGCCGGTACTTCGGCCTGGGATCGCGATTCCGCCGCCCGGCTGGCGAGAACCCGCCAGATCGTCAGGTAGCTGGTCCGCGATGCGTCGATCTCCGGCGCCAACTCGGTCTGCATCAGGAAGCTCTCGAAATCGTCGAAGCGCGAGTATGAAATCTGCGGATCCCAGTGGTGCAGGAGATGGCGGCGAAAGCCGGTGCTGCCGAAGGCCCGAGCGAACGGACTGGCGGCGAACATGCGATTGACCGCGCCGTGCGGCGTCGTCTTATAGTCGACGCCGGGCAGTGCGTCGGTCGAACGGTGTTCCAGCTGATTGCGCAAGGCAGAGAAGAACGGAAAGCACACCACGACGCCAAGCACCCACGCGACTGCCGCGCTGAACCAACCCGCTGCCAGCGTCGCCGTCAGAATGATTGCGTGCAGAAGAACGCCGCTGGCCAGCGCCAATCGCTCGCGCCGCAGATCGGCGTCGTTGCTACGTGCCGTATCGCGACCGACGTGATGCTCCTTGAACACCCGCCAGAGGTGCACTCCGAGGAGGTTCTCCAACGCACAGCGCAAGGTCGGTGCGAAGTGATACGACACCTCCGTGTCGTCCGGTTGGCCGAGGTGCAGATGGTGTTCCCAGTGAACCGCCCGATAGCGGCGAATCTCGTCGCCGATCAGGATGCACACCAGCCACTGCGCGACGAGGTCGTTGGTTTTCTTGTCCGGATGCAGGTTGAAGTGTGACGCCTCGTGCATGAACAGCACGATCGAGGCGAACCAGAATCCCATCCACAATCCGAACAGCGGCGCGAGAATGAGGCCAACACCATTTCCGGCCGTGGCGGCGATCGCGCAGGCGGCAGCAAAACCGAGACCGAGAAAGCCGTAGCGCAACGCCAGGTCGAGCCACACGGCCATCCACCGCGGTTGCAACGAGCGGCGAAAGCCTTCCCAAGTCTGGCCGTTTGCCGCCTGTAATCCCCGCAGAGAGCGCGTACCCGGGCGAAGCGCCGCCTGCGCGGATCCGCCGTCGGAAAATGGAGCGTGATTCGGATCCGATCCCATCCTCTCCAGGGTAATCGCTATCTCCAGCAGAGGCAACGTAATCCGCTGCTACCACACATAATCCGCCGCTGCCGATCAAAACGACAGTGGCACTACGGTCATCGGGATCGCCGACGTCGTGTCGGCGAACCACTGGCCCTGTTGCGCCAGTCCGACGACGAGTCGAAAATCCCCGGGCTCAGCGGGAGCCGAGACGCAAAGGGATGCGACGACGGAACCCTTTGGCGCCAGATCGTACGGCAGCGGGGCGGCGGCCGAGTGGCCGGCGACGATGTTACCGCTCTCGTCCTCCCACCTGTAGGTGAGACTGACTCGGTTCTCCACGCTGCCGCCAAACGCCAAGGCCGGCCACGTACTCTCGGACTCGTTGCTGACGAGCACCTTCACTTTGAAGTCGAGGCCGGCGTTGACGGCCTCGGACAGCGAACCGGCGGGCACGAGGTTCGCTGTCCGCCCTTGCGGCGGCAACGGCGACAACGATGTACCGAGCAGCGTCTCTCCCTCAGGGGTAGGCGCACGCATCGACGGGAGCAGGTCGGCAGCAACCGGCTCCTCGACTTCGAACAGCAGGTCCGATCCGAAAAAGCCCGCCAGACGCAGTCCCGCCGGGGCGCGCCAGCGGCCGCGATCGGTATGACGCAAGCGGGAAAGGTGCACCACCACATAGCGAAGTTCCGCCATCCGCCCCAACAAGGCGGTCGCCCGAGCGTCGGGAAGCGATTCCGCCATGGCGACGATCGAGGCGCGGTGGATCGGCGGCCGTACGGCGTACCCGTTGATGAGCGGCTGCCAGTGCGCCGCGGCCGCCGCCGTGTAGCGGCTTTCGAGATCGCCATCGAAGAGGTCACAGGTGACCGCCGGCACTTCGAGAACCGCCCCGCGGGGGAGCTTCGCCAGCGCCTGGTAGGCAGGCGGCGTAATGACTCCAGACTCAACGAGCCGAGTGGAATGTGGGCGGAATGGCAGGTCGTACTCGATCGCGGTCGCCAGTAGCAGCATTGCCGTGACGCCCCAGGCAACCGGAGCCAGCCGCCGCCGGCGCGGCAGTCGCGTCAGAACACGCTGCAAGCCAAAACCGGCGAGCGCCGCTACACCCGCCATGAGAATCAGCGCGAACCGCGCCGGCATGACGACGGTGGAGAAGTCCGGCATCAGCTTCATCGCCAGTCGCTGCGCCGTCGGCAGGCGGATACCGAGGAGCTGTACTTCCGGGCCGAGCGCCATGAGGTAGGCGACGGCGATCATGCCGAGAAGGGCGGGCCGCACCCAGCCCACCGAACCGTCGGCCGCGGCGTTGGGTCTCTTTCCCCGCATGGCGATGACGGCCAACGCCAGCGGAATCAGTCCGATGTACAGCGCAGCACCGAGAGAAGCATTCCATCCCAGCAACCGCGCCACCGCCGGCGACAGCAGGTAGCTGCTCAGCCATCCGCTCGAATCGAGCATCGCCCACGACAGCCAATCCGCCCGTGGAATCAACTCGACGCTTTCCAACTGCAGACGCGGCAACCGCACAACGTAGGCCGCGGCAGCGGCAACGAATACCGCCAACAGGACCAACGCGGCGGCACGCGGCGAGAGTCGTCCGCGGGTGTGCCAGAGGATGCCAGCGCCGTAGCCGAGCAGCGCGATCAGCGTGAGATACGAGAGCTCCTCGGAACAGAGAACCTGCAGCAGGAGGAACGTCAGCAGTGCGATTGCGTAGCGCAAGCGCGCCGTCGCCAGGGTCTTGTCGAGAAACAGCAGTACCAACGGAAAGTACTGCGCGGCGACGATCTGTAGGTGCGTCAGACTGTTCATGCGGATCGGACAGAATGCGTAGACGAACCCCGCGAAGAAGGCCGGCGTGCGCGCCGCTCCCCAGTGACGCAAGAGGGCGTACATTGTCGCCCCACACAGTGCGATCGCCAGCAGGAGATTCATCTGGTAGGCCAACACGGCATTGCCCGTCAGGGCGTATGTCGGGGCGAACAGCGGCAAATGCCCGAGCAGCGGCTGTGAAGTCGCCAACGCCAGTGGCGTCGGATGAAAGATGTTGGCGTCGAAGAGTCGCCACGGCTCCGTCGTCAAGATTCGCCAATCCCAGGCCAGTGCCCACATCGCCCAATTCGCCACCGGCGCCGTCAACCAACCGTCCGGGCGGCTCGACGGATCGAGCACTTCGCGCGCCGGGTTGGCGAAGACCGGGTAGAGCAGCAACCAGGCGAGAAGGCCGTAGGCGAGGAGCACGAGAAACCCCTCGCCAATTGTGTGCCCGGTGGAAGGTCTTGCGGTATCGTTCATCGTTCGGACGTCAACCGGCGCCTACGGATTGTAACCCAACGCCTTCAATCTCTCACGCGTAACGTCGTCGAGATCGGCTCCCGTCGGCCCGTCACCGGCCACTCGCTCGTCCGGCTGCGACAAGAAGTCGGGCACCGCCGCTTGGTTGATCACATAGTCCGCAAGCAGCTTGCGAAACGACTGCACCTCTTGTGGAAATTCCGCCGCGACGTTTCGGGTCTCATTGGGATCGGCGCTCAGATCGTACAAGCTCTCGCTCCACGGGATCATCGACGTGATGTACTTGAAGCGCTCCGTCAGCACGGCGTAGTGCTCCGACTTGCAGTCGTCGGCCAGGGAGAGTTCGCGACAACTGGCCCACGCCGAGCGCAGTTCTGCGAAGATCGGGCGCGCGATCCTCGTCGCGTCGCCGCCGAGAACTACGGGGGCCATCGTTTGACCGTCGATCGCCGACGGTTTCGGTACGCCGACGAGGTCGAGGACCGTCGGCGCAACGTCAATCAGCTGCACCCGAGTTTCCGCTTCTCCGGCCGAGATTCGCCGCGGCCAGTAGAACGCCAACGGGACGTGCAACACCGGGTCGTGCAGCGTCTCGCCATGACCGATCTTGCCGTGCTCGTCGAACTCATCGCCATGGTCGGACAGCAACACCACCAGAGTGTCGTCGGCACTCGAAAGCTCGGACAGTTGATCGATGAACTCGCCGAAAATGCGATCCGTGTATTGGATCTCGCTGGCGTGGAGCGCGACCAAGCGCTGGATGTCGCGCGGGCTGAGCGGTTCCGTGCCGCGATTGTGCTTCACCTCGAGTTCGCCACCCGGGTAGAGGTCGCGAAATTCCCCCGAGTACTCCGGATCGAGTTTCTCGAGGGTCGCTCGCGCTTCGTCGTCGCGCGGGACGTAGGGCGTATGCACCTCGTACGTGTGGACGAACAGGAAGTATGGCTCGCGCCCGCCGAATTGCCGTAGCCAGCGCGTCGCCTTGTCGAAAGTCTCCCGCGCCGTGCCGGGGAATTCGTCGACGACGTGGTGGCCATCGTCGTACCAATCGAAACCCTTGTCGAAGCCGAAATCGGAGCTGACGAATGCGTCCTCCGTGATCCCCACGGTCATATACCCGTGCGCGGCCAAGACTTCGGCGAGTGTTTCGGATCGCAGCGTCGCCGGATGCCCGTACAAGTGGTGGCGGTTGGGATAGAGACTCGAGAACAGCGAAGCATGCGAAACCAGCGTGTTCGGATAGTGGGCGTATGCCCGGCGAAACGTGAACGCGCGATCGAGAAACGCGTCTAGCCGCGGACTCACCGACGGCTGCCGCCCGTACCATCCGACGTGCTTGGCGCCGAGCGTATCGAGAGAAATCATGATGACGTTCGGCAGCCTATGGTTGTGCGACTCGCCCGCGGCCGGCTCCGGCCGATGGGGGAGCGGTTCGATCAGGATCGATCCCCAGAACGCTCGCAGCCGGTCGCCCGCCGCGACACTGCGTCGCGCAGTCGAGAACTGGAGGAACTCGTCCGCCGTTTCGACAGCTTCCGCGCTGACGACGTGATCGGTCCAATCCTGCGCATCCGCCGAGACGACGCGGGAGAAGACCGGTCGCCAGTGTCCCGGCCGCCCAGCGCTGACGCTGAACTCGACCCGATCGCCGGATGAACCCGCCGAGAGAATGCCGCTGCTGAAGATCAACTGCCGCCAGCCACCCGTCAGGCTCACTTGGAAGGAGAAATCAGGCGGCACTTCGAGAGCACTGCGCGTCGCGGTGCCCAACTTCACCTTCTTCGCATGCAACGCGGGATCCGTCGGCATAGCGCCGGTCTGCCCAACCCGCAGTACAGCAGCGGCGGCAAATGCCGTGCCTGGGGAAACCGGCGGCGCCGCGACGACCAACACGGCGACCAGCGCCATCGCCAATCCGCGAAGGTAATGGCCCGCCGAAGAACCGCGACGCTCTCGTTGCGCGACGGTGCCACCCGGGCATAGGCGAGGCGGTTGCCGGCGAAACCGCGTCGCCGCGCCTCGATGCGCTGTACTCAATCGCATGATCGCTGGTGTCATTCGCAAGCGTGCCGCTTAGAAGTTCCGCCGTCGCACAGACAAGCCTCATGGTAGGCCGTCAGCGACCAACCTGGGGTAAGCGAAACCCGCCAGATTGTCGACGACGCCGTATACATTGTCGCTACTCGTTTCGAAAACAAAGGTGGTGCGGCCCTCGGCGACGGGAATGTCGGCAAACTGCCACCGGCGATCGTCGAAATTCCGCGACGGGTCAAGGGTCGTGTCGAAGATCGCCTCGCCGTTGGCGCGCACGGTCAGGCGCAGGGCTGACGTCAGGAACCGCGTCCACTCGTCCGGATTCAAGGCCGCGCCGAGGCGCAGGCGCGCCGATTGCGGCACATCGACCGAAAAGGACAGTGCGTTCCGCACCGGCTGAATGGCCGGTCGCAGCGCAATCACCGGTCGCTCGAAGGGCCATACTTCCAAGCCGGGGCGCAACTCGCTGTCGGCTACTCGCCTGCTCTCGCCGGCCGCATCGATCTCGAGGACCGTCGCCTCCTCCAGGTGATCGGCGAAGTCGAAGAGGACCTGTTCGGCGACCTTTGGCCGCGGCTCCAGGATGGAGAAGAGCCAACCGTCCATGCGCGTACCGTTGAACATCTCTCCCAGGCGAAACCTCTCGACCAGGTTGTCGAAAAGCCTCGGAGCGTACTCCTGCGGTCGCGGAATCGACGCGAGATGTTGCAGGGAGTAGACGGTGTCGGTTCGCGGATCGCGCGCCAGGTCGGCCATCATCTGTTCTTGGCGATCCGAGAATTCCTCCAGCGGCAGGAGCGCAAAAAAGCGCGTCGCCAACGGACGCCCGGTGAGAAAGTTGATTGCCGGCACATAGGGAAGTGCCGCCAGAGGCGACCGGCGATCCTCTTCGGTCCGCGTCAGCGCGGCGACGAGCGGATTGATCGCCACCGCGGCGTCCTCGTTGACGCGGACGCCGGCACGGGGCCCGGCCAGTGGGACGTCGTAGAACACACGCGCGAGCGAAACGACGCGAAAGGACAGCATCAGGACGACGCCGACGACGGCGGCGAACGCCGTCAAAACGATTCGTCGCCACCAGACGAGCGAGCTTCCAGCCAGCGTGTCGACCAGGGCCGCCACCAGGACGAGAGTCGGCAGGTAGAGGATCATCAGGTGGACGAGGTCGCGCGGCCGACTGAAGGACGCGATCATGGCGACGCCGACAAACAACAGCAGCGAAAGGTGGCGAGCGCGGTTCGGTGCCGGAGCGGACTGACCGCGGCGCCTGACGGCTCTGACGCCGGCAACCGGAATGAGGATGCCGAGAACCGCGTAGGGAACCGCGTACACGGTGCGAACGAACATCTCGGGAAGAATCGTTTCCTGGAACACGGGGCTGCGCAGGATGTCCAGGTAGGCGAAGTCGAGTATGATACTCGGGAAGTAGCTGAAGAACCCGTCCCAGCGGATCATCGTCGACTGCTCGAATGGCGGCCACATCGGTGGGAAACCGATGTACATGGGGCCCTCGCCCACCGTCGGCGCCCACACCGGTTGCTGGACCAAGGGAAACCAAAGGGTTTGCCACAACATCTCGCCGACCAGTCCAGCCGGCGCGAACGCCAGCACGGCCAGGATCGGTGCAACCGCCGCCGCTACGCCGAATCGTGCCATTGCAAAGAAGGATGTGAGCAGTGGGCGTCGCGAGAATCCGTCGAAGAAGAGGAAGCCACCTATGCCAAGGGCGACGAACGCACTGCAGTCCTGTTTGAAGACGGCGGCGAGCCCGACTACCAGCCCGGCGACGATCGGCCAGCGCGGCTGCGGTTGGCGTACGTTGACGGCGATGATCAGCACCGCCACCATCAGCAGGAATACCGCCACCGAGGTGTAACTCAGCATCTGCCAGTGAGGAAACGCCACGATCCGGTAGGCGACCGTGAGGAGCCCGGCCCACAGCGCGGCCGTGCGACCGGCGACCGTTCGCGCCAGCACATAGACCAGCACGACGACGAGGGTGAAGAGAATCAACATCAGCCAGCGGCCGACGAGGACGCTCGGCCCGAAGACGCGGAAGAGTGCCGCCGTCAGGTAGAAGATCCCCGGAAACGCCACGTGCACCGCGTCGCGGTACAGGATGCTGCCCTGGTTCAGCTGGTCGGCGATCTGCAAGATCGCGGCCTCGTCCAGCAGGCTGAACCAACGGTGGTAAAGCGGCAGCTGCATGGCGAGCGCCGTAGCGATGAGGATCGCGACCGCGCCGCCGTCGCGCCGAAGATCGATGGGCTGGATCTCCGTCACACGGCGTCCGACGGTCGCTGCGCGGGCAGCCGCGACGCCCGCTCGCGCAGCTCGAACTTCAACACCTTATTCGACGCGTTCATCGGCAGCGACTCGACGACTTCCACATAGCGGGGAACCTTGTAGTTGGCCATGTTGGCGCGGCACCAGGCAATGATGCTGTCAGCCTTCGGACTGCTGCCCGGCACCGGCACGACGAAGGCCATGCCGACCTCGCCCAGGCGCTCGTCGGCAACACCGACGACGGCGGCCTGCGCGATGTCGGGATGGGTGAAGAGGAGATTCTCGATCTCCGCCGGGTAACAATTGAATCCGCCGACGATGAACATGTCCTTGATCCGGTCGGTGATGCGCAGATAGCCGCGCCCGTCCATGACGCCGACGTCGCCGGTGTGCAGCCAACCGTCGGCGTCGATCGTCTCCCGCGTCGCCTCTTCGTCCTCGAAGTACCCGCGCATGAGGTTGTAACCACGCACGACGATCTCGCCGGCCTCGCCGCGCGGCACCTCGACGCCCGCGGCGTCGACACAGCGGATTTCCACGCCGTCGATCGCCCGCCCGGATGTCGTCGAAATAGTCTCTGCGTCGTCCTCGGCCCGGCACACAGTGGCGACACCGCACACTTCGGTCAGTCCGTAAGCGGTGACCACCGTCTCGAACGACAGCTCCTCGCGCATGCGGTGCACCAACTCCACCGGCACCGGCGCCGCCCCGGTGACAGCCAGGCGCAGCGACGACAGATCGTACATAGTGCGGTCCGAATGGGCCAGCATCGACTGGTACAGCGCCGGCGGTCCGGGAAGTACGCTCACATGCTCCTCGCCGATGCGGCGCAAGACGGTGGGAACATCGAACACCGCCTGCGGCAGCGCCGTCGCGCCGCGCATCAGACACGACAACCAACCAGCCTTGTAGCCGAACGAGTGCGAAAACGGATTGACGATCAGGTAGCGATCGCCGGCGCGCAAGCCGACAGTGCGTGTCCACTCAGCGAAAGTGCGCAAGTTCTGCCCGTGCTCGGTCATTACCCCCTTCGGGTTGCCCGTAGTGCCCGAGGTGAAGAGGATATCCGAGAGATCGCCAGGACGCACCGCGGCCGCAGCCGCCACCGCCGCCTCCGGCGGCACCGCCCTACCCGCCGCCAGGAACGCACCCCACGATTCCGTGCCCTGCTCCTCGCCGCGCAGTACCACGATCCTCTCCAGCGCCGGAAGATCGTGCCCGCGCAGCATCTGCACGTAGTTGGTGCCGAGGAACTCCCCCATCGTCAACAGAATGCGGGCGCGGCTCTTGTCGAGCACGTAGGCCGCCTCCGTTCCCTTCATGCGCGTACTGAACGGCACCAACACGCCACCGGCCGACAGCGCTCCGAGCGCTGCGACAATCCACTCGTGGATGTTCGGCGCCCAGATCGAAATGCGATCTCCCGGCTCGATGCCGGCGGCGAGAAAGGCGCGCGTCGCTCGGACGGAGGCATCGGCCAGTTCGCGGAAGCTCAGGCGCGCGTCGCCGTCCTCGACCGCGGCGGCGTCGCCGAATCGCTCGGCGGCCGACACGGCGAGCTGCGGAATGGTCATCCGCGAATAATCTGGCTCAGGGCGCGGCACGTCCGGCATGGTCGTTCTCCTCAGCGCAGCCCAACCAGCAGCCCGATCACTTCGCCAGAAAATCAGCGTGACTGTCGAGAATCGGCAGTACCGCGGAGGGTGGTTCCGACGGTAGGCGCAGCACGACTTCGTCGATACCAAGTGATTCGTAATAGTCGAGCTTGTCCCGACTGGGCAGCGTGCCGAACGGCACCACGCGGGCACTGCCGGGATCGCGACCGGCCTTCTCGAAGGCCGCGTGCAACTCGGGCAGCGCCTTGGCGATGCCGGCGCCGCCGATCGGGATCCAGCCGTCACCGTACTCGGCGACGTGCGCGAACATCTTCGGCCCAGCGGCGCCGCCGATCAGTATGGGAGGATGCGGTTTCTGTACCGGCTTGGGCCACGACCAGCTGGCCTCGAAGCGGACGAACTCACCCTCAAAGGACGCCGCGTCTTGCGTCCAAAGCCGCTTCACCGCCAGCATCTTCTCGCGCACCATCTCGCGCCGCGTGGCGAACTCGACGCCGTGGTGGGCCATCTCTTCACGGTTCCATCCGAAGCCGATGCCCAACACGAAACGGCCGCTGGAATAGAGGTCGAGGGTCGCCGATTCCTTGGCGAGCAGAATCGGATCGCGCTGCGCGACCAGGCAAATTCCGGTGCCTAGAACGATCTTCGAAGTCACCGCCGCCGCCGCGCCGAGGGCGACGAACGGGTCCAGCGTCCGGCGGTATTCCTCTGCCAACTCCGCATCCCCGGTCGGCGCCGGTGTCCGCCGGCTGGTGGGGATGTGGGTGTGTTCCGGCAGGTACAGAGAAGAGAATCCGCGCTCCTCGGCGGCGCGAGCGAGGTCGACCAGATTCATCGCCTGGTCGGTGGCGAACATCGTGATTCCCAGCTTCATCGCCGCAACTCACCACAGCCCCGCGGCGGGGGCAAATGCCCGAGCCTCAGCGACGCGCGGCGACGACCGCCGTACCCGCGGCCGGTTCGACGCGGAAGCGCATGTGCACCGGCTGGCCGTTCTCCGTCCATGAAGCCGTGTAGTCACCGTGCGTCGCCTGCAGCGCGACGACACCATCGGCATCGGCGGTGATCGTAGCGCGCGTGCGCCAGCGGTCGTTGAGAAGCGACACCACGGCCTCGCCGTGCCGGCTCAACACGCCGTCGTTGCCCCACAGGCCGTGCTGGAGATGGTTGCGCGCCAGGACTTTGTTCCACAGTCCCCAGAACACTATCTGCTCGACGGCCGGATGTCCCCACCAAACACGCATGAGCGCCTCGGCCTGCGCGGCGCGCGCCTCGGGCTCGTCGGGGGCGACGAAGTTCGTTTCCGTCATGTGAAGGGGAAGTCCCACCTCGGCCAGCGTGTCGAGTGCCACCAGGTAGTCGTCGATCCGCGTGCGCTGCGACAGATCGGCAGGTACACCCGCATAGACGACACCGGGTACAAAGTGGGTCTGCTGGCCGATGGCGTGGATCGGCACACCGGCGTTGCGCAGCGACTGGACACGGTCGCGCACCGCGGCCGCATTGGGCCCGGGCAATCCGGTGAACACTTCCGTGATCCACTCGTTGAAGACGAGCTGGCAGCCGGGGTCGATGTCATGCACCCAATCGAAGATCTCCGGAAGGATCTCGTCGCCGAGGCGGTCCATCAGGAAGGGCGTGAAGATGTTCAGCGTCTCGTTCGTTACGTCCCAGATGTCGATGCGGCCGCGATACCTGGCCACCGTGCTCTCGACGTAGGCACGCAACAACCCGCGCAGCTCTTGCCGTTGGGCAGCCGTCGGACTTGCATTGGGGAAGAGCTCGCGGATCCACTCCGGAACGCCGCTCCCGGTCGAGAAGGGCGGTACGTTGCCCCAGAAGAGCGTGTGCCCCTTCACCGGGAATCCGTTGGCCTGTGCCCACGCGATCTCGCTGTCGGCCAGGTCGAAGGTGAAGCCGTCCGGGGTAGGCTGCGCATTGCGCCATTTCATACCCGTTTCCATCACGACCAGATTGGTGTGGCGCTGTGCGATGTCGGTGTAGAACGCCAAATCCTCGGGTTCGTTCACGTAGCGGCGCAGGTCGATCGGAAACCCGATCGGGAACGCGTGACGGGTTTGCGTCACCGTCACGTCAACATCGGGTTGGCCGATCCAGATGCGCAGCGGGCGCGAGCGCAGCCCCACGGCGCGGGCATCGGCGTCGGCTACGACCGCGAGTTCGGCCGGGTCGAGCAGAGCGGCGAGATTCGCGGGCTGTCCCATCGGTAGTTCCGGCAACACCCCTGGCCCGGGATTCACCTGCGCAGGGACGAAACCGCAGGTCGCAGCGGCGGCTGCCCGCGCCCGGTCGCAGCGGAGAATGCAGTACAGATCGCCGCGGGCACAGCTCGCGCGACAGGTCCGAT
>JBGTMF010000209.1:0-2129 GCA_041743795.1 Thermodesulfobacteriota bacterium | reverse complement strand
ACCGCATCGCGCAGTTGCGCCGCGACCTGACCGTGATCGAGCAGGACGCCGCGACCCGCCGGCGGCGGCGCGCCGATCAGGCGACGGTGGCGATCGTCGGCTACACCAACGCCGGCAAGTCGTCGTTGATGCGCGCCCTGACTGCGACCGCCTCATTGGTCGCCGACCAGCTGTTCGCCACCCTCGACACCACCGTGCGTGCCTTACAGCCGGAAACCGTGCCGCGCATCCTCGTCAGCGATACGGTAGGCTTCATCAAGAAGTTGCCGCACGATCTGGTCGCGTCATTCCGCTCGACGCTCGACGAAGCGCGTGAGGCGTCGCTGCTGCTGCACGTCGTCGATGCGGCCGATGCGGACTTCCCGGCGCAGATCCGGGTCACCGCCGACGTCTTGGCCGACATCGGCGCCGCCGAGTTGCCGCGCCTGCTGGTGCTCAACAAGGCCGACCGACTCGACGATGTGAGGCGGGCCGAACTGGCTCTGGCCCATCCCGACGCCGTGCTGCTCTCGGCTCACTGCCGCGACGATGTGGCGGCACTGCACGCCCGCATCGTCGCTTTCTTCGAGCGCGACATGATCGAGGCCGAGCTGCTCGTGCCCTACAGTGAGCAGCGCATGGTCGGTGAGATTCACGCCGCTTGCCGCGTTCTCGACGAACGCTGCGACGAAACCGGCCGCCACCTGCGGGTGCGCGCCCACCCTGACGTCATCGAGCGCCTGCGCGCCGTCCGTTGAACGGCGCCTGTCGCCCGCGGCTGCCGCCTTTCAGCAGGCGGCGTGACAACCACGCAACAATGGGGGCCCTGCGACCCCCCTCGCCTTTGCATGCGATCTGTGCCATGCATGATCGTCACCCCCATATCCTCCCGCGTGCCACCGCTCTCCCGAGTGGATGCCGCCGAGGGTGTGATCGTGAACACCACGCAGGGACGGCTACGAGTCGTCCACAGACTCGGAGTCATATGACCACATCAATGCAAGAATTCGGCTTCAGCCAGGCGCTGGCCGAAGCCGTCGCCGACATGGGGTTCACCACCCCGACACCCATTCAGACCAAAGCCATTCCGATCATCCTCGGCGGCCGCGACCTGATCGGTTGCGCTTCGACGGGAACCGGTAAGACCGCGGCCTTCCTACTGCCCATCCTGGAACGCTTGGCTGGACCGAAGTCGGTCGGCTGTCGCGCCCTGGTCTTGTCGCCGACCCGCGAGTTGGCGATGCAGATCGACGAGCAGGCTCTGGCCCTCGGTTACCACCTCGGCCTCAGCGCCGTCTCCGTGGTCGGCGGCGTCGACATGCGACCGCAGGAACAAGCCCTCAAATCCGGTAGCGACATCGTCGTCGCAACGCCGGGCCGCCTGCTCGACCACATGCGCTTCAATTCGGTCGACCTGAGCAATGTCGAGGTGCTCGTCCTCGATGAAGCCGATCGCATGCTCGACATGGGGTTCCTACCCGACGTGCAGCGCATCCTCGCCGCCTTGCCGGCGGCGCGGCAAACGCTGCTCTTCTCGGCTACGCTGTCGCCACGCATACTCGATCTTGCGGCGTCGATCATGCGCGATCCCGAGACGGTCGTCGTCGATCGCCAGCAGCCGGCCGGTGGCATCGAGCACGTCACCTACAGTGCCGGGCACGACCGCAAGGCGGCTCTGATCACGTCGCTGCTCAGGCCAGGCGAGATGCGATCGGTGATCGTCTTCGTCAAGCGCAAGGTCGATGCCGACCGGCTGGCGCGAACAATTTCGCGCAGTGGCGTTCCCAGCACCAGCATCCATTCGGACCGCAGCCAGCCGGAGCGCACCGCCGCCCTGGAGGCCTTCCGCCGCGGCGATTATGCGGTGCTCGTCGCCACCGATGTCGCCGGCCGCGGCCTCGACATCAGCGGTATCTCACACGTCGTGAACTTCGACGTGCCGCGCTCACCGGAGGACTACATCCATCGCGCCGGCCGCACAGCGCGGGCCGGTGCCACCGGACACGTCTTTACCTTCGTCGCGCCGGACGAGGAAGGCCTCATCGCCGACATCCAAGCCGAACTCGGCATGAAACTACCGCGCGCCGAGCAACCCGATATGCCGGCGTCGAACGGCAACGGCGCGCGCGGTGAGCGCCGCGGCAGCGATC
>JBGTMF010000208.1:0-4107 GCA_041743795.1 Thermodesulfobacteriota bacterium | reverse complement strand
GCATCGAGCAGGCCGGGCGCCGATGCACAGACCGCCGGGATGGCGTTGACGATGCGCGCCGCCGCCGTGGCGTTGCCGCCGCTGGCGCGGTCGCCGGATTTCTCTTCCGCTTCGATGCGCAATTCGATGTTGGGGCTGCCGGTTATGCGCACCCCGTGCGCCCCCGATCCCTCGGGTCGCGGCCAGTCAGTGGCGACATCGTCGCTGATCCGGGTCACGTGCTCGATGACCAGTTTTGCTTTGCCGGCGACGATGCCCTGTAGCTCGAAACGGAAAGCACCGAGCGTCCCCTCGTCGAAGACGCCGAGCTGATTGGTCACGGTACGCGGCAGGGCGCGACGATCGACGACTTCGCGAATTTCCTCCAGCTCGGCGCCGAGTCCGCGGGCGAGCAGCCGCAAGACACCGCCCCAGACCATCGTCGGCACGCCGGGCGAGATCATCAGCGGCATGTTCTCCATCGGCTGGCCGAAGCCGACCAGGTTTCGCACTGCTTCTTCGGCGTCGTAGTACGCGTAATTGAACCACTCGAAGGCGCGGATCTCCTCGATGTCGCCACACAGCCCGGTCAGCATCAACGGAAAGACGTCGTTGATGAAGCCCGGGTCGATACCGCTGACGAAGCACGAGCTGTTGCCGGCTTCGCAGGCATTGCTCATGCGCCGGCGCAGGTCATCCGGCGCCGAGGTTGGATCGTAGAGCGGATACACCGAAGTCGAAACGACATTGATGCCGGCACGCAGACAGCGTTCGATATCCGCCAGTGCCTCCTCGGGTCGAAAATCGCCAGAGGCGCAGTAGGCGACGGCATCGGCTCCGGCACCGAGGAGGGTATCGATGTCGCGCGTCGCCCGCACTCCCGTCATGCCGCGGCCGCACAGCTCACCGGCATCGCGCCCGTCCTTGTCGGGATTCGAGACGATGACCCCAAACAGCTCCAGCTGTGGATTGGCGAGGACCGTGCGCAGCGCCGGCTGCCCGACATTCCCCGTGCCCCAGACAATCGTCTTGTACGCCATCGTCAGCGTTGTAGCCCGCCACCGACATCAGGTCCACGTCGCCGCCCAGGGCCACAACCGGCGCGTCGGCATCTGCATGGCAGTCGTTGAAAAACAGGCGCCGAAAGCGAGGAATTCGGCGTCAGAGCAAGGCGCGAAACCGGCTCGTCCGAGCAAACCTCGGCGAAGTTGGGAAGCAAAATCGCGCCTATTGTTGAGGAATTCGCAGCGCTGAAGGTAGGTTGACGGCCGACCGCTGATAGCTGATGGCTAACGGCTGGGAAAAAACGAGATCCGATCGGCGCCGCGCCGCCACCCGACTGAGGAGGAACTGAACATGATAAACGCAAAAGTGGACGCGGCGGTCGCCGGCACGCGCTTCAGTGACTTCGAGTTCTCGTGGGACTGGCCGACGACTCAGCTGATCGGACGCGCGACCGGCGGCTCGGTCACCGACCCACTCGACGCGCCCTGGATGATGCGGGACTCGGATCGCCCTGCGCATCCGATGATCCTTTTCAACGGCGCCCTCGTTGCCCGCAATCGCGAAGAGGTGATGGGCGCCCTCATCGGCGGCTACGACGTCTGGCAAGAGGTCGGCCGCTGGGGCTCCGGGCACGCCGAGTTCAAGGCAGCCATCCCGCGCGCCGGCCGCGCCCGCGTCGGCTGCGGTTTTACCGAAGTCGGCGGCACCTCGAAGGGCCATGCGCTGGTGCGCTTTGTCTTCGAAGTCGACGATGCCAACAGCGGTGAACGGCTGTTGGACGGCTGGATGCTGCTGTTCCTGCTCGGCTGCGCCCCCGAAGGCGGCAGCAAGATCAGCCCGCCGCGCATCGCCGTCCCCGAGCGCGCCGCCGATCGCGTCATCGCCCGCGAGACGCCGGTCGACGTCACCTTCGACTGGGCAATGCCGTCAGCCGACTGGAACTCGACCCACTTCGTCACCAAAGGATCCAATCCTGCCCCGCTCGTGCACGGGCCGCGCAACATGGCCTTGGTGATGCAGGACGCTGGCCGGGCCTTTGCCGAGGGCCGCGTCGACCGCGTCCGACGCATCACCCTCGGCAGCATGCCTGCGCCGCACTACCCCGCGGAGCCGACAGAGACCCGTTTCTGGAACGAGGGCGATGACCGCGTCCTCGGCCGCCTCGTCGTTCCCGCCGCCGGCCGCATCGACGGCGGCGACGGCGACAAGGTCGTCATCGACCAGATCGAATTGGCGATGGGGTAGCCGATGCGTGGCGCACTGGTCGGTTCGTCCGCGCAGCGATCGCAATTTGAACACCCGGGGCGACACTGGTAGCCATGGTCGCATTGCTCGCAACTATGGAGGGTCAGCTGTGACCGGATACCGATCGATTCGATTCGCCGCCGCGTGCGGAGCTTTCGCCGCAGTCGTCGCAATGCAATCTCAGGCGCAGTACCCCGGCATGCCTCCCGGCGCGGCGGGCGGCGCCGGCGCGGCAAGTCCGCAGGTACCGCAAACCGAACTGACCGAGAAGTCGGCCAAAAGCGCGATCGACGCCTATTTGGCGATCAAGGAGAAGTACGGCGACAAGGCACCGGCGGTCGAGGCGAAGCGACCGACGGTTGAAGGCTACGCCGCCCTGCAAGGCGTCGAGGCGATCGTCGGCGGCCACGGCTTCAGCGACACTGGTGAGTGGCACACGACGCTGATAAGCGTCGCCATGGCCTACGGCTTCGCCAAAGAGGGAAAGGGCGGCGAGATAGACGAGTCGATTGCCAAGCTCAAGGCCAACCCAGACATTCCTGAGAGTCTCAAGCAGCAGATGATCGCGATGATCGCCGGCGTCCAGCCCTCCGACAACAACCTGACCGTCGTCAAGGCGCTGATGGGAGACAGCGGCTACGCTGCGAAACTGGTCGATATCACCAAATAGCTTCCGAGAGTTCTTCGCGCAGAGGCGCTAAGGCAGTTTTGCGCGAAGGATTCTCTGAAGGAGGCGCAGCGCCAGCGCGGTGAAACCGTCGGTTGCGCGTCACTTCTCCAACGCGGTTGGATTCTCCCTCGGGTTGTCCCAGGTCCACTGCTTCGTCTTTGCCGTTTCGTCGACGCGCATACGCGCGTGACCGGCGGCGGACCACTCGGCGACTACACGCAAATCGCCGATCGGCCCGGCAGCACTGCCTTGGCGGGCACTCACCGAACTGGCCGCCGGCGCGGCGTTCTCGCCGGCGCCAACCGACGCACCGGCGAGCGCGGCATCCGGCGACAGACTGTCGACCAAGACGCTCTCGCCGAGCGTCCCGTCCGCGGTCGACGACGATAGGACGTCGCGCTTGAAATCGGCCGCGCGCGTAGCAACGTCGCGGACGTCGTAGTCACTCATGACCCGTTGTATCGCCGGTAGGGCGAGCGACACCGCCAGCACCGCGACGCCGGCAAACAGGATCAGCTTCTCGTTTGTGGCTAGATTCATTGGCAGGTTTCTCCCCACTCAGTAGGCGGAGCAAGAGCGGGGCCAATAGTTTGACCAAGCAACTTAGCCCCCGGGCGGCCGAAAAATGGCACTGCTGGCAATCCGCTAACGCATAATCCTCCCAAATCGTCGAAAACACTCATTCAACCGGCCATGCACAATGCGATGTAATACCCCTCCGCGGTGTCGCCCGTGCAGTTCGACACCGCGGCACCGCGCACCGGCCGGGCTGCCCGCGCAGGGGTGTCATTTGCTCGCAAGGCGCGCGCGCAGGTCGGCCTTGGCGACCTTGCCACTCGCATTCTTCGGCAACCCATCGACGAAGATGACGCGCTTCGGCTTCTTGAAGCCGGCCAGGTGGTTGCGCACGAACTCGACCAATTCGGCCTCCTCCACGGCGGCGCCGGCGCGTAGCGCGACGAAGGCACAGACATTTTCCCCCCAGCGCGGATCGGGCTCGCCGACTACCGCCGCCTCGCGCACGGCGGGGTGCATATGCAGGACATCTTCCACCTCACGCGAGGAGACGTTCTCGCCGCCGGTGACGATGATGTCCTTCTTGCGGTCGACGACGTAGAGGAACCCCTCGCTGTCGCGGCGGCCAATGTCGCCGGTGAGGAACCAGCCGCCGCGCATGCAGGCGGCGGTGGCGACGGGGTCGCGCCAGT
>JBGTMF010000207.1:0-8489 GCA_041743795.1 Thermodesulfobacteriota bacterium | reverse complement strand
TTCATCGATCAGCCCGCCTCCGGGCTCCACCCATCCGACGATGCCGCACATCAGTTGCTCGGCGCGGCCGGCTCGCGGCGGTTGCGGACCTTCGTCGCGTTCATCGTCTCGGCTCGCCCAGGACCTCTTCATAGAGGCTTTCGTAGCGACAGGCACAACCGCGTATGTCGTGCGTGTGCTCCACGTACAGCCGGGCGGCGTTGCCGATTCGGGCTCGCAGGGAAGAGTCCTCGACGAGTTCGAGAATCGCATCGGCCAATGCCTCGGGTTCGTCGGCAGCAACCAACCGGCCGGTAACGCGATCTTCGATCAATTCCGGATTGCCGCCGGATGCGGCGGCGACCACCGGTTTGGCGAGCGCCATCGCTTCGACGATAGCGTTGCTGGCCCCTTCGTTTACACCCGGAAAGGCGAAGACGTCGATCTCCGCCATCGTCGCGAAGCGATCGGTGTGCAGTTCGCGGATCTCGAGTCGCGATTCCAACCCGAGCTCCGCCACCAGGAGCCTCAGCGACCGTTCGTAGGCGACGAGCTCCGGATTGGCGAGCTCGTAACTTCCGCCGAAAATGAAAAAACGCGCAGCAGGCGAACGCGCCGCGACCGCCGCCGCGGCGCGGAGAAATACCTCGTGGCGCTTCTGCGGCACGAGGTGCGCGACCATGGCGATCGCCGGCGCGGAAGAAACGGGACCGGGCAGCGGTCGCGCACCGAGGTCAATGCCATTGCGGATCACCTCGACCTGAGAGCGTTCGGCGGGAGGAAACTGGGATCGCAGGAATTCGGAGCCGCAAACGATGCGCCGCGACAGCATGCAGACGAGGTGGAGGAGGTGCGACTTCTCGTTTGCCTGCCACTGGCGTTCGATAGCGTCGACATGTCCCCCAATTCGCCACACGTTCGGCAGACCCATCTTGGTGGCGGCAAAGGCCACTGCCGGGGAGAAGTACGAAGACTGGAGCAAGTCGAGGTCCAGATCGCGCAATGCTGCGGCGATGTCGGCGGGGGCTCCATCGGGCGTCGCGTAGGGGACAACGGCCGTCTCGGCAATGCCGTCGAGAAACCCTTGCCATCGTCCGGCGGACGCGGCGATGACGACCGGAACATAACGCTCGGGATCGAGATGCAGAAACAGCAAACGGAGGAACGTTTCGGTACCGCCGATGACGTACGGGTTGTACTCGAAGCCCAGCCGCCGCCGCGATCGCTTCACGGCAATACCTCGGCGACCAATCGGTGCACGCGTTCGATCTCTCGGCCGAGCGCGATCTCGAAGGCGGGGACCGAGGCCGCGAGGCGAGCGCAGATGTCGAACTGGCTCTGCAGCGATACCGGGTCGGCGACGACGGCCGGATATTCCTTGGGCGGGTGGGTCAGCAGTCGGCGAAGAGTCTCGGCCTGCGAAAGTGGCCGGCGCTGCGTCATTGCCTTCGCGTCGACATTGGGGAAGAGAACGCAGGCGATCTCGCCGCCCGGCAACGCCCTGGGAAACCGGTTGGCGTCGATCCGGCACTTGCGCCTGTTGCCGCGAAGCACCATCGGCAACCCGGATCCGTCGCCCAGCGCGGGCAGTAATTGGGCAGTGGCTTCCGTGCAGTGGAGGAACATCTCTCCGCCCTGGGCCCTGATGGCGCCGTCGCGCCCGTCGAGAAACAGCTCGTCATCCGCGACGTGGCTGTAGCCGTTCAACAGCAGGCAGAGCGCCGTCGTCGATTTGCCGCTCCCCGACCGGCCGACGATGAGAATCGTCTTGCCGCTTCGTTGCACCGCGGCGCCGTGCCAGTGCACCAGCCCGCGTCGCTTGAGTACCATGTGCAGCAGCGGTTCGAAGACATAGTAGAAGGCGTATGCGCCGTCACGGGCGAAAGTCTCGATGTGGATCTGCCAGGGGAGCGCGGTGAGCGACGCCGCAATCAGCTTGTGGCTGTCGGCGATGACCATCAAGCTGCCGCTGTGGATTCTGTTGCCGCGCGCGATCGGGCTGGTGGTGCCGCGGCAGCGGATGTGAAACTCGGCGACCGGCGCCGAGTCGTTGGCAGTGCGAAAAGAGCCGAGCGACGCGTCGACGAGCTCGGCCACGTCGCGGTCGTCCGCACAAACGCGAACCAACTCGCCGCAGAGGTCATACGGCTGCGGTCGCTCAGATACTTGCGTCGAGTTCATGCCACCCCCTTGACCCTGCGGCCGGCGCTTCGTATCGAAGCCGTCGGATCGCAGAGCGGCAGGTCGCCGCCGGAGCCCATTTGCCCATGCCTGATGCGCAGACCATCCCTCTCGAAAGCGTCGTGCGACGCAACGACGAGGTGCCGTGGAAGGTGCTCGATGACACGGTCGTAGTGCTGGATCTCAACAGCGGAGATTTCTTCGAGCTCGACGACGTCGGCTGCCGGATCTGGCAGGCTCTCGACGGCGCCAAGACGCTGGAGCAGCACGCGCAGAGCCTGGTCGCGGAGTACGGTATCGACGTCGACACGGCGCGCTCAGACGTCATCGGCTTCGTTGCCGAGCTCGACACGATGGGTCTGCTCATCGTCGCCCGCTGAAGCCGGAACTCCCGCATCGAGCAACGCCGCGAGGTTCTCCCGCGCCATTGGATGCTCGGGGAGAATCTGCACGGCGCGACGAAACAGGGCTTCGGCCGCGACGACGTCGCCGCGGTCCATCCGCAGAACGCCGAGACTGTTGAGTGCCAGCGGGTGGTCTGGGCGCAACTCGAGGGCGCGCTCTAACGCTCCTTCGGCAGCCGTCACCTGTTCCATCGCGTGGTGCAGGATGCCGAGCAGGATCCAGGTGTCACCCAGGTCAGGATCTAGGTGGACCGCCGCCTCGAGATCTGCGCGCGCGCCCTCGTAGTCGCCTGTTTCGAACCGGGCCATTGCCCGGGACAGGCGCGCGGGTATTTCGCTACCTGCGAGACTGACGGCGCGGTCGAGGTGGTAGAGCGCCTGAGCATCTTCGCCTCGCGCGAATAGCGTGCGGCCGATGTTCAGGTGCGCCAGCGCGTCGTCCGGGTACGCCTCCAGATGCCGACGCTCGCCGTGCAGACGTGCCAGCTGTTTCTCGGCGACGAAAGACTCTCCTCCTTTGCGGTATTGAAAGTGGTGGAGGGCGATGTCGGCGTCGGCGATGGCGCGACCGGTAGCCAGCAGCGACTTCGACGGATTGGTGTGTGCGGAGTAACCCTCTTCGTAGCGAACACCCACGTCGCGCCGGAACAAGCGAATCACGGGAAACCGCGAGTGCCCGGGGCATTCGGAGAAGGCCTCTTCCTCGGCATAGACGCCGCGGTTCGGGTGCCAGTCGCAGAGCAGGTCGAGCGACCGCGTGTAGTTGTGGACGACGAAGCGATAGCCAGCGACATCGGATCGCTGCGTGAGCCGGCGCAATTTCACCGCGTCTCGTGCGGCGAGTTTCTCGTCGCCGTCGAGGACCAGTACCCAGTCGCTTCCCGCCTCGGCGAGGTAGGCATTGCGGGCGGCCCCCAGCTGTCCGTCCCACGGCCGCTCGAGGAGTCGCGCGCCGAAGTCGCGAACGATCTCCCTTGTGCGGTCGATCGAGCCAGTATCGACCACGACGATTTCGTCGACCACATCGCGAACGCTCGCAATCGCCTGTGCGACCAGGAGCTCCTCGTCGCGCACCACCATGCAGAGGCTGAGGGTCGGAGAGTTCACGGGCTATCCAGCGACCAGGCGGCAGACTTGCACCTGGCCGAAGCCCTTCAGCTCGACCGTCGCCTTCGGCTCGACGACGAAGTCGGAGCGCAGTTCCTCGGCGAGATCATAAAACGCCATGACGACCCGACTCACCTTGGCGAATCCACCGACTTTATCGAAGAGACTTATGGCCATTGCGCTGTTCGACCCCCTTTCTGATCTACGCTGGCACTCGACGCTATCGATCGCGGCATCGCGGATCTCGTGCACAGTAACTTCGCCCAACCCATACCTCAACAGGTGAACGCTGTGTCGATGACGCCTGCGGTGGACGATTGAAATCAGTACAGCACGTCGGGAATGGCGGAACCGACTTAGGTTCACCGACTGACCAGGCGAACCTCGGCTGGCAATCCAATCTTCAAACTGGAACGATGCGGCTCGTGACCACCGGCACCGGACTCTCCGGGCCGCGGCGATGAGCCGCGTAGTCCCTTTGATCGGCGGCGCCGTCTTCGCGGCGCTCGGCGGCGGGATGCTGTGGGCCGGATTCCACTTGTACGCCGCTGCCGACCTACTGATCCGCGAGGGTCTGGTTGCCGAGGCCAGCGTCATTGCCGTGCGCACCGAGACTCGGCGGACACGCGAGCCCTACCACGGTGACGCTCAGGGGCAGGGGCGAGGTCTGCCCGGCGAGCCCGGCGTCTACACCTACGAGGTCGACATCCCGACGCTGCGCTTTGTCGCCCATGACGGCGCGGAGGTCGAAGTCGACGGCCCGGTGCACAAGCCGGCTGATCTCGCCGTCGGCGAGATGGTGCCAGTGCGCTACCTTGCTGACGACCCGCCTGGCGCGCGCATGAGCGCCGAACTCGACAACCCCGTCGGCATCTACGCGCTGTGGGCGCTGGGTAGCGCCACCCTGCTGCCCGGCCTGATCATGGTGTGGTCGGCTGCCCGCCGCCGGTTCTGAGGTCGATAGTATTCGCTCGATATTCGCCGAAAGGTGCCGGCGCCCACGATTGAGGCGAAAGGAACTATGTGGCGATACGGCAGAAATCGCGGGATCGGCCGCATCGTTGTGCCATGGCTCTCTTTCTAATGAACTGTTAGGTTCCGGCCGACGAACACGCCGTCGTCAGGTTTCTATCCAATCCAACCCGTGGAGGGGAAGGTATATGCGTTACGGATCGAGCAGGTTTGCGTTGGCCGCCGCGATTGCGGCGTTGATCGGCTGCGGCAGCGACGACGACGGCGTTGCCGCGGCACCGACTGCGGTCGAACAACTCGAGGCGGTCGGAATCGGTCAGTACTTCGGACGGGAAGTTCCGCAGCCGACATCGGAAGGCGAATGGCTGCGGTACGAGTTCGCCCCGTCGGAAGACGGACCGGTCTGCCTGTTCGGCACGCCGTACCTCGTCTTCGTCCGCCCCGGTGTCAACGACAAGGTGCAATTCTACCTGGAGGGTGGCGGCGCTTGCTGGAACGAAGAGACCTGCTTCGGCGCCAGCGGGCTCGGCGCCAAGCAAACGGCGGATCCGCTGGCACCGCTCAACCTCTTCGGCGGCGTCCTCGGCAGCGGAGCGGGGAACCCGATGGACGGTTGGAACGTGGTCTATGTGCCGTACTGCGACGGATCGGTATTCTCCGGAGACAACGTCATCGAGTACGACGGCGGGACCGTGTATCACCGTGGCCAGGCCAATATCTCCGCCGCTCTCGACGTCATGCGCGACAACTTCCCGGATCCGAGTGAGATCGTCGTCAGTGGAAGTAGCGCCGGCGGCTACGGTACCTTTACGGGCTATGGCATAATGCGCGTCGCCTACCCCGACAAACCCGTACTCATACTCAACGATTCGGGTCCTGGCCTGCAGAACAACGACGATCCGCAAGCAGTCACGCAGCGCCGCGAGAACTGGCGCTTCCATGAGTACGTCGTCGACGGCTGCACGCGCTGCGACGAGCAGGTCGCGTTCCTCATCGACTGGGCCCTCGCGAACGACCCGGACACTCGCGTGGCGCTGTTCAGCTATCAGCGCGACTTCGTGATCGCCGACTTCCTCGCACTCGCGCGCCCCGCCTACCGCGACTTGTTGCTCGACGTGAGCACGGAGATCGCGGCGCGCAATCCTGATCGCTTCAAGAGGTTCCTGGTCGACGGGCAATCGCACACGATCCTGCTTGGTGCCGGGATCGGCCCGGGTTTCGAGGTCGGCGTCGACGGAACGTTCGACTCAACGCAAATCGACGGTACCAGTCTCCAAGCCTGGATCGGCGACTTCCTGATCGACGGGCCGCAGTGGCGCGATCTCGTCGAACCCCCGGCAATCTTCGTCGCCTCGGGAGAGGATACGATCCTGACGTTTCCCGAGATTGTCGAGGATGATCACGGCACCGTGGAGTTCGTGATCGTTCCGAAGTGGAACGGCCGCGACCTCGCCGAGAGCGCGATCGTCGGTATCGGCGACGATCGGGACACTCGCTCACGGCTCATCAAGGAGGGAAATAACCTGCGTTTCATCGTCACCGACAACACTGGCTACGAAGCCGAACTCACACTTCGATTGGACAGCTGGGAGCCCGGACAGAGTCACCGCATCGTCGCGACCTGGGGTGACGGACCGACCAAGCTGGAGGTCGATGGCCACGTTGTCGCGAACGTGGCTAGTGGAGGGCAAGCAGGTGAGTGAAACCCTCGACGTCATCATCATCGGCGCCGGCACGGCGGGATTGGCGGCGCTTCGCGAGGTGCGCAAACGCACCGAGCGCTTCGTGCTGATCAACGACGGCCCCTATGGCACTACGTGCGCGCGCGTCGGCTGCATGCCTTCGAAGGTCCTCATCGAGGCGGCCAACGCCCATCACGCGCGCCACGCTTTGGCAACATTCGGGATTCGCGGCAGCGAGGCGCTGTCGGTCGATCTTCCCGCCGTGCTGCGTCGGGTGCGTTCGCTGCGCGACGGCTTTGTCGCCGGCACGCTGAAAGCGACGGATGACCTCGGCGATCGCAACGTTCCAGGTCGAGCGCGGCTGCTCGGACCCGATCGCGTCGAGATAGACGGTCGCCAACTCACGGCGCGGCGTATCGTCCTCGCCACCGGTTCGCGTCCGCTGGTGCCGGGCGCATGGACGTCGCTGGGCGACCGCGTAATGACGACGGATTCCCTTTTCGAGGAGGTCGATCTGCCGCGGCGAATCGGCGTCATCGGCATGGGTGCCATCGGCATCGAAATGGCGCAGGCGCTGTCGCGGCTGGGTGTCGAGGTCACCGGTTTCGACGCGCTGCCGCGGGCGGCGGGGCTGACTGACGACACGGTCAACGACGCGCTGGTCGCCGAGTTGCGCAAGGAGTTTCCAATACACATGGGCGCGCCGGCGGAGTTGTCGGCGCACGCGCAAGGGGTCGAGATCCGCAGCGGCGAAACGACGGTGGTGGTCGACCGCGTGCTCGCGGCGATGGGACGCCGCCCCAACGTCGATGATCTGGGGCTGGAAACTCTCGGCGTCGAGCTCGACGAGCGAGGCATGCCGCCGTTCGATCGGACTACGATGCAGATCGCCGACCTGCCGGTGTTCTTCGCCGGCGACGCCAACGGACACGCCGCCGTACTCCACGAAGCTGCCGACGAGGGACATATCGCCGGTCTCAACGCGGTGTCCGAAGAGACGCGCTGTTTCCAACGCCGCACACCTCTCGGCATCGTCTTCTGCGATCCTGCAGCGGCGTTCGTCGGCAAACGCTTGACGGAACTCGATGCGGCGACGACTGTTGTCGGTGCCGTGAGTTTCGAACGCCAGGGGCGCGCGCGCGCGGCGCAGCGCAACAAGGGTGTGATGCGCCTGTACGCGGCGTCGCCGAGCGGGCGTATCCTCGGCGCCGAGATGTGCGTACCGGCGGCCGAGCATATGGTGCACTTGCTGGCGCTCGCCATCGAGCGCCAGCTTACAGTGGCAGACCTGTTGCGCATGCCCTTCTACCACCCAGTTCTGGAGGAGGGCCTGCGTAGCGGGTTGCGCGATCTGGCGCGGCAGTTGCCGCCGGCAAGCGATTCCGACCTTGCCGCCTGCGGCGCGTTTGAAGTCGAGGCGCTGGATTGACGTGGATCCTGGTGCCCGTCAGCGCCTCACTCGATCGATGCGCCCGACCATGAAGCCGCTGGCGCTGAGTACCGCCGACGGCGCCAGGCGCCAGAGGCGCCAGATGAGATTCGCGTGTGGCGTGACGACGATGAGTGCCCGGTTGCGCTCGACGCCGCGCAGCGCGGCCTGCGCACATGCCTCGGGCGTGATGAACTTGAACGGCATCTTGGCGATCATCTCGTTGCGGCTCGGGTAGCGCTCCTCTTCGAGCATTTTCAGGTTCTGCACAAGCGGCGTACGCACCACGCCGGGACAGAGCGCGCTGACGCGTACGCCGTGGCGCGCAGCCTCGCCACGCAACGACACCGACAGTCCGACCACCGCGTGCTTCGCCGTCGCATAGGCGGTCAGCCCCGGCTGCGGCGCCAGGCCGGCCAACGAGGCGGTATTGATGATGTGCCCCCGTCGACGCTCGGCCATCTGCGGGTATGCCGCCTGCACGCCGTTGGTGACGCCGCGCACATTGATGTCGATCATGCGATCCCAGTCGTCGTCGGACATGGCGAGAGTCTCGCCGATGATTGCGATGCCGGCGTTGTTGAAAAGGAGGTCGAGGCCCCCTTCCCGCTCGAGCACGTCGGCGACGAGCGCGCGGAATGCCTCCCGGTCGCACACGTCGAGGTGGGCCGCCCGCGCGCGACCACCAGTCGCCACGATCTCCGCGGCGGTCGCCGCACTGCCCGCGTCATCGAC
>JBGTMF010000206.1:0-1658 GCA_041743795.1 Thermodesulfobacteriota bacterium | reverse complement strand
CGGAGCGCGCCGCCCGGGCGGCGCCGCTGCCGCATCTGCTCTTGCTCAACCCGGTGCTCGGCGCCAGCCAGCATCTGAATGGATCGCTCCTCGGGTACCGAGCACCCCGTGGCCGTCGCGTGCGTGCCGCGTTCGGCCTCGATGCGGACGAGGACGGTTGTCGCGCATTGATACAGCGGACTTCGTTCGTGTTCGGCGACAACGACCGTCATTCCTCGCTGCGCGACTGGCGCTATCTGCGCGGCTTGGGATGCCGCGTGTATACGATTCGCGGCTGGCACGAGCGCCACCGGGGCACTGTCGAGGCGCAGATGCGCGATATCCTCATCGAGTACATGCGCGACGTGGCCGACCGACTATCGACCGATTCGCAAGTCCTGGCCGAAGATGACGAACCGGACGGCCGTCGGGCGGCAGGCTGCTGACCCCGAACGATACAGATCCTCACCAAGAGACACAGGGAGAAGAACCGGGAGGGGGCACCGGCCTTCCCCTAAAGGTCAGGGGGCGGCGGCGAAGTCGATGTAGATCGGCGAGGACCAGGCGCGCTCGTTGGCCGGGGCGAGGCATTCATCGTCGTTCGCAGTTCGGTAGCCGCCGTGGCATTCGTCGATCGCAGTCGCGCGCCCGCGCTCGTCGAAGCTCGTTCGCAACGTCGCCGCGTTGATCGCCGGCGTCTCCTCCTGCAGGGCGCGGACATAGTAGACGGTGTCGCGCCCGGAGCTGGCAAACTCCGCATCCTCGAATGTCACGCGGCACCCCTCGGCACCCCCCGCGCACGGCAACCGCCGCCAGGGATCTTCGATCAACGGCGCGATGGGCTCTCCGGGATGACTCTGTGGGCGTATCCGGATCACCTCGATGGCGACGATCGAATGTCGCTGCCGTCCGGGGTGATGGCATTCGTCGCGGCAGAGGTGGCGGACTCGCTCGGCGGCGAGCGACTCGCCGACGTCGGGTGGACACCCCGGCAATTGTTCGAAGGCGCCAGCGGCGCGCACCTCGAAGACTGGATTGTCGGACATCGATACCTCCGAGCCCATGGCGAGCGGGCCGCTGGGTGAGTTGAGCAAGTCGAACCAAAGCAAAATGCGGGGCCCGCTGGTACCGTAAACTTCCTTGCGCTGCAGTGCGTCCCAGATCGCCCGCCGATCGCGACCGCTGGCGTGGACGGCGACGATGCCGCCCGGATACATGAAACTGGCCTTGCGCTCGGTGTCGAAGAGCTCGAATAGACGCGACGGTTTGGACGGCTGCGCCCGCTGCGGATCGCGCTGTCCTCCGCCGAACCAGCGGCGTACCCGCTCTTCGCTGAGGGGGTCAGTCATGCCGCGGGAGTCCGTCATCACTCTGCGCGCGTACTGCTTGTACCCGGTGCCGGGACGCGAGGCGTGATTGTCGGTCGAGGCGATGAAACCCCATCGAAATCGCCGCGGACGGCCGTCGTCCTGCAATTGCGCGAAGTTGGAAATCGCCGCGCCGTACTGCGCCGACATCGCCGGCCGCAGCGTCATGGCCGGTTTGAAGCAGTCGCGACACTGGTCGCAGTCGAGCCAATCGTTGGCGTCCGTATCGAGAAACACGAGGTCCGGACTGACGCCGCCGTCGAGCGCCAACTGGCGCGCCTCGGCGACGCGTCGATCGCATTCGTCGGCCGC
>JBGTMF010000205.1:0-8296 GCA_041743795.1 Thermodesulfobacteriota bacterium | reverse complement strand
CCGCCGAGCATGCGGCCGAGCGCGGTGCCACCGCCGAACGCCGCGTTGGGCCGCTGGATCCAACCGTCGGCCTGGTCCGGCTGCTTGAACAAAACCTGCAGTGATTTGTAGATGCCTAGCAGGTAGCTGAGGCGACGTACCGTATCGTACGGCACACTGCCCGCATCGCCGCGCTTCCACTTGTAAAAGGTCGATCGTGCCGGGCGACCGAGAAGCACTTGCGCCTGCTCGTTCGACAATTGCCACGATTCCGCGATGCGGAAGAACGCGCGCAACGCCGCCGCCACCTCGGCCACCCCAACTGCGCCCCGCCGGGCCTGCGCCGGCTCCGGGCTGACGGCATAGGCTGTGGATGACATGCGCCATAGTCTATAGGTAGATCATATCGTGTCAAGATCCAGATCGAGACACCCGCACCCACGCCCCCGGGGCAGAGTCAGTGGGCGTCGCACCTTCGTATATCGCGACTCGAAAACATCAACAATTCGGGCTACGGCACAGCGCCCCGATGCGCCATCGGTGACCGACGGTCAGCCCGCAACCTCCGCCTTCAGTGCCGGCTCGCCCCAGCGGATCTGCAGAAGCTGGTCGGCCGCCGGGGACTCGACGCGTTGGCGCGTGCCGTCGGGCCAGGTGACCTCGAGCCAGTCGGCGCGCGTCGCTTCGCCGAGGCCGATGTATAGCCGGTAGTGCCCCTGCGACCAGTGCGCACCATCTGACTCTCCGACCATGTGCCGGCGCCTACGACCGCCGACGCTCGACATCATCGTTGCGCCGATGGCCTGTCTGTTGAGTGGTGGCCCGATGAGGTCGACATGGAGCCAATGATGCCCCTTGGCGTCGTTGCGCATGTTGAAGTGCTCGCTGGCGAAGCGTCCGCGCGCGACGCTGCAGACGCAATCGCGATCACCGTCGCCGTCGTTATCGAACCAGGCGCAACGAGCAATCGTCGGAACCCTTCCCAGGACCAGTCCGGCAAAAAGGAAGCGGCCGTCCGCCGTCTGTCGACGCAACCCACCGGGAGCGAGGTGGATGTCGAGCAGACCGTCGTTGTCGAAGTCGACCCAACTGGCCGTAGCGCTTCGGCCGGGCAGGCCGAACTCCGTCGCATCCCTGCAGGCGAACGATCCATTGTCGGCGACGAAGATCCGGTTCATCGAGGCGTCGACGACAAAGACGTCGAGATCCCCGTCCGAGTCAAAATCACCGACCGACATGGAATGAGGCGCCACCGTGCCGCAGTCGTCGAGCGGTCTTCGCGTGAAGCGGCCACCCTCATTGATGAACAAGAGGGCCGAGCCACTAGCGACTGCCAACAGGAGATCCGGGTCCGCGTCACCGTCCACATCGATCCAACGAAACACGTCGCCTTCGACGACATCGAGGCCGAGATCGGCGGCGACGTTGGCGAACTTCCCGGCCGCGTCCTGTCGCCAGAGCTGGTTCGGCGTCGATGCGTTCCCCACGTAGAGGTCCAACCGTCCGTCACCGTCGAAGTCGACCCATTCGACGCGACGCGCGCGCCCTCGATTCTTGACGATGCCCGATTCGACGATCACATTGCGCAAGCGACCGCTGTCTTGGGTGAAAAATTCATCGCGTATGTCTTCTGGCCCGGTGCCCGCCATGGCGCCGACACTGACGAACACGTCGAGATCACCGTCGCCGTCGAAATCGCTCCAAGCCATCCCGTGGCGATCGACCATGAAGAGCTTCATCTCGTGTGCGTAGGCGCGAACCGCATTTCGTCCGACAAACACCTGATCGAGTGGCGTATCCGGTGCGAGCGTCACTCGCACGTCGTGGTGCGGAAAGAACGAACGGGTCGTCCAACGCCCATGTCCGGTGACAGAAAACTCAATGAACTTGGAGCGCGGCAACTCTCCTTCGCCTGATTTACCGCCGCTTACGGTCATGCCGCCCTCGGTGGAGTACTCCACCACTCGTTCGAACTCGATCCGGCCGGCGAATGACCCCCCGGGGCGAGATGCGTTGACGACCATCGAGTCCCCTTCGAAGTAGAAGTGCAGCCCCGGCGGGCTCGCCGGAACCCGAGAGGAGGTCTCAATGCGCGGGATCCGCGGATCGACCGCGAACCCCCAATGGTCGGTGACGTCCTTGAATCGCCCGCGCCCGTCGCCGAGAAGTAACAGGGTGCGGCGGGTGTGGCTGGTGGTAAAGAGATCGAGTCGGCCGTCGCCGTCGGCGTCGACGACGCCGAGATCCGCTATGTTTACCCCCGAGATGACAGCGGCAGATGCCGTAAAGGGCGCTACTGAGGGCGGGCCGAAGGCGTTCGCCATCGGTGTCGCCTTGGCGTCGCCTGCCTGCGCGATAGGCGCCGCCGCGAGCAACAGTACGGAGCCGACGAGCCAACCTGCGAAACCAACTAGTGTCCTGAGTTGGAAGTTCGTTGCATTAGTCGGCGAGCAATTGGCGCCTATGCCAAGGCGCGACGACGAAGGAATATCTGCAATATTTCGAGGAGGAGCAACGCCGGCATGGGCGCCAGGGGCCGCCGAATAATGTGACGAATCTCTGACTCGGGACACCAGCACCTCGCGTGCATAAACCCCACTCGGGTGAAAGGTCAATGCCGCACCTCCTCGGCAGAAGTGACCAGAAGCGCGTTTATTTCGAAGAGGTCGGCGCCGTGTAGTCGCCCGGCGGCCTGCTTCAAGCGGAGAACGCTGAGCAGGTAGTTGTAACGCGCTCGGGCGTGGTCGCGCTCCGCTTCGAAGAGAAGCCTCTGGCCGTTGAGCACATCGACGATCGTGCGGGTGCCGGCACGCATTCCGGCCTCCGTCGCCTCGAGTGCAGTCTGGTTCGAACGCACGGCCTGGCGCAGCGCGCGCACCTGCCCCGCGCCGGTCGTCACCCCCTGATAGGCGTCGCGCGTCAGGCTCTCGATCGCCCGGCGAGATCCTTCGAACTCGGAGCGGCGCTGCTCGTAGGCACTGCGCGATCGGCGGACGTTGGCCTGCCGCGAGAGACCGGTGAATACCGGGACATCGAGGCTGACGAACAGGCCGCGGATGTCGAACTCCCCGCGGTTGAAACCCGCACTGCGGCCAAACCGTTGGTCCCCTTCGAGACGCACGATGGGAAGGTAGGTCGAACGATGGACATTCACTTCACGCTCGGCGATGTCGACTTCAATGCGCGTCGCGAGAAGCTGCAGGTTGCTCTCCAATGCAGCGGCGACCCAGGCCTCTGGGTCCTCCGGTTGCGGCGACGGTAGCGGTATCTCGTCCCGCACCACTGTCAGCGGCAATTCGGCATGAGTCGTAATCACCGCCAGTTCCTGGCGCGCGGCAACCACCAATCGCTCGGCCTCGAGAACGGCCGCACGGCTCAGATCGTACTGCGCCTGCGCTTCCTGCACGTCCGTGTACGCGGCGATCCCGGCATCGAATCGAGCTTCGGCCTGGTCGCGCTGCCGCGCGAGGGATTCATTCTCCGCCCGCGCGAAACGCAGGGTATCCTGCGCGCCAAGCACTTCGAAGTAAGCCGCCGCGGTGCGAAAGACCAGCGACTGCGACTCGGCGGCAAATGTCGCCTCAGCCGCTGCAATCTCATCACCCGCCTGACGCAGCCGGAGGAAGGCACCGAGATCGAAGAGCACCTGGCTCAAGTTCAACCCATAGTTGTACGGCCGCGACGTGTCCGCCCGCGTCACCTCGCCGCCGACATCGGGCTGAACCGTCACCTCGGTGCGTTGGATACCGTAGGACGCACCGCCAACCAACTGCGGCAACAACGCCGAGCGGGCAATCGGCTTACTCTCCAGCACCACGTCCCGCGCATGCGAGGCAGCGCGGAACTGCATATCGTGCTCGATCGCGAGGTCGTACACGTCCACCAAATCAGCGGCGCCTGCGGTCCAGGGAAAGCAAAGTAACAGCGACAGGCTGAGAATCTTGCGCATGTCGGACTCCTAGTGTCCTGAGTTGGAAGTTCGTTGAATTAGTCGGCGAGCAATTGGCGCCTGTGCCAAGGCGCGACGACGAAGGAATATTTGCAATATTTCGAGGAGGAGCAACGCCGGCATGGGCGCCACGGGCCGCCGAATCATGTGACGAATCTCTGACTCAGGACACTAGTGTCCTGAGTTGGAAGTTTGTTGCCGAAGTCGTCGAGCGACTGGCGTGCGTGTCCAGCAGTCCGTGCAATCAGTGCTTGGACACGCGCTGCGGTGGGGCGGGTGCGGCGGCCTCGCTGCCCTCAGCGAACGGACGTGCCTGCGACACTTTCCGCTTTCGCCCGACGCGGATCGAAGCCAGCAGTCCAGCCACGCGCGCCTTGACGTCCAGCACCGTCACCAGCAAGGGAGGAAGGAAGAACAGCGTTACCAGCATCGCAAACAACAACCCGAAGAGGACGATCGCTCCGAGGCCGCGATACAGTTCCGCCCCGGCCCCGGGTAACAGCACCAGCGGCGCCAGTCCGAATACAGTGGTGACGGTCGACATCAGGATCGGGCGCAGCCGGGAATCGACGGCGTCGCGAACGGCGCTGCGCGGATCGGCTCCCTCGGAACGGATCCGGAAAAGCATCTCATCGACGATGAGAATCGGGTTGTTTACCACTGTTCCGAGCAGAATGAGAAATCCCATCATCGTGATCATGTCGAAGGGCTGCTGCGGAAAACCGGTCAATCCGATCAGTGGAAGCGCGCCGCCGAGGAGGTTGAGAATACTCAGTCCGGCGATGCCGCCGGCGATACCCAGCGGTACCGAGGCCATGATGACGAGGGGATAACCCCAGTGGGAGAAGATGGCGACGAGGAGCAGGTAACAAAGCAATATCGCCACAATGAAATTGCCCGCGAGGGCGCTCCGGGTGCGCTCCAGTTGGTCACTCGCACCGGAGAGTTCCGTGTTCACGCTGACCGGGTACGCGCCGCTTCCTCGCAGATGTCCGATCACCTCCTCACGTACCCGCTCCACCGCCTCCTCGAGTGCGACCGATCTCTCGGGTATGATGTTCAGGGTGACCGTCCGGCGGCCGTCGACCCGCCGGATGATGTCCGTGTTGACCGTTTCGACGAGATCGGCGATCGAACTGACCGGAACCACCGAGCCGCGCGGCGTGTGCACCGGCAAGCTGCCGAGGCGGTCCAACCTCTGGGCTGTCCCGGCCGAACTGTAGAGGAACATGTCGATCTTGTCGTCGCCGTCGATGAAGTACTCGTCGACATAGGCGCCGTCGCTGAGCGCCGCCACGGCATAGCCGAACTCCTGGATCGTGAACCCCAACTCTGACAACCGCTCCCAGCGCGGCCGGATCTCGATCAGCGGCTGGCCGAGCGTCAGCGACGACGGCAACGTGTTGATCTGCGGATTGCCAAACACCTCTTCCGCTCGCCTGTGCGTGAGCATCGCCGCGCGGTATATGTCGCCGAGGTCGGCACCGGTCAAGTCGACGTTCACACTACGCGTTCCGCCGTCGTTGGTGGTGATGATCGAGCCGCGCGCCGAGAAGGCGCGCATGCCGGGATAGCGGCGGAACCGCTCGTTGACGATCCCCATGAGCGCGTCGATGTGCGCCGGGTCTTTCGTCTCCGCGACGAGGCGGAGCCGCTGCGGCTCGACGAACAAGACCATGCTCGCCAGCGCCGGCACCTCGCGCTCGCCGCGGTCGAATAGCGCCGGCGAGTCCTCGAGAAACGGCGACAGGGTGGCGTTCAACTCGCGCGCGATGCCGTCCATCTCGGCCAGGTTGTACCCCGGCGGGGCGATCATCAGGGAGAACGTCTTCGGCTCCTCGCCCTCAGGCAGATACTCCGCCGGCGGCGTGAGAAAGACGATGACGATGCCCGTCGCCGCGACGGTGAGGGCGAGAGACGAGAGGCGACGCGGCGATGTCGCGATCAGCCATCCGACCATCGCGGACACGCCGCGCGCGAGATTTCCGCCGGCAGCGGGATCGGCCGCGCCGTGAACGACCGCGAGCCGAGCCGTAGCCGCAGGCAGTACGAGAATCGCCATGAGCATCGACGCCACAATCGAGGCCGAAATCGCGACCGCCACGTCGGCGTAAAGCTGCCCCGCCTCCTCGACGATGAACAAAATCGGCGCGAAGACGAGGATTGTGGTCAGTGTCGAGGCCAGCACAGCCGGCCAGACATGGCGCACACCTGCCAGCGCGGCATCGAAGGCCTCTCGGCCGCGCCGCCGTTCGCGTTCGATCGCCTCGAGAACGACGATACTGTTGTCGAGCGTCATGCCGATGGCGAAAGCGACGCCGGCCAGAGAAATGACGTTGATCGTCCTACCCGCAAGCAGCAGGCCGAGAAAAGAGGCGATGGTGCAGACCGGAATCCCCATCACGCCGATCGCCGTCAGCGACACCGATCGCAAAAAGACAAACATGACGGCGGTCGCCAATGCGGCGCCGAGCAACAGGTTCTGCCGCACGTTGGCGGCCGAGGCGCGCACGTAACGCACGTCGTCGCTGGTAATCGCCATCCGCATCCCCATCGGCGCGAGAACCTCGCGGTTGACCGCCTCGACGGTAGGGACGACGGCGTCCATGATCGAGATCACGTTGGCCCCGGTCTCCCTACGGATGGACAGCGAGATCACCTGTTGGCCGTTGATGTAGGAGCGGTCGCGCTCTTCGAAGTGGGTCAGTCGAACGGTCCCGACATCGCGCAGGCGGATGAAGGCTCCGCCGCGCTCCGCCAGGACCATGTCCTCGATCGATTCGAGGCTGTCGAATCGGCCGATCGTTCGCAGCAGGTAGCGGCGCTTGCCGCTGTCGAGGTCGCCGCCCGAGACGTCGAGGTTGCGGCCGCGGATGGCTTCGCGCAGCGCGGTCAGCGTGATGCCCCGCTCGGCGAGACGGCCGGGGTCGACTTCGATGCGGATCTGACGCTCGGCCCCACCGCGAATCGACACCTCGGAAACGCCAGGGACGCGTTCCAGACGTACCCGTACGTTGTCGTCGATGAAATCGCGCATCATCGTCATGTTGATGCTGTCGACGTGGCTCGGCAGCGGCTCGACGCGCAGGAAGATGAACGCGTTGCCGGAGAACGCGCTGGTGAAAAGACGCGGCTCGTCGACATTCTCAGGGTAAGCGGGCACCTGGCTGAGCGCGTTGCTGACGCGCACCAACGCCTGGTTGATGTCGACGCCGAACGGAAACTCGAGTTCGATGGTCGCCTGACCGGTACGCGCTTCGGCGACCATCCGCCGCAGACTCGGCACGTCGCGCAGGTACTCCTCCTGCTCGATCAGGATCTCCTTTTCGACGTCTTGCGGCGTCGCCCCGGGCCAGTTGGTGCGCACACTGACCGTGCGCACTTCGAGATCGGGGATCATCTGGACCGGGACTCGCAGCGCGGCGAGCACGCCGAAAACGCAGACGATCAGCACACCGACCGCCAACAGCGTGCCCCGCCGGATCGCGCCCTCGATCATCTCACTTCTCCTCGTCGAGGATCCGCACGGCCTGCGCCTCGCGCAATGTCTCGTTGCCGCGCACGACGATCAGGGCCTGTCCGTCGATGCCGCCGGACACTTCGACGGTCTCACCCAGCGACCGGCCGATCTGCACCTCGCGAGCGAAGGCGCGCCTCTCGCCGTCGCGTTGTTCGACGACCCAGACGCGGTGTTCGCCGTCGGCGCCGCGAACGAGAGCATCGCGCGGAACGGTGAGCGCGGCGGCGCCGGCCTGCAGATCGAAGGTGGCCTGCGCCGACATGCCGGAAATCATCTGCTCGTTGGGGTCCTCGAGGACGACGCGTACCAAAAACGTTCGCGCACCGGGATCGTTCACCGGCACCTTCGCGACCACCTGCCCCGGAAATCGGTCGGGCAATCCGTCGAGACTCACTTCGACCTTGGTATCGGTATCGATCTGGGCGTACCGTTCCTGGGGGACCTGCACGTCCAGCCTCAGCCGCTCGATGCTCACCAGCTCGAGAACCGGTGTACCCGTCTGCACCCACTCGCCGGCCTCGGTGAGCCGCCGGCTGATCACTCCGGCGAACGGGGCGACGACCGAGTGTCGCTCGCTGATCTCCGCCTGTTCGCGCGCCTCCACCTCCAGGCGCGCCACCACCGCGGAGTTCAGATTGACGTTCGCCTCGCGGCTCCGCCCCTCGGTCTGCGGAATGTGCCGATCGGCGACGAGTTGAACTGCTTCCTGGCGAAGGCGCTCCGCCTCGGCCAAGCGGGCGCGCGCTTCGTCGAGCGCCGCCTCGGCGCGCCGTCGCCCGAGAAGCGCAAGATCGCGGTCGAGCTCGAGCAACACGGCGCCCGGCTCCACGTGATCACCTGCGTCGACG
>JBGTMF010000204.1:0-14645 GCA_041743795.1 Thermodesulfobacteriota bacterium | reverse complement strand
GAACCCCGCCGCCGCCGCCGCCGCCGCGCTCCTGAAGAACACGCAGTTATGTCGCCGCGGCGTGCGCGCCGGACACACCGGCCGGCAGTACACACCCGTCGTGCGAACGCCCGTGTAGAAGCGCCCGTCGAAGCGAGCGTCGCGCGTGCTGAGGGCGCGATAACAGCGGTCCGAATCGATCTCCATGGCCGCCTCAGTACTACACGAAGCTGGGCGGAACTCGCCATTTTCGGACATCAATGGCGAGGGGCGATCCGGAAGGGATTTCTCGCGCGGAGACGCGGAGGGAAGGGGGGATTGGCCCAGCAGTCGGTCGAGATAGTCGCGAATTCCACCTCCGTCATTCCGGCGAAAGCCGAGATCCATAAATCTCAGCTACGTATGGACCCCGGCTTTCGCCGGGGTGACGAGGACGGGCTGACCAACACGCTCGGCGCTCTCCGCGCTTCTGCGCGAGATGAGGATTGGCCCCTCTCACCGGCTTGACGGGGTCGCGGTGGAGCACGAGGATGCGCCCTCTGATTGGCCGATTCGCGGAGGTGCCCTCATGATCACCGTTCACCACCTGGAGAACTCGCGCTCACAGCGCATCCTGTGGCTGCTCGAGGAGTTGGAGTTGCCGTACGAGATCCGGCGTTACGAGCGCAACAAAGAGACCATGCTGGCACCGCCCGAGTTGCGCGCGGTGCATCCGCTCGGCAAATCGCCGGTTATCAGCGACGGCAACGTGACGTTGGCGGAGTCGGGCGCGATCATCGACTACATCGTCGATCGCCACGGCGGCGGCCGACTGCGGCCGGCCGCCGGCACGCCCGAGCGCTTGCTCTACGACTACTGGATGCACTACGCCGAGGGCTCGGCGATGCCGCCGCTGCTGTTCAAGCTGGTGTTCGACCGCATCGAGACTTCGCCGATGCCGTTCTTCGTGCGACCGTTCGCCAAGGCAATCTCCGGGCGCGCGAAGAGCACTTTCATCGGCCCGCAGATCGCATTGCACCTCGATTACATGGAGAGCGAACTCGCCAAGAGGAGTTGGTTCGCCGGCGACGAGATGACCGCCGCCGACATCCAGATGAGCTTCCCGCTGGAGGCCGCCGCGGCCCGCGCCGGCCTCGACGCGACGCGCCCCAAGTTGATGGCCTTCCTCGACCGCGTGCACGCGCGCCCCACCTACAAGGCGGCGCTCGCCAAGGGCGGCCCGTACGAGTTGATGTCGTTCGCACAGTCCGATTCCTGAGGATGCGGCGAGTTACCGCAACAAGATCTGCGAGAGTCTCGCCATACCGACGAGTGGCGCAGGGGAGAATTCACGCCAGGTCGGTGATCAGCAATGTCCCCTGGGCTACACAGGCCAGCCGGTCGCCGGTGGTGACGTCGACGCGGACGACGGCGGTGCGTTTGGTGAGACTCAGCACCGTAGCCGTGGCTTTCAGTTCACCGCCGCGGATGGCCGCCAGATAGTTGAGCTTGAACTCGGTCGTCGCCGCCCACTGGCCTTTCTTCATCAGCGGGTAAAGCACGCAGCCCATGACGTGATCGACGAAGCCGGCCATGGCGCCACCGTGCATGCTGCCGAATTGTGTGATGACCGCCGGCGGCACGTGCATCGTTGCCGCGAGGACTCCCGGGCGCATCTCGTCGAAGACGACGCCGAGGTAGTGCGGCAGGCCGGAGGTCGCCTCGTTGTTGGTGCGGACCATCGCTTCGGCCACGTGGGCGTCGAAGCGCTCCTCGAACGACGGAGCCGCCACGGCTCAGCTCTTCACCGCGACGCGCGGGCCGAGGCGGTCGCGCAAATCGTCCTCGAAGGCGACGATGTCGGGTCCGGCGTGTTGCTTGGTCAATTCCGCGAGTCGCTGCTGGCCACTGGCGCTCTCGGCGTCCCATTCGTCGGCGAATCGCCCCGACGTGATGTCGGCGGTCAGATCGCGCATCTTCGCCGCCAGATCGAACTGGTCGAAGGTGCCGCGGCGGGAGAGCTGGCCGTACTGGCTGGTCGGCGAGTGAAACTCCATCTGTCGCGCAAAACCGATGTCGCGCAGAATGCGGTAACTGCGCTCGATCTCGCCGGACAGCATCAATTCGGTCAGGATGGCCTCCAGCGGGATGCCCTCCGCCATCATGGTCCCGACGAAACTCTGCGACACGTGCGTCAGCGCCGGCGAGAGCACCTGCTCGACGGCGAGATCGAGAATCGCCTCCTGCTTGGCGGACATTTCGATCCCGCCTTGCTTCAGCCCGCCGATCGCCTTGGCAATGGCCAGCGTGCGCGCGAGTGCCGTGCCGGTGACGTCGGCATCGACACCGAGCGCAGTGATGAACCCGACGCCCTCCTGGTAACAGAGACGCACCTCCGGCCCCAGCATGCGCGGCGCGATCATGGCGATATCGCCGGACGGACGGAAGCGGTCGAAGGCGACGCTGTAACCGCTGGCGATGATTGTCAGGCTCGTGTCGCGACGAGTCAGCGGCAAATTTGGGATCACATCGTCGGGTACCAGCAGGCAGACGATTTCGGCCGCGCTGGCGTCGGCCAGTTCGCCCGTGGCGAACCCGTCCACACGCGCTTGCTCGCGCGACGTGTCGGCGCGTACGCAGACGCGGACGTCGACACCGGAGTCGCGCATGTTCAATGCCCACGAGCGCCCCTGATTGCCGTATCCGACGATGGCCACCGACTGACCGGCGATCGCGGCGAGGTCCGCCTCGCTTTCGTAGAAGATCTTGGTCATATTCCGTCTCCTCCGAGCGGGATACGGTCCCGCCGTCGGCGAACCCTACCGCGCATTTCCCGGGGCGTCCACGCCGTGCTTTGGGTGCTGTCGTGATTCGACAGCATCCGCCATCAGCTCTCAGCCCGGGGTGCCGGACACGAATAAACGCGCGCAGCATCCCGAAGGGATGTCAGAGGTTAGCCGGTGGTTGAGCGCAGCGGTACCACCGGTTGCGAATAAACGCGCGCAGCATCCCGAAGGGATGTCAGAGGTTAGCCGGTGGTTGAGCGCAGCGGTACCACCGGTTGCGGAAACCACCCCACCGACCTGCACCCCGAAGGGGTGCCAGCAGACCAGAGCCCCTCCTCCGTGGATCGGCTCGTAAAGCCTCAGATACGTCGACGCCTTGAAGGGTGATCCTGCCGGACCGATGTCTGGCACCCCTATCGGGGTGCGGTCGAATTCCTGTCGGAACACCCGGTGGTGTCGCTTCGCTCAAGCACCGGCTAACCGCTTCGAACCCCCCGGGTTCGCTCTGGTCAGCGATCATCCTTCAGGTATGCGCCGTCGTACTTTCACGACGCGGCAACATTGCCGCAACACGACACCGATACAGGGGGGATGTAGACGCAGGCCTCCGAGCGGGGCCGGGAGAGGGAGGCAAATGCTACAGCTCGACTCGTACGAGCTCGCGACGCTGTCGGACGGATCCGAGGGCGGCGCTCACGGTGGAGAACGCAATCTGCTCGTCGCGGTGCTGCGACAGGCGTTCGCAGACCTGGCTGAGTTCCACGGCCGCGCCGATGCGAACTCGCGGACGATCTACAACGCGGCGGCGGCGTGGGTCTTCAGCCCGTCTGCAACCGACACCGACGACCATCTATCGTTTGGGCGGGTTTGCGACCTGCTCGATCTCGATCATTCGTACATCCGCCGCCTCGCGCGCCGCATGCTCGACCCCGGCCCGTCGCACCTGCCCCGGCGCGCTGCGTAGAGACTGAGTCCGCCGTAGTGCGGGTCTATCCAACTCGCGCAGAGGTGCGGAGACGCCGAACACGCGGAGCGCAGTTGCTCCGCACAGCCGCGCCGCCGCGCGAGATTGATCAGACGGGGGGATCGCTTGGTGGGAGACTCGGCGCAGGCTCGTCCAGCAGGACGCCGCGGACCCAAGCGCCACCGTCGGGGTCGAGCATGATGTCGCCGACGCCACCGGGCACGCTCAAGAGGATCTCGCGTGTCCGCCCCGGTGTCAGATCGTCAGCGCGCGCGGGCTCCATGCGCGCCAGCGCGGTCTCGATCGCCGCGGCGTCGAAGTCGACGTAGCGATGCCGCACGTGCTTCTCGCCGGTGCTCGGGCAGTGCGCCTCGTCGACTTGCAGGACGCGGCGGGCCGATCCGGCGAGGTCGCTCGACTCGTACTCTCTCAGCCATTCGTCGACGGTCGCTGCGATGACCTCATACGTGCGCGTGTGGTTGGCGATGAACAACTGGAACAAGGCGGCGCGGTTCTCGTACAATGCCATCCGCTGCGGGCCGACGAGGTCCGGCGCGTCCTGCGCGAACTCGTCGAGCAGGCGGCGGAGGACGGTGCGCAGTAGCGCCGCCACCGGTAGTCGGCGGGCAAACGCGAGGTACCTGGCGGTCAGCGGCATGAGCTGGCCGCGAGAGAGAATGATGTACGCGGTGATGAGGAAGTATCCTTCCTCGCCCTGGTCGCGCGAGAATGTGTGGCAGCCGACGACGTACTCTCCCTTCGCCTTGCCGTAGCCGGCGACGGGAATGGTTTCGAGACGGTATTCGTCGCGGCGCTCGAAGAACTCGGTTCCCGGCAGCAGCGTGTAGCCGAAGATATTGATGTTGGGGAAGATCGTGAAGAGGTGGTCGAGGTTGGCCTCGAATTCTCGCAGCGTGTCGCCGGGAAGTCCCCAGATCAGTTCAGCGGCGACCGGGATCCCGTCCTCCGCCAACGACTTGACGATCGGCTCGTAGTCGTTCGCCCGCATGTTGGTGCGGTGACTCAATTCGAGCGCCAGCGGCGTCAACGTCTGCAGGGCAAGGTGGTAGTGCGACAACAGATCGTGTGCATGCAACAGGCGCACCATCTTTTGCACGCGTTGGTTGTGGTTCTTCGACCAGGAAGTAGCAAAGCTGCGTGGCCGGCCAGTGCGCTGCCGCAGCTCGATCACCAGTTCGGTCTTCTCGAGATCTTCGCGCAGGGCGCCGAAGTTGGAATCGCAGAGCCAGATGTCCTCTACCCCGCCGTCGACCAGGCGTTCGAGATCGGCGCGGATGCGCGGCAGCGAAAACTGGTACATCTTGGTGCCGATCGCTCCCGTGCCCCACTCGCAGAACGAGCACCGATACGGGCAGCCGCGGCTGGTTTCGTAAGCGACCTGCTTGTAGAGGGGCGCGCCGTCGTCGTCGCGCAGCGCGATGTGGTCGAGCGCCGTGGGAAACTCGTCGAGCTCGGTCGAACGCGGCCGCGGCGCCGTCTTCACAATTGCGCCGGCGGCGTTGAGAAACGCCAAGCCGGCCACTCCACGCCAATCATCGCGGGTGGCGCAATCGAGCCACTCGGTGAAGGTTTCTTCGCCCTCGCCGAGGACGATCACGTCGATACCGTCCTCGTAGAGAAAATCCTCAGCGCGCTGCACGTGCGGGCCGCCGGCAATGACCAACGCGCCCGGGAAGGTGCCCTTCACCCGTCGGGCGATGGCGACGAACTCGGCGACGTTCCAGGTGTAACAGGAGAACCCGAACACGGGCTGGATTCCCGCGTCGAGTGCCGCCTCGGCGCGCGCTTGAACCGGGCCAGTCCACTGTTGCGTCAGCCACCATTTCAACTGTTCGATGCCGAGAAAATGGACCAACTCGACATCGCTATCTGCCGCCCCTGCGCCGCGCGCGGCGTAGTGCGCCAGCAGCGCCCCAGTCGTCATGGGGGGAGCGTCGAACTGCTCCGTATCCATGGAAAATAGCCAGACCGGTCGCCGCATGGCCGCGAACGCTACCACGCGTCAGATGTAGGGGCGAGAGGAGCTATCGTCTCGCGCAACCGCGCGAGAGATCTACTGCCTTTTCTTGCCCATGTCGTCCTTGAGGGTGCCGATGTGGCGCTTCTCCGCCGACGATTCGCCGTCCGCGCAGCGTTTGCGGGCAGCCATCCAGCCCGTGATCATCGCGCCGAACGTCACCGGGTTGTAAGCGTCCTCCTCATAACTGAAGAGGCCGTTGCCGGCGTACTTGAGCAGCGTCATGTTGCCGGCCTGGTGCAGACTGCCGTCGCCGGGGTCGGACATGCGGTTCCACACGAAGCAGCTGATCCAGCCCCGCTGCTTGTCGATCATGTACCACTCGATCGGGAAGTACTTCATCTCGCAGTTTGGGAACGGCTTCATGATCGTCGAGATCCAATTGTAGATCGCCTCGCGCCCGCACATCGTGCCGAATCCGTGCTCGACGTAGGTAGCATCCTCGGTGAATTGGTCGGCCCACGGCCGCCAATCTCCAGACGTTCCCGCCGTCAGTGCGACCTGCTGGTAGTTTGCGAACGCCGTCTCCAACTCATCACGTGTCCACCGAGCCATGCCGGACCTCCTTCGATCTAGTGTCCTGAGTCAGAGATTCGTCACATGATTCGGCGGCCCTTGGCGCCCATGCCGGCGTTGCTCCTCCTCGAAATATTGCAAATATTCATTCGTCGTCGCGCCTTGGCACGGGCGCCAATTGCTCGCCGACTAATGCAACGAACTTCCAACTCAGGACACTGGCGCACGACGATACTCCGGCGAACCAACAAAGAACAGAACGTGCCGTTACGTCCCGGCAGGTCGTTCGAGCGACAACCAGAGGCGCAGCAGGTGGCGTTGTTTCGCTGGATCGGCATGGTCTTCATATGCCGTGCGCGCGTGCAGCGTGAAGTGATTCGAGATGAGCTGAATGTCGCCAGCGGCAAAATGCATGTCGAGGTAAAAGTCCGGATTGCCGGCGATCTCCTCGTAGAGATCGAGCAACTCCTTTTCGTGCGGCGTAAACTCCGGCACCTCCGGGTGGCGCGGCGCCGAGCGAAAATAGTCGCTGTGGTAGAATGTGCGCAGCACACCGCCAGCGAAGCGGCAGGGCGTCACCGGGAGAAACCTCGTGCCACCACTTTCGTTGCGGGTGTCGAGAAAGAAAGGCTCGTACAGGCGCTCGACCAGTTCCGGACGGAGCCGCAGAAGTTCGTTGTATACGGATACCGAACTGACGATTCGACTGGCACCGCCCGCCGTCGCCGGACGCAGGCACATCAGCCCGACGACGTCTGCGAGGTCGCAGTGGTAGGCGATGTCGCCGGCCGTGCGATAGCGGCGGACGAAAGGATTCGCAGCCTCCTCGCCCATATCGCGCACGTGGCCGAGCAGTTCCTCGTCGGGATTCTGCCCGCCCGGGAAACCGAGATGTTGGCCGATGCCCCAATACGCCAAGGAGCTGTCCCCCTCGCCCCAACGCTCCACCGGGATGCCCCGTATCAGGAGGAAACCGCGTCCAGAGAGCAAATGCTGCGACCAGCGAGCGATGCGCCGCGACAAGGCCGGTAGTGGAAACTCCGCGCGCCCGGTTTCCGCCATTCCGCGTCCCGCGCGTTTGACGCCGGCGACGGCGGCCTCGAGTTCGCCGACCTCGTCGTGCGTCAGTTGTTCAACCCAGGAATCGTCGAACGCCAGATCCGCTCCTCGCCATGCCGCCGGCGAACACAGCTCCTCGCGGCAGACGCGTTCGTGCGGCCGATCGAAGTAGTGAAACGCCTGGGCGGCAAAGCTGCGGTAGCTCGTCGTCATTGCCATCCTCGGAAAGTCGACGATCGAGAGTTGTCTCGGGCCGCTACTTTTCCAACTCCTCGCGGATCGAGTACATCTTCTGCCGCGCCTCAGAGATGTATCCCTCGAGATTGCGGCGGTGGTTGGCGACGATGCTCGCCGACCCGCCGTCGAGGATGATCACCGGCTTCAACACCGCCGCATGACCAAGGGCATTGGCAACCTCGTCGAAAAGCATCTTCACCGTCGGCCGCGGCGCCAGTTCTTTCGCGTATTCGCGCCGCAGTGCCTTGGTGAGGTGATACATGACGTAGGCATTGCCCTGCGCGTGATAGAAATAGTTGTCGTTGGTCCAAGGCCTGACCCTGGTGCCGTCCGACTCTACCTTCTTGAACAGGTTGGCGTGGGCGGCGCCGAGAACATCGGTCCACGTCTGGAACAAGCGAATCGCCTCGACGTTGCGCGCGTTCAGAGTCCGCGATGTGGGCGGCGTCTTGCGCAGGCCCTTGAGGTATTTGTCGAGGTGTTCGACACCGGTGCGGAACTTGCCCTCGGCCGACGGCAGCATAAAGCTCTTGGCGTCGTTGCGAAACGCAGTGTCGGCCTGTTGCAAATTGTCGTCGAAATCGTCCGACGAAATCTTCGTCAGGTGATCCTTGAAGACGCGGGCACTCTCGCGCACGGCTTGGATGATGCCGAGTTGCCGATTGGCGTTATTGTCCGCCCAGAGAGACGGCCCCCACAGGATAAAGTCGTTGGGGCGCCACCCCGTCGGTCCCTCGAGTTCGTGCTCGACGATTGCCTTCAACGTCGTCGCGAACACTTCCCCGGGAACGATCGCCATATCGTCGGGAAACGCCTGCTCGACGACCAGCGGCAACTCGTTGTGCGATTTCTGAGCGAAGTGCAGGACGAGCGGACCGGCCGCAACTAGAATCACGATGATCAACAGTACGATGATACCGACGGCGCCACGCTGGTCGTTCGAAAGCTTGTTCATGTGGTTCTGCTACCACAGAGTGCCGTCTGGCGCACGGCAGCGCCTTTAGCGAAACCAGGGTCGGAATCGACGCGCCACGGCCCTGATCGCCTTGCATCCCGCGCCGCGCACCCCCAACAATACTGAATGACTCGATTCCTTCTGGCTACAATCGCCCTGACCGCTATTTTCCTCGGCGCTTCGCCGGCCATGGGGTTGCCGGCCGACGTCGAGAAACTGCTCGCAGACTCGGAGTACGTCTATATCGCGTCGACGCGCAAAGACGGTACGCTGGGACAAGCCGCCGAAATCTGGTTTTTCTATCACGAAGGCTCCGTCTACGTCGGAACCCCTCCGAGCTCCTGGCGGGTGCGCCGCATCAAGTGGGGCAGGAACGCCGCCCGGATCGCGGTCGGCACAGCCAAAGGGCCCGCGTTCTCGGCAATGGGCGAATTGGTGGACGACGATACCATCGAAGCCCTCCTGATGGACGCCTTCGCCAAGAAGTACCCCGACGGATGGAAACGCCACGAAGAAAACTTCCGCAAGGGCTTCGCCGATGGCAGCCGGGTGATCGTAAAATATTCCCCAACAGCAGGCACTCCCTAGCCCAATGCAGCCGAAGGGGTCGAGATTGCGCCGCGCTGACGACGACAAGCGACGATCGGAAAGCGACGGATCGTGTGTCCCCCCGGCAGGCGGGGAAGTTCGCGGCAATGTATGGCTGCTCGTATTGGCCATTGGCCTCGTCGCGGCGGCGTTCTTGATAGTCCTCCGCCCAACGATTGCTCCACTGCCGGAGGCGCGCCCGGCTGGCGATCCGGGGTCCGCCGGGAGCCAACGCGGCGCTGTCGGACCGGAAAACACGCCGTTGCGTCGTCTACTGCCACCGCGCGCCGCCAATCCACTTCCACCACGCGATCGCGACACGGGCCAAAGGGTGGAAGCAAATGGCTCCACCGCCACAGCCGGGCCAGCGCTCGCAGAACGCGCAGAGGCGGAGGATATCGGCGCGGCCGCAATCGACGCGACCGAAAGCGATTCGACGGCGGCCGGAGTCGTCGGCGAGCCGAAGGTCCCGGAGGGCATCTGGGCGTTTCCGCCCCTGGGCTCGAATCCGCCCAAGCCCGGAATCATTGTTCCAAGCGACTACGAATTGCCCCCCGGATATGTGCGCCACTACCAGACGACTGATGACGGCACGTCGCTGGAGGCGATTCTCATGTACCACCCCGACCGACCGCCGTTGGACGAGCATGGCGAACCCATCGAAGTGCCGGCCGACCGCATCGTGCCTCCCTCGTTGGCGCCACCGGGCCTGCCCATCGAGGTACTCGAAGTGCCGGAGCCCCAGCTACCCGAGTTCGCGCTGCCTGAGGGATTCGATCCCGAAGCGCTCAACTCCGAAGCTTTCGCCGAGTAGCGATTTCGCGGCGCGGTAAGGGCGGTTGCGCGAAACCGCCAACCTTCGTCGGCGGCGCTTCAGGCGAGGAAGCGCCAAGCCAGTAAAAGGGGCACGCCGCCGTAATAAAGTATCTGCGCCGCACGCTCCGCCCAGCGGCGCGTCGGCGCAGCGGCGGCCGGGGCAATCCAAGCCGCCAGCCATGAAATCGCCTCGGCGAGAAGCCGCCAGAGGCTGGCGAAGAGCAGCAGGTGAAGGACCACCATGATCCAGTAGAACGCGAAAGTGGAGAGATATGCTCGGAGCCCGTACAGGTAGTACTGAGCGAACGGTCCGCCGTACATGATGTATTGTTGCAATCGGAAGATGACGAGGGTCGGCAGGAGCCCGAACAATCCGTATTTCCAGGCGACGTGATACCAGCGGGTCGGCGCAATCGCGTACATCGCCTGTGCATACGAGAGCGTTGGGTGCGTCGCGGTTGCGCCGGTGCCGCCGAGGACGGCGAGCAACGCCACCGGGACGGCTGTCTGTAACTCATAACGGGTTCGAGGCCCTGAAGCCGTGCGCAAGGACACCCCTGGACCGGGCAGTGGCACCCTCCACGGCACAGCACGCTCTACCTCTACGCTTGGCAAGGCGATGCGCTGCCCGCGTCGGTGGATGACGAGCGCACCATCTTGCACCGCGACCACCGCCGCGAAAGCGCGGCGGACCAGCACGGCCGCCACACCCGGAAGGAGCGCAAAGGCGAGCACGAGGCGTACGAGCAACGGCGGCGAAATATCGGCACCGCTAACAACCAGTATCAGGATAATGGGCAGGCTGGTTCGGCTGATTGCGATGAGCGCTGCCGCGACGAAACGCCATGCAAGCGGGTAGGCGGCGACTTCGATGCCTGACTGTGCGGGAATTGAGTTCGGCATCCGTGAGCCGCGAATATCACCGCGCCCGGCACGGGCCAACCACGACAGCATCGGCGCGACGGCGCCGCCACGACCGGAAGGGGAAGTCCGATCGCGGCGGCGCAACTGAATCGGTGAGTCTATTCGCCGCTACACGCGGCCGCCGCCAAAACTCGCGCGGCATAGTCGATCAGCGCCTGGCCATCCTCGGCACCAATGGAGCCGTCCGCCACATGTGATGCGACATTGTCGATGAAGCCTTGCAGCATGCTCTGCGCCGCTTCGATATTTCCATTCTCGATCTGCTTTGGCACATTCTTGACGATGTTCTTCAGGCTGTTCTGCTGGCCGAAGGTCAGAGCGCCAGCTTGGTAGAGAGCCTGCACGGCGTCGAGCAGATTCTGCCAGCCATCCGTCGCGGTCAGGACGGAGACCGTCGCGGAGTCCGAGCCGGTTACGCCGTACTCGGTCTCGACGGTGACCTCGACATCATACGAGCCGGCAACGGTGTATGTACTGGCAAGGGCGAACGCCTGCTCGGTGACCGATTCGGACGTCGAATCCCCGTTGCCGTAGTCGATGTCTACCGCCCACGGTCCCATGAAGACCTTGTCGGAGAAAGTACCGGCGCTTTCAAACGACTCGCATTCGAGAATTTCCGCATCCTCGCCGGCGTCCACCGTCAGAGTGTAGGCAGCGGTCATTCCCCATCCCATGCGGTCGTGTCCGACCAGATTCCACCCAGGGTTCTTGCCATCTGGATAGGCACCTGTCGTAGGAAAGTGCACTGCGACGTTGCCGCTCGGCGTCGAGAAAAGCGTACTCGCCGTCGGCCCGACGAAGGACGGGTGGGTGTTGTCGGAGATGAGATAGCCGACGCTCGTCGTCTCATCGATCATCTTGAAGTTCGAATCGCGCAGTGTGTCGACCAGGTCGACCGTTACGCGCTGGATGTAGTCCTCCAGAGACTCGCCCGAGCGATAGCGGATCGCCTCGGCGTCGACCATTCCGTCGTCGTTCGAGTCGTAATCCGCCGCCATGTACTCAGCGAACGAATCGGCGCATTCCCAGCCATATTGCTCGGCGAGGTTGCATGTCATCCAGTTGCTTTCCGCCAACAGCGGCAGGAACTTCTCCCGTCGATTGATGGGCTGTCCGGTCTCCGGGTCATTGCAATTGGTCATGACGTTGTCCGAGTTAAATCCAGGGTAGTGCAGATTCGAGACGACCTTCAATTTCACGTTCGAATGGGCGTACTGATCGATGTTCTGGATGGCCAGTTCGGTGTACGTGCGGCAGGCATTCCCCGCGTTCTCCAGAACGGCGTAATTGCAGGTTCCGCTCTGTCCGACGAAGCTGGAACGGGCTTGCAAATAGTCGTTGCCGCACATTTCAAACGTGACGACCCGGGTGTTGGCCGCCTGCATGAACGCGCGATCTGTCGCGGAGTTGATCCGGTTGTAGATACCCGAAGCGACCGCACCCGACTGACAACGGCGAATCACCTGCATGTTCTGCCCCCACAGGGCCGCGCCGTACTCGCCGGCGACCAGCGGGGCACCGCGCCTGGCAATACTGAAGGCGCTGATGTAGCCGGCGAAGATGGAATCGCCGTAGGCAACGACTCGCAGGGTCTCCGACGAATCCGGCCGGGTAACCGTCCACCCGGAGTTCTGCGCGATCGTACTCGCCCCGGCCTGGACGGCGAGCAAACTCGCCACTGCGAGGACGGCGGCAATACGAGCACTTTGGGGAATGCTTCTCATCATGATTGGTTCTCCAATCTGGCAGTCGGTCCAAGCAGACTGTCGTTTCACGGTGTCGCCTGATGCGACGCGGCAGGAAACGGCCCGCGAGCTATGTCGATTCCCGCAACATACTTGATCCTCCAATTGTCACCGGGACGGATCTCGCCGACGGCGGCGATTTCCCCTGTCTTCGGCTGCTGTCCGACCCATTGTTCTCCCCGTCGCCACGGCACCCGACCACGGAGCCCTGGCGCTATTGTTGCGTTCTCCCAACACCAACCATCAGAGACCCCAGTGTCCGGACCCTCCCCGGCCCGGTGCATTGATCAGTTGATTGGTACCGCCCGCCGCTATTACGGGATGACTGCAGCGGTCAACGGATTGTGGGCAAACGGGCGAATCAGCCACTGATCTGTGCCAGGAGATTTCGAACGGGCGCCGTTTTCCCAGGCGTTTGGCCGATTTCAGGTCACTGCCGGGGCGGCGGAGTCGGGCGGCGTCAGCAACCGCCGTTCACCGCGATCGCCTCCATCCACGGTGACAGTCGCAAGACCTGGCCGTCGATTCCTCGTCGAATGGACCCGCCGGGGGTTTTCGTTCGCCCGGGTGGATTCGCGTCGGCGAAAGTGGCATGATCCCCAACTTTCCAGCGAGTCGCTGGGCAATCCCGCCAAACGCATCCATGACGAAAGACAAGGAACAATAGGGACAGGTGCTGCCGAAAACCGGGCTCGCGAGACCGATTCCACTGGCTCATTCGCCACGGCGATAGCTGAGGCGGCAGCGCGAAACCGGCAACCGGGAACATCTCCAGCGAAGGAGTTCTACCAACCATGGCCAGCAAGGGTACCTGCAAAGCCGACAGCTGCGACAAAGACGTTCGCGCCAAGGGCTATTGTGATCGCCACTATCGCAAGTGGCGCAAGGGTTTGATGGGCAAGCCGCGTCATACCTCGTGCAATGAGAAGGACTGCGGCACGGCGCCGCACCGACGCGGGTTGTGCGAGACGCACTACAACAAGCACTTCGCCAAGAAGGCGCCGGAAGTGGCGGCGGCCAGCCCGGGTGAGGGTGCGGCCGAAGCGGCGGCCGAGTAGGGACCATTCAGCCCGGGGGCGCGATGCCCCTGGAAAACGGACTCCGGGGATTCCATGAAACGTACGTATCAACCAAGTAATCGACGCCGAAAACGACGCCACGGGTTTCGCGCCCGCATGGCCACGCCCGGAGGTCGCCAGGTTCTCAAGCGCCGACGTGCCAAGGGCCGCAAGCGGCTATCGGTCTCCATCCCGCCGAAACAGCCGTTTTGACGCAGACAGCTGCGGTGCAGGACAGCTCGCAACGCTACCGGCGGCGATTCCGGATTCGCAAGCGGCGCGACTACCTGGCACTGCAGGAGAGCGGAAAGCGGCGGCGGTCGGAGCATTTCACCGTGATCACGCGCGATCGAGAAAACGAACCGTCGCGCCTGGGGATCACCGCCAGTCGCAAGGTCGGCAACGCACCGGTGCGCAACCGCGTGCGTCGGCTGGTACGCGAGTTCTTTCGCCGCAATCGCGTCGCGATCTCACCGCCGCGCGATATTCTGGTGATTGCAAAACCCGGCACCGACGCCGTTCCCTACGCGGCAATCGATCGGGAACTGAGAAACGCGCTCCAAATCTGAAGGCGGCACGGGCATGTCGTTGCTACAGAGATTCACGGTTGGTCTGATCGGGGTGTACCGGCTCTTGCTCTCGCCGCTGCTCGGATCGAACTGTCGATTCCATCCGACCTGTTCCGCCTACGCGATCGAGGCGGTGGAGACGTTGGGTGTCGCGCGCGGCGTGTGGCAGGCAAGTCGTCGCGTCCTGCGCTGCCACCCCTACAGCCCTGGCGGGTTCGATCCGGTGCGACCGGTTTCGCCCGAACCCTGACTGGCGCGAAGGATTCATGGAACGCAACGCACTCCTCGCCGTCGTCATTTCGCTGCTCATCCTGGTGCTGTGGAATGAGTTGGTCATCAAGCACTACACACCGGAGGCCGATCCCGGTCGCGAGATCGCCACCGGAGCGCCAGCGCCGCCGGTCACCGACCGCGGTGCGGCAGCCCCCGCAG
>JBGTMF010000203.1:0-3342 GCA_041743795.1 Thermodesulfobacteriota bacterium | reverse complement strand
GTCCTCGCCCGCCCGATCGAGGCGGGCGAGGACGAGGAAATCACGGAATTCGTCACGCTCGATCTCGCCGGCGGCGCCTACGCCATCGAGACGGCGATCGTGCGCGAAGTGCTGGCAGTGCGCGAGGTAACGCCGTTGCCGACGGCGCCCGACTGCGTTCTCGGCATCACCAACGTGCGCGGCAAGATCGTCGCCGTGCTCGATCTGCGCGGTCTTCTCGGGCACCCGCCGGTGCACCGGGCCAATGGTCGCGTCGTCATCGTCGAGGTCGGTGGGGTGGAGGTCGCTCTCGATGTCGAGGAATGCGGGGTCGCGCGCGTTCCGCGCAGCGGCATACTAGCCGCGCCCGATGCGGGCACCTATCTCAAATCAATTACGGCCGACCGTCGTAGCGTCCTCGATATCGAGAGGATCATCGCGGATACCCGGCAGACAGCCACCTCGCTTGCCAGCGGAGATAGTCGATGAAGCGGTACGGCGCGACCGTGTTCGGCGAGGCGCGATGTTGATCAGCGGAGCGCAGGACGTGCTCGACGAACTCCTCCCTCTCTTCCAGTTGGAGTGTGAAGAGCGGCTCAATGCCATCTCGGCGTCCCTCGTCGCGATCGAGGAGATGGCGAGCGCGGGCGACCGGTCGCAACTCGTCGAGCAGATGTTGCGTGAGATGCACAGCCTCAAGGGGGGAGCGCGCGCCGTCAACCTGACCGCGGTGGAGAGCGTATCGCACGCGCTCGAGCAAGTGTTGGTGCGGATCCAACGCGGCGAGCTCGATTGGAGCGGCGAGGTGTTGGAGGGCTTTCACCAGGCGGTAGCGTCGCTCGGCGACCTGGTACTGCGATCGAGCGAGCAGGGGGAGCACGCCGCTCGCGAGATGGTTTCGCTGCTCGACGGCCTGCGGCGCCCGCCTGTCGCAGCCGCGGCCGCCGTCGAAGAGGTACCGCTGTCGCCGGAAGAGCAGGAGATGTTGCGCAAGTTGCTGCCCGTGTTCCGAGCCGAGGCCGAGGAGCGACTCGAATCGATCGGCGCGGCGCTGACCGAGTTGCGCGGCGATGCGGTGGCGCCGGATCGCCAGCACGTGCTGTTCGAGAGTGTCATGCGCGACGCCCACAGCATGAAGGGCGGCGGCCGCACGATGAAACTGACCCACGTCAGCACCGTCTGCCAGAAGTTCGAGGCGGCGGCGGCGGGCTTGATGCGCGGCGAGTTGTTGCCTTCGGCGGAGATCTACGACTTGTTCGAAAGGGCCGCGGACCTGGTGCAGGCGCTTCTCGAAACGCCGGAGAATCTCAACGAGGGATTGGTGCACCGCATGATCGCCGACCTTGCGGCGGTCGCGCAGCGGGGACAGGTCGCGGCGGCGGCGGCGGCAGCTCCCGAAGCGGCGTTGGTTGCGGTGCCCGAGGTCCGCCCAGGGTTGTTGGCGCGTGCGTCGCCGACGGTTCGTGTGGCGACCGAAAAGCTCGACAGCGTGTTGCGACAATCGCAGGAGATGCTCGTAGCCAAGCTGACGATGCGCGAACGCGCGGCCGAGGTTCGCGAGATCGCCACGCAATTGCGGGAGTGGCAGACTGAGTGGTCGCGCGTCGACACCGACGTCTACCGTCTGCAATCGTGGGTGGAGAAACACGACGGACACACCGATCCGTCGGGTATCTACCCGCTGGCGGCGAGTGCCACGCGTTTTCTCGAATGGAGCCAGAAGAGCATGCGCTCGCTGGAGAAGCAGGTTCGCCAACTCGGCAAGCGGCTGTTCGAGGACCAGCAGAGTTTCGGCGTCATGGTCGACACGTTGGTGGACGAGACCAAGCAGGCCCTGATGCTGCCCTTGTCGACCCTATTCGCGGGCTTGCCGCGGATGGTGCGCGAGGTGGCACGGCTGCAAAAGAAGACGGTCGATTTCGACGTCCGCGGCGACGACGCAGAGGTCGACAAGCGCATTCTCGACGAGATGCGCGATCCGCTGATGCACCTCTTGCGCAACTGCGTCGACCACGGCATCGAGTCGGCGGAAGAGCGCGCGGCGGCGGGCAAACCGAAACGCGGTCGTATCTCCATCGACGTCACCCAGTCGGCGGCCGACCGCGTCGAATTGCTGGTGCGTGACGATGGCCGCGGCATCGATCCCGACCGCGTTCGCGCGGCCGCCGTCGCCAACGGAGTCTTCACCGAGGCGCAGGCGGGCATGCTGGCGGCCGACGAAGTGCTGCAGTTGATCTTCCTTTCGGGTGTTTCGACCAGCACCAGTGTATCCAACATCTCCGGCCGCGGCATCGGCATGGCGATCTGTCGCGAAGGCGTCGAGCGACTCGGTGGCGCGATCGACATCGAAAGTGAATTGACGCGCGGCACCGCGTTCCGCATTGCCCTACCTCTGGCGCTGGCGACCTACCGCGTCCTGCTGTTGCAGGTCGGCGAGCAGATCGTCGCGGTACCGACGGCCAACACCGAACGCGTCGCGCGCTTGGCCGCCACCTCGGTCAGCCGCATCGACGGCCGCGACACCATCGACGACCGCGGCGCCTCAGTCCTGCTGCAGCGCCTCGACCGCGTCCTCGGTCTCGACGGTGGGCGAAGTGGCGGTATGCGACCGGTAGCGGCCATTCTCAGGTCGGGCGGGCGCCGCGTCGCCTTTGCGGTCGACCGGGTCCTCGACGAGCAAGAGGTGCTGTTCAAGGATCTGGGGTCCTACCTGGTGCACGTTCCCAACATCGCCGGCTCGACCATCCTCGGTACCGGCACGGTCGTGCCGATCCTCAACGTGCCGGAGATGGTGGACGCGGTTTACGCGGGGAACATCGCCGTGACTCGGTTGGCGGAGCCGGAGATACCGGCGGAGCCGGCGCGGACGACGCCGCCAGCGATCCTCGTCGTCGAGGATTCCATCACCTCGCGCATGTTGCTGAAGGATATCCTCGAGTCGGCGGGCTATACGGTGGCGACTGCCATCAACGGCGCCGAGGCGGTGGCGGCCATGGAGGGCGAACGGTTCGACCTGGTGGTGTCGGACGTCGAAATGCCGCGTATGAACGGATTCGAGCTGACCGAGCACATTCGCGCCGACGAACGTTGGCGGAATCTACCGGTGATCCTGATCACCGGGCTGGAACGCGCGGAGCAGCGAGCGCGAGGCTTGGCCGCCGGCGCCGACGAGTACATCGTCAAGGGAAGTTTCGAGCAGAGCAACTTGCTCGAGGCGATCCGGCGACTTTGTGAGGGCGTATGATCTCGGTGCTGCTGGTCGATGATTCTCCCGGCGAGCGAGCGCGGCTGCGCGCGCTTCTCGAGGCCGATCCCGGGCTGCGAGTGGTGGCGACGGCCGACGGCGGTGAGCAGGCCCTGCGC
>JBGTMF010000202.1:0-11057 GCA_041743795.1 Thermodesulfobacteriota bacterium | reverse complement strand
GTCATCGATCCTGAAGGCCGCGAGATCGAGTTCGGTTATGACGATGCCGGCCGTGTGACGGAGCAGAGTTTCATCACCGCCGGCCGGGAGGTGGCGTTCGCCTACGACCCGAACGGCAACCTCACCGCACTCGACGTGCCGGCGGCGAGTGCGCCGGCACCGCGGCACGAATTCGCATACACGCTGGTGAACCTGGAGAGCGCCTATACCCCGCCGGACTCCGACTGGCCGGGCGACGGCGCGGCGGTTCCGACCGGCTATTCCTACAACCTCACCCGCGAGCTGACCCGCATCGACCGTCCGGAAACGGGACAGCAGGTCGACTTCGACTACGACGGTGCCAAGGGGCGCCTCGACCGAATTGCGTTACCGAACGCCGAGGAGGTGGAATAATCGTACTTCGCCTCCGGCGCCGACAAGGGTAAGCTGCAGAGCGTGACGACGAGCGACGCCGTGCTGAGCTTCACCTACGACGGCTCGCTGCTGACCGCCGAGCAGTGGAGCGGCGGCGTCTCGGGCACGGTGACGCACGGCTACGACGAACGCTTCCAGACCAGCTCTCTGCAAGTGAACGCGCTGCCCGAGGTGGAGTTCGACTACGACCGGGATGGACTGCTGACCCAAGCGGGCGAACTGGAGCTGACGCGCGACGCCGAGACCGGCTTCCTGACGGCGACGGCGCTGCCCGCATCGTTGCCGCAGGTGAGCGACACGACGACCTACAGCGCCTTTGCCGAGATGGCCGTCTACTCGGCCCCCTACATTGGCGGCAGCTACTCGTACACCATCGACGAGCGCGACAAGCTGGGTCGGATCACGCAGAAGCCCGAGACCGCAACGGGGTTCGCGCCGGGGTGGGCGCCCGAGGCGACGGCGAAAACAAGTTGGAACGACTCAAGGTTCCATCCCGGGAGGCCACTCCTCGAACTGAGGGAGATCGTCCGCGATCTCGTGCCAGAGCGCTTTGGATCGGACGAAGATGTGCGCCAACGGGCGCACCCCCGGATCCCCGTCGACCGTGCCCAGCACGATCTCTCGGACGCCGTCGGGTTCTGCAAGTACCAGCGGAGATCCGCATCTTCGGCAAAAACACCTCTTCCGGCCCGGTGAGGATTCGAATCCCTCGACGTGCTCTGCTCCTGATGTCCAGCGGAACTGCTCCGGTTCGACTCCCGCCCACGTCGCGAAGGCGGCCCCGTGAGACCGCTGGCACGTCGAGCAATGGCAGTGACCCGTCACGCCCAACGCTCCCGTGATCTCGTATCGCACCGCGCCGCATAGACAACCGCCTATGATCGTCCCCATCGCGCATCCTCCTCTAAGATTCGGCGGTCACCGCAGGCTCTTCGCTAGCAAGGCGATTGCGTGACCGACCGGATGGTCCTTCACGATCGCGTCTCGTTCGTAAACCATCCGTGCAATCCGTGCATACCACGTCTCCAAGGTGTCCTCACGGTGAGTCGAGGAACTCCTCGATCAGCCGTGCGGTGAGCTCTGGATAGCGCGTTTGGTTCTGCGTCATGACCGCCTCCCCGAGGAATTCGCCATGACCGCCGGGGAGAATCAACAAACGTGAGTCCGGAATGAGCCGGGTGAGCTCGACGGCGTGCTCGAGTTTCTCCACCACCGCGGCGCGCCACTCACGCAAAGACTGGATCCGCTCGTCGAGTTGAGAACCCACCGTCCCGGAAGCGCCCGCGCGAGGTGCTCGTCGCCGAGCGATCAGTCGCCGCGGTTCCTTGCTCGGGCGAGGGCGCCGCTCTCGTGAGCGATGCGCAGAACCTCCTCGAGCCAGGCGAGGCGCTGGGCCGGGGTGGCCTGGAGTCCGACGGTCAACTGCCGCCGCCGATGCCCTTCCCAGTCGACGTCCCACTCGGCGTCGCGGCGCGGTTCCGTGCTGTCGCTCATCGCGGGCCGCTTCGGGTCTCGCTGCGTATCGCCTCGAGCGCCTCGATATCCGCCAGATCCTTGGTGCGGCCCGCAAGTTTCTTCATTTCGATCAAGTCGATCAAGTCATCGATGCAGGCGACGCGTGCCGTGGTCGATCCCAGCGGGACCGTCTCGGCGCGTGCCCACAGCGACTCGAACTCGATCGGGGATTCCACGAAGAGGTCGACCTGACGCAGCGGATCGCTCGGGTCGATCAAGGGGAATACCTGCATGTTTTTCTCGCGTTGCCAGCGCGCCCGGGTATCCGCGTTGGCGAACTCGCGGGCGCCGACCGGAAGCCGCGGGGCGAATCCAATCGCCGTCAGAGCGGCAATCGTCCGCTCCGCTTCCGCCGACGCGAGGTCGACCACCACGTCGAGATCCACCGTCAACCTCGCATGCCCGTGCAGAACCGTCGCCAAGCCACCTACGACGACATAGCGCACTTGCGCCTCATTGAGCGCGGCAAAGATGGGCTCGAAGATGGCCACGCGGGCGACCCTAGCACGAAGCCGGGCAACGCAGCCATGAAGCGCAGTGGTCGCGGCTCCGCGCGGGCAGGGTCGGGAAACGCGCAGCCATGAACGCTGGGGAACGGCACAGCGAGTTCGCCCTGAAAGCGCAGTATGGAACCAACGCGCGACCCCTCCCCGTCAGGAGTCCGAACCTTTACCGGCGATGGCAGTGTAGATGCCGCTGCCGAGGACTGCTCCGATGAGTGGCGCGACCCAGAACAGCCATAGCTGGCTCAGCGCCCAACCGCCGACAAACAGCGCTGGGCCGGTGCTGCGCGCCGGGTTGACCGATAGATTCGTCACCGGGATGCCGATGAGGTGGATCAGGGTCAGGGCGAGGCCGATCGCCAGTCCGGCGAATCCCTGCGGTGCGCGCGGGTCGGTGGCGCCGAGGATGATCACCAGAAACATCGCCGTGAGGACGATCTCCGCGACCAGCGCTGCCATCATGGAGTATCCGCCTGGCGAATGCGCGCCCCTTCGACAAGCTCAGGGTGAGCGGAGAAGTTCTTTGAAAACAACCCTCGAGCCGCTCAGGCTGAGCTCGTCGAAGCCTCGTTTCGGAGAAAATTGACAGTCTCTCCGGAGAGGGTCAGGGCGAGGGAGAATGTTAACCACTGCCACTCGCTTTCTTTCAACGGTTTGCGGCGTCTGTTGGATCTGAACCCTCACCTTTAATCCTCTCCCGAGAGTCGTGCGGGAGAGGGATATTGCGCGGGCTCCGCCCGTCCATTCGAGAACCGACAGTCCCTTTCGCCGGCATGACCCATGTGCCGGTGAGCCAAGCCATAGACGATCCGATTATCGGTGCTCTCTGTGACTCGGTGGTGAAAGCTTTTCTACAATCCGTCACCAGCGTGCTATGTCCCTGCAGGCGATCGTCGGTGTCCCGTAGTTGGGGGCTGGAGACAGGGGGTTTGTGATGTACGAGTTGTTGTTTCCTTACTCTGCAACCGTGCTCGCCATGGGCGCAACGGCCGGACTGATGTTGATCCAGATGTTGGTCGCCGATGTCGCGGCGATTCGCGCTGGGCACGTGCCCGGCGCGCCGGTCTCCGCGGATCACGGCGAATTTCTATTTCGCGCCACGCGCGCCCACGCCAACACGAACGAAAGCGTGGCGGCCTTTGTGCTGCTCGCACTGTTCGGCATATTCACGGCGGCGACGGCGAGCTGGCTCAACGGGTTGGCCTGGTGCTACGTCGCCGGACGCGGCGGCCACATGCTCTGTTACTACCTCGACCAACGTCTGGCGCGATCGACCTTCTTCACAGTGAGCCTGTTGGCGCTTGTCGGGATGCTCGTCGTCGGAATCGCCGCTTGGGTGCGGTAGGAGGGAGGGACACCTAGGCTCGTCGCTCCGCGACGGTATCGCCAACGCTCGCAGCCGGTTGTGATCTCCGAGATCGTTCGGGTCGCTCGTGCGTCGGCCTAGACTCGCCTAGCAGCCCCGGTGTCGGCGACGCTTGCCGCCGTGGCTTCGCGGGTCGCTCCGTCGCGGCGTAGTTGCGATACGTCGCGCACGGCACCCCGCGAGGCGCTGGTGGTGAGGGCGGCGTAGGCTTGCAGGGCTTGCGATACGACGCGGTCGCGGTTCTCCGGCTGCCAGGCGCGATCGCCGCGCGCCACCATGGCGTGGCGGCGCGCCTGTAGCTCCTCGTGCGATACCTGCAGCTGCATCTCCCGGTTGGGGATGTCGATGTGGATCGGATCGCCTTCCTTTACCAGGGCGATCGCACCACCTTCGGCGGCTTCCGGCGATACGTGCCCGATCGAAAGGCCGGACGTGCCGCCCGAAAAGCGGCCGTCGGTGATCAGCGCGCAGACCTTTCCCAGCGATTTCGATTTCAGGTAACTGGTCGGGTACAGCATCTCTTGCATACCCGGGCCGCCCTTCGGCCCCTCGTAGCGAATGACGACGACGTCACCCGGTTTGATCTGGTCGAGGAGAATTGCCTGCACCGCGCTGTCCTGGCTTTCGAAGACGCGCGCGGGACCGTCGAAGGTCAGGTTCGCCTCGTCGACGCCGGCCGTTTTGACGATACAACCGTCTTCGGCGAGGTTGCCGTAGAGCACGGCCAAACCGCCGTCCTTGGAGTAGGCGTGATCGAAATCGCGAATGCAGCCGTTGGCGCGATCGAGGTCGAGATCGGGATAGTAGCGATCCTGCGAGAAGGCCACCGTCGTCGGCACGCCTCCGGGCGCGGCGCGGTAGAAGTCGAGGACACCCTGGTCGCGGGTGTTGCTGACGCCCCATCGGTCGATGGCATGTCCCAAGGTCGGCGAGTGGACGGTGTACGCGTCGCGGTGCAGCAAGCCGGCGCGGTCGAGTTCGGCGAGGATACTGATGACGCCGCCGGCGCGGTGCACGTCCTCCATGTGATAGAGCGGCGTGCTCGGCGCGACCTTGCAGAGATTGGGCACCGACCGCGAAAGGCGATCGATGTCGGCCATCGAGAAGGCGACACCGCCCTCTTGCGCGGCGGCGAGAAGATGCAGGACCGTATTGGTCGAGCCACCCATGGCGATGTCGAGGCTCATCGCGTTCTCGAACGCGGCGAAGTTGGCGATCGAGCGCGGTAATACCGAGGTGTCGTCCTTTTCGTAGTAGCGTCGGGTGATGTCGGTGATGACGCGCGCCGCCTGGAGAAACAGCGACCGGCGGTCGGCATGCGTTGCCAGCAGGCTGCCGTTTCCCGGCAGCGACAGGCCGAGCGCCTCGGTGAGGCAGTTCATCGAGTTGGCGGTGAACATTCCGGAACACGACCCACAGGTGGGACACGCCGAGCGCTCCATCTCCGCGGTCGCCTCGTCACTGACGCTGGGATCGGCGGCGACGATCATCGCGTCGATCAAATCGACGCTGCGGCTCTCGCCCTTCCACACGACCTTGCCGGCTTCCATCGGTCCGCCTGAGACGAAGACCGCCGGAACGTTGAGTCGCATCGCGGCCATCAGCATACCCGGCGTGATCTTGTCGCAATTGGAGATGCACACCATCGCGTCGGCGCAGTGAGCGTTGACCATGTACTCGACGGCGTCGGCGATCAGTTCGCGTGAAGGCAAACTGTACAGCATACCGCTGTGACCCATGGCGATGCCGTCGTCGACGGCGATGGTGTTGAACTCCTTGGCGACGGCTCCGGCCTCTTCGATCTCGCGAGCGACCATCTGACCGAGGTCCTTCAAGTGGACGTGGCCGGGTACGAACTGGGTGAAGGAATTGGCGATGGCGATGATCGGCTTATCGAAGTCCGCGTCCGTCATCCCGGTCGCGCGCCAGAGGGCGCGAGCACCCGCCATGTTGCGGCCATGCGTCGTCGTGTGAGAGCGGTACTTGGGCATTGCTGTCTCCTCAGACCGCCATCCTGCACCCCACCCGGCGCGATCGCAACAACGCGCTGCGCGGAACATCGTCGCGCCGGGGACCCCCTCTCGCTCTGGGAACGACTGCTCAATCGGGATTTTTCTGTGGTTCCCGCCGGAAAACCGGATTGCCCCAGTTGGCATGGTCGCAGTCGCGCCCGTCGCCGGCATCACTGGCGACCAGAGTCACCCGCTTGGCGCGGCGGACGTCCGCCCGCAGCCTGTGCGGCGGATCCCCGGGGCGAAGGACTCCGCTCGCGGCGAGCAGTTGGCCTCGCCCGTCGAGAATTTCGAAGACGACGCTCGCTTTGGCACAATCGGCAACCAGCGCCGAGAGGCCGACATCGGTGACGAGCTTTGTCGCACGCGCAGGCACCGCGTAAACCACCTCGGTGGGCGCGTGCATTCCCAGTCCGCGCGAGAACTTTCTCTCGCCGATCACCAGTGGGTGGCCGTTCCACGTCTGGTTGACGCGCGGGGGCTCGAAGTCGTAGCGGACATCGATGGGCTGCAATGCCGTCAACGACAGAACGGGGCGGCCGTCGTCGCCGACGCTCTTCGCTACGCCGACCGAGCGCGCGACACCTTCCGGCAGGTACACCGCTGCGTAGATGATCTCGCCGTTGAGTTCGCCGGTCTCGCGCTTCGCATCGGGATAGCGGCGGGCGAGAATGTCGAGCTGCCGGAGGTGCTCTCCCATGAGAAAGAGCAGTGCCGGCTTGCCACTCGGAGCGGAGAAGTCGAGGAGGCCGCTGCGGCTCTTGAGATTGCCGAAGCGGCGCGACCGATCGACGCAATCGATGCCAGGTGCGAGGTAGCGCCGCGTCTCGTAGTTGCAGGACCAGCGTTCGCTGAAGAAGTAGACGCGCATCCCGGCGGGTACGCCGGCGAGGTACTCAGAGGCGCGATGTAACTCCCGCGCGTAGACCCAGCGCAGTTGCCGGTCGTTGACGAATGGACCGAAATACGTGCGGAGGTTGATCGCCGCGGCGGCGACGACGAGCGCGGTCACTAGCGCCGTCGCCGCCACTCGGGGCGTCCGCCTTCCAGCCTGCTCCGACCAGCGCGTTCCGGCGCGGTACACCTCGTGCAGCGCCGTCGCTGCCAGCATGGCGATGAAGGGAGCGAAGGCGATGGTTCGGCGGAACGCTCCCGGACCGGCGGTGAGCAAGGCGCCGAGTGCGAGTACGGGACCGGCGGCCAGCATCAGCATCGAACCCGGTCGGCGCCAGCGGAGAGCCGCCAACACCAGGCCGACGGCCGCCAGGCAGCCGGTCACCGGATCGACCAGCGCAATGCCGGCGCTGCCGAATCCGTCGCCCGGATCGAAGCGGCCCTGCAGAAAAATCCCTTCGAACCAAAAGCGTGCTCGCGCCGCCAGGATCGCCACACGGGCCGGCAAGTCGGCTTCGATCCAGGCGGGACTGGCGTACACCGACACCTGCTGGTGGTGGCGGAAGAAGAACGCGGGATCGCGCGCGGCAAACTCGATCATCGGCGCGACGGTCGCCAACGCAGCGAGCAGGAAGATTCTTGCGTGCAGCCCGAGACGGCGTCTCTCCGGCGCGATCGGCGTCGCCGCCCAGGCGTGCGCGAACGGGATCGCGTACAGCGGCAGAGCCGTCGGATAGGCGTTGTAGCTGTAGATGCCGAGTCCGGCGACGAAGCCCGCCAGCAGCGAGCAGGGATGAGTACGTCGGCGCAAGGCGACCGCCTGCGCCCACAGTCCGGCCATCAGGAACGTCGGGCAGGAAATGAACATCATTCCGATGCGACTACCGTGCAGGTGCCAGAGCGAAGCGGCCAGCAGTGCCGCGGCGCAAGCGGCGACGACGGATCCCTCGTATTCGCGCGCCACGAGATAGGTGAAGACGATCCCCAAAAGGCCGATTACGGCGATGCCGAGGCGCACCGTCGCCACCTCATCGGGTAGCCAAAGGAACAACCCGGCGACGAAGTAGAGCAGGCCGGAGGGCTGGCCGAGTGCCGACGGAACATAGGGCCCGATCCAGCCCTCACGCAGGATGCGACGTGCGTCCAACCCGGTCCACGCCTCGTCGCCGTGGAAACCATCGGGAAGGTGTTCGAGGTTCCAGAACCTGGCGACCGCGGCGCCGAGGACGATCAAACAGAATAGCCAGCCCCCAGGATGCCCGAACGACACCCTCGGCTGGCTATTGCCCAGGTCGGTCATCGCCCGAAGCTGCTACCAAACTACTTTTGTTTGTTCAAGGCCGACGCCGCCCGGCTGCGAGGTCAGCGAATCTGCACCAGCTCTACGTGCGGTGCGTGCTCTTGGAATTCCTGAAGAGTGTGAAGCTTGTACGGCTTGTCGTAGCAGATGCGCGTGATTCCGGTGTTGAGCAGCGTCTTGAAGCAGTGGATGCAAGGCGTGTGCGTGATGTAGACGTCGGCGCCGCGGATGCTCGCTCCGTTCTTGGCGGCCTGGGCGATAGCGTTGATCTCGGCGTGGATGGTGCGAAAGCAGTTTTCCTCGAACTCACCGCTCGGAGTCTCCGATTTGAAGATCCAGCAGCCGACGTCGATACAGTGGGGGAGCCCCGCCGGCGAACCGTTGTACCCGGTCGCCAGGATGTTGCGATCGCGCACGATCACTGCGCCGACCTTGGCGCGCGTGCACGTCGATCGCTCGGCGACCTGCCGGGTAATGGTCATGAAGTATTCGTCCCAGGACGGCCTCTGGCTCATGCTACGTACCTGCCGTTACCGCTGTTGTGACGTCAAGACCTGTCAGACTTCGATGAGATCGCCCGCCGGGATCATCACCGGCGCGGCCCGCTCGAAGATCGGTTCCGGCATGAAGACCAGGACGAACATCAGAACCGTCAGGCCGGCGATGACGACGCGACCTCGATTGAGAGGCATGCGTATCTCGTCGGTGCGCGGGTGGCGCAGTCCGATGAGTGCCAGCAGCACCACCCAGAAGAGCCATCCCGGCCATCCGCCAATGCCGAGAATCAGCAGCCCGACAACGACGCCGCGCGAGATCCATCGGTGCCACAACTCTCCCAGCAGCGCGTAGACGACGTGGCCGCCGTCGAGTTGGCCGACCGGCAACAGGTTGAGCGCTGTCACCAGGAATCCCACCCAAGCCGCCATCGCGATCGGGTGCAGGCTGATCGTGACCTGGTCGAGGTCGACGTCGAGCACCCACGCCTGAAGCGCCCGCATGAGGATCGAGTCGCCGAGGAACAACCCCGACATTTCCGATTCCGGAGTGGGGATGACCTCGGACAACTGTAGGCCGAAGATCAGGGCCGGCACTGCGACGATGAATCCTCCCCAAGGTCCGGCTGCGCCGATGTCGAACAGCGCTCTGCGATCGGGCGGCACGGAGCGCATGCGGATGAAGGCCCCGAAAGTACCGATGAAAAAGAACGGCGGCGCCGGGATGAAGTAGGGCAGAGTCGCGTCGACCCGGTGTACCCGCGCCATCGCATAGTGTCCGAACTCGTGCGCGAAGAGGATCGACAGCAAGGTGATTGCATAGGGAAAACCGATGCGCAGCGCGGCGGGGTCGGCGAGCAGGTCGACGCCCTGCCCCATGGCGCTGGCCGCCGCTGCGGTGCAGAACGTCAGCGCGAACAGCAAGATGTGAATGCCGACGCCATCCCGTCTCGCCGGCGGAGCGACGAGCGGTCGCGCCGATGACCCAGGGTAGAATCCCTCGCTCACGAGTTGCTCGCGTCGCGTCGCACGATTACGACGGAGCCTGGCCCTGTGCCGAGTACTGCGGCGGCGTTGCCCCCATGGCAGGCGATCTCCAGCGTTCCCCAACTGCCGACCAGCGCGACCAACTCACCGGCGGGCACCGCGGCATAGGATGGCGCCAATCCGTCGAATCGACTCGCGCCGATCGTCACCGACGGGTGTTCGCCGAGGCCGGCGGCCGGGATGTCGGAGACAAGGTTGCCGAAGTGATCGACGTGTATGACGTGTCCTTCGATAGTTTCCCCGTCGTCGCGCGGTTCGCTCGATGCGAGCGTCTGCATGCTGTCCAATACCGGGCCGAATGCCTCGGGGGTCCTTCCGGCCGCGAGATGTGCGGCGACCGGAGCGAAGATGTCGCGGGCGTGAAAGGTGTGGCTGATCGGCTTGCGGAAAAACTCTTCGTTGGCGAGGCGGCGCACCTCGCGCAACCCGAGGGCCTTCGCACTTGCCGCCAGCAGGCCGTTGTCCGGGCCGACAAGAACGGCGCGCTCGGTAACCGCGAGGATGGGAGCCCGATCACCGCCGACACCGGGGTCGACGACGGCGAGATGCACCGTCCCAGCCGGAAAATACTCGACGGCGCTGCGCAGGAGGAGGGAACCGACGGCGATCGACTGCGGCGGAATCTGGTGCGTCAGGTCGACCACTCGCGCCTCGGCGGCGATGCCGAGGACGACACCGTGCACGATGCCGGCATAGGGATCGAGGCTGCCGAAATCGGAGAGGAAGGTCACCACCCCGCTCGGTCTCCAGCGATGCCGATGCCAGGTCCGCGCCCTGACATTGTCGGCGGTTCTCGCCGCGGCGCGCTTCACCGAACTTCTCCCGCTGTGCCGTGCCCGCTTGCGGCGTCACCGCCGCTCTTCGCCGCCGCAAGGACCTCGAGGATTTCTTCGTGTTCCCAGAACTCGGCGATGTCGATGGCCGTCTCTTCTTCGACGTTGCGCAGCTTTGTATCCGCGCCGCGGCGGAGAAGGATCGCCACCGTCTCCGGGTGGTCGTTCACCACCGCCAGCATCAGCGCCGTCATACGGTTCTTTCCCTGCTGATCGATCCGCGCACCGCGATCCAACAGGGCCTCGACGATCTCGGCGAAACCACCGGCAGCGGCAGTCGCCAGCGCGGTCCAACCGTCGACGCTGGTCGCGTTGACGTCGGCGCCGGCCTGCAGCAGATCGCCCACCACCGTCGCGTGCCCCTTGACGGACGCCGCGGTCAGCGCCGTAACGCCGTCGTTGTCGGCGGCATCGACTCGGGCGCCGTGCGCCAGTAGCAGACGCACGGCCTCGGCATGTCCATTTCCGGCGGCGCGCACCAATGCGGTCGGCCCCAATTGATCTCGCGCGTCAACCTCCGCTCCGGCGGCGACCAGCTTCTCGATGAGATCGGTGTGCCCGGCGAACGCCGCGGCCATCAGTGGCGTCCAGCCGCGCGGGCTCTTGCCCTCGATGGCGGCACCACTTCGCAAGAGCAGATCGACGACGGCGCCGTGGCCGCTGTCGACCGCCTTCTGCA
>JBGTMF010000201.1:0-4660 GCA_041743795.1 Thermodesulfobacteriota bacterium | reverse complement strand
CGGCCACGCGCGCCAGCCAGCGCCCCGACGCCGTGCCGTGCCGCGCCTGTCCCGCGCGCGATAGCTGTCCCAAAACCTGGGCCCTGTACCTGGAACTCTTCGGCAGCGACGAGCTGGCACCGCTGGCGAGCGCGGACTGAGACTCGAGCTTCGATCGAATGGAGTGGACCGAAAAGACCTGGCCCTGATGTGACCACGCCGCCCTCAACGATTCGCCGTCTTTCCGACTCGGCCGGTGGCCTCGGGGTACTGCTGGCGACCTACCTGCTGGTCGCCGCGTCGGTCTTCTCCAGCCAGATCACGCTCGACGAGACCGGCAGCTGGTGGGTCATCAACGCGGATTTCGCCGCCGTTCCGTGGCGCGCCTGGACGGCTATCAAGCTGCCGCTGTACTACCTCGCGATCGATCTTTGGAGCCTGGTCGCCGGTGATTCCGTTTACGCCCTGCGGGTCTTCTCGATCCTCTGCAGCGCCGCGACACTGGTGGTCACCTACAGCCTGGCAGCGCGCTGGTTCGATCGGCGCACCGCGTTCTGGACAGCGGCCTTCCTGATCGTCAACAGCAGTTTCCTGATCAACGGCACCATGGCGCGGTCGTACCCGCTGGCCCTGTTGCTGACGCTCATTTCGACGGCGCAGCTGATGCAATTCATCGACAGTGGAGGCGCGCGGTCGTTCGTCATGTGGCAGGCGACCCTCGTACTCTCGTTCCTTACGCATTTGTATTTTCTGCCGGTCGGTCTGTTCCACCTCATTCTCGTACTCGGCCAGCCGCGTCGCAGGCAGTTCCTCGATGCCGTGTACAAGTGGGCAATTTATGGACTCGGGCTGACGGCGTTATACCCGGTCCTGAAGCAGGCGTTGTTCATTCGCCAACACCAGCAGGAGATCGTCTATTTCGATCCTTCTGCCGCCGCTACTCTCGGCGCGTTGCTGCCGGTGAGCTTCGCCGTTCCGCTCGGATTGACGCTGGCGATCGCGCTGCTGCGGGGGCGCGATCTGCGTCGACTGGCGGCGTCAGTTCTGGCGAGTCCCAACGGTCGAGTCGTACTGGTATGGGTACTGGTGCCGGTGGCATTCTTCGCCGCCTACTACCTGCTGTCCGGGAACTGGTTGCTGCTCGGTCGCTATATCTACTACCAGGTGCCGGCCCTGGTGATGTTGTTGGGGCTGCTGGTGAGACGGCTGCGGAGCGGCGAGGTGATCGTCGTTCTAGTGATCACCGCCCTCTGCACGGCGTTGAACGTGCGGGCCGAACTCGGCTCGATGACTTACTCTGCTCCGGATTTGACGGACGTGGCGAGAGAGATCGAAGCCACCGACCCATCCGGGCGCTGCGCGCTGCTGACTCCCAGCTTGTTCTACGAATCCAGCTACCCCGAATTTTTCGCAGACGAGCTGCAGCGATCCTTCTTCGGCGCATACTCCGAATATTTCATCCGGCACCTGCGCATCGGACTGCCGCGCAGCCTGACGGCGCGGAATTCGCACATCTTCGCTCGACAGATCGAACGAGCAGCGGAATTGCCTTGCCTCTTCGTTCTCGCCTTCGAGTACAACGACGTCCTCATCGGCGGACCGCACAGGCAGCTGTCCGACTACCTCGCGCAGGAGTTGGTGGCCAAGGGATTCCGCGAGCTGCGACACGGCGGCGCTGCCCACGGCTTGAGGCACCTGACGAAAAACTGAACAGCGCTGAAAAGCGCTTCGCTCGGCACGGGTATCCCCTCTCCCGGCTGGGAGAGGGCCAGGGTGAGGGGGATGAGACGAGCGGCGCAGCCGATCAAATCGTAAGCCTCCGGCGGCAGTCGATCCCCCTCACCTCAATCCTCTCCCAGCCGGGAGAGGAAGCCTGGTATCCCCTCTCCCGGCTGGGAGAGGGGCCAGGGAACTGGAAGCGAGTGCTTCGATCCGCAAGCTACGTCTCCCTCCGGCGCAAGGCGACAAATGCAATCAGTGACATCAGCGCCAGCGCCATGAGCATTGCCCATCCGGACAAAGCCGGCGCCGGCGCGACGACGTCGTTGACGACCAGCGGCGACTCGACGAAGGTCGGGTTGTCGCCGTTGGTGGTGCGCAGCGTGCCTTCAGGGACGATATTGACCAGAGTGCCGGGCTCCAGCGCGGTCACGCGTACCGTCGTCGTGCAGCAGGCGAAGGCGGGAATCGTGCGCGGCGGCGGCAAAATCAGCGTTGTTCCGCCGGGGGTGGCGAGTATGTCGCCAGTTCCGCCACAGGTAGTGCTGGCGGCGGGGGTGGCGGCGATCACCAGGCCGACCGGAAGGACGTCGACGAACGGCGTGATCAACGTGGCGGGAGCGGCGTTGTCGTTACACAGCGTCAGGGTGAGGGTGGACGATTGGCCGGTGAGGATTTCCGATGGGCTGAAGGTTTTGCTCAGCGTCGGCGGCGTTGCGCTGTCGTCGACCACCGCCAGAATCGCCAAGATCACCGCCATATTTTCACCCACGTCAGTCTCCAGAGCGCCGGGAAGTACGACGTTTACATGGAGGCCGGGCGTCGTGGAGGTCACGTTGATCGTCAGTGTACAGAAACCGGCGGCGGTGCCGACGCCTGCCGGGATCGTCGTCCCCGCCGGCAAGGTTACCGATGTGGCGTCCGAGACCGGGGCCCCTACGCCGCAGGTGGTGCTGGGCGCGCCGACGGTCGTGACGCCGGTGGGCAGGGTGTCGGTGAACGGCTCGAGCAGCGTCGCGACGGCGGTGGTGGGATTGAACAGCGTAATGGTCAGGGTGGAAGTGTCGCCCGCGTCGATCGGGGTCGGGACGAAGGCCTTGCTCACGCTCGGTGGGGGCGGGACGGCATTTACTACCAGTACCGCGCTGGTCGGGATGGCATTGGATCCGCCGTCAGTAGTGAGCGCGCCGATAGGTAGAGTATTGAGGTAGCTCGCTCCCGGCGGCGCCGTCACGTCGACCATCACCGTGCAGGTGCTGTTGTCCGGGATCGAACGCGTTGCCGGCAGGCTCACGGTGTTCGCGCCGGCGACGGCGATCACGTCACCGATGCCGGAACAATCGGTGCTGGCGGCAGGGGTCGCGGCGATGACCATGCCGCTGGGCAGCGTGTCGATCAGCGCCGCGGTCAGGTTGGCGACGACGCCGTTGCTGTTGCCGAGCGTGATGATGAGCGTTGAGACGTCGCCCGCGGCAATTGTCGGCAGGTCGAACGCCTTACTTAGAGTAATGGCGGAGTTGACCGAAAGCGTCGCGTTCGCCGCCGTGGTGTTGCTGCCAGTGGTAGTCTGCAGGGCGCCGACGGGCAGCGTGTTGACGTAAACTCCGCCGACGAGCGAGGTAACGTCGACGGACAGGGTGCACGTTCCGGCAGTAGTGGCGGTGCCGATGGGGATCATCGCGCCCGCCGCCAGTGAGAGCGTCGTAGCAGTTGCGTTCGCCACTCCGCCGCCGCAGGTGGTGCTCGCCAGACCGACCGTGGTCACACCGACGGGCAAGGTGTCGGTGAGATCCGCCGTCAGCGTGGAGGCGCTGTTGACGTCGGCGTTGCTCAGCGTGATGGTGAGCGTCGACAGTCCGCCGGTGTCGATCGTGGCCGGACTGAACACCTTGCTCAGCCTTGGCGCGACGATCGGCCCGACGGCGCACGCCGCCGGCGTGATGGCGTTGGTATCGAGCGTGACCGCTCCGTTGCGGGCCAGCGCCCGGCCGGACAGGTTGGCGCCGGTGGTCATGGTGATGCTGGTGAGGGCAACAATGTTGCCGATGAGCGAAGTGCCAGTGCCGATCGTCGCGGAGCTGCCGACCTGCCACGCCACGTTGCAGTCCTGCGCGCCGTTGATGAGCAGCACGGTGGCGTTGCTTGCCGTCGTTAGCGTGCTGCCGATCTGAAAGCCGAATAAGGCTCCGGCGTCGCCCTGGGCATCGAGCGTGAGGGTGCCGGTCAACTGCGCCGAGCTCGAGAATTTGTAGAATCCCGGGACCAGCGTCAGGCCTCCCAAGTCGATACCGGTGAGGTCGGAGCTTGGCGGCTGGCTTGCCAGAAAGTTGTACAACGTCGTGACATCGTTCTGCGCTTGCACCGCCACCGCGTCCGCGGCGTGGATTTCACCGCTGACCAAACCGGGAGGGAAGCCTATTACCGCCATATCAGGGCTGACCCCGAGATCTCCGGTGATCACAGTGTCGCCGGTATTACTCACTCCCGACCCACCGAGGACGGCGAAGCTTTCAGCCGTTCCCAGGACGAACTGCGCCGAGGCAGCCACGGGACCGAGCAGTGCCGCGGCAAAACTCACGGTCGTTGCGAGACGTCGCACGCTAACACCCATCGAGCACCTCTCTTGGGTTGTAGGTAGTGGCACTATGGGTACGTACGACTATTGTGAGAAGTCGTCAATGCAGAAAACTTGGCTGGACTTCTCGGACGGCGCGACCGCGACAAAGCCGCTCCGGGGCGCCGACGAAAGTCGACAGTTCAGGAGCGTAGCCTGAAAGCCCTGAAATCCTCAGAAAATTCACGACTTTCCCTCACAGAATCACTGAGGCTAGTGTCCTGAGTCAGAGATTCGTCACATGATTCGGCGGCCCTTGGCGCCCATGCCGGCGTTGCTCCTCCTCGAAATATTGCAAATATTCCTTCGTCGTCGCGCCTTGGCACAGGCGCCAATTGCTCGCCGACT
>JBGTMF010000200.1:0-12705 GCA_041743795.1 Thermodesulfobacteriota bacterium | reverse complement strand
GCCGAGCAGGCCGGCGACGACCAGCGCCGCGAAGCTGACCATCATGGCTTCGCGGGTGAATCCGGTGCCGAGTAGCGTCGCAGCCCACGGCAGGTAGGTCAGCAGGAGGACGCCGAACACCTTCGACAACGCGTAGACTCCGGCAACCGGCAGGGCGTGGCGGAGCAGGGCGAACATGCACAAGCCGGCGATCTGCACGACGGCGGCAAACCAGATCAGTGCCGCCAGGCTCGAGCGCACCGGTTCGACCGTCGCGCCGGACGCCTGAAAACCGCCCGCCGAGGCTTCGGCGAGGAGCAGGTCGGAGCGCGTCAGTTTCTGCGACGGAATGCCGCGCATGACTCGCCGGAAGATCTCGTCGGCATCGAGATTCTCGGTATTCTTGAAGATCAAGACCTTGGGGTGGTCGTAGACTGTCAGTGACTCGTCGGCCAGTTCGTCGGGGAATTCGAAACCGAAGAGCGAAGGGCGCGACGCGTGCGAGTACACCAACTCGTAGCCGAGATCGCCGGCGAAGAGCAGATAGAAATAATTGTTGCTGAGCGGAAACTTCGCCGAAGCCTGCGTAAGGGCGCCGTATAAGCGCTTGGTCTGGAAGGCGATGTAGTCGCCGCCGGCGAGTTCTTCGCTGAGTTGGCGGATCTTCGCCGAATTGTCCGGCTCATAGTAGGGCAGCTGCTTGACGTTGTAGCGCTGTCCGTTGCGACCCGGACCGGGCAAAGGCATCGGGAAGCCTTCGTCCCAATGCTGCGACAAGATGGTGCTGCCGGCGGGGATGTGTCGGTACGTCCACTCCGACGCCGTCACCTGCGTGAACGGCCGAAAGTAGATCGACATCAACGCCATGGCTGCGAGGCCGGTGAGGCCCACCACCGTCCATTTGGCGATGCGGCCGATCAGCGACCTCTCTGCCGCACGCGCCAGCAGCACCGCCGCCCAGATGATGAGGATCGGGTAGATGGGCAGGAGGTAGCGCGGGAATTTCACGTCGAACCAGCCGGTCACCAAGAAGAAGGGCACGACGTACGCGAGCAGTACGAGATCGGCCGACGACCTCTCGCGCATCATGTTGAGGATGCGCGCGCCGGCACCGATCACCGCTGTCAGGCCGAGCGCGGGGGCCATGCCCCAGAGAATCATCTGTTCGAGTTCGTAAAAATACTTGGGCGTGCCGACGTATTGGTTGGTGTAGGGGAACATGCCGGCGTTGCGCACCATCCGGCTCTGTTCCTCGATGTCGTGGCTGTAGCGCGTCCAGTTGAGGAAGGCGTAAGGCTGGCCGATGAAGAACGCCGAGCCGACCGCGAGGAGAGCGAGCAGGGCTTTGCCGACGACGGCGAAAAATCGCCGTTCGACGGCGATGCGCACCAGGCAGGCGACGCCGAAGGGGGCGAGCAACGGCAGCGCGGAGAACTTCGTCGCGACGGCAAAGCCGATGCCGATGCCGGTGTAGAGATAGTCGCGGGTCCAGCCGCGCTGCGACAGCTGAACCGCGAAGAACAGGGTGGCGAGGACGATGAAGGTCAGGAAGACGTCGGTGGTGATGTAGTGCGAGTTCTGTATGTGCAGGGGGCAGGCGGCGAGGAGAAACCCGGCCAGGATGCCGGTGTGCCAACCGTACAGCCGCGTGCCGAGAAGGTACGTCAGCAAGACCGTCAGGATGCCGAGAAAGCCGCTGAGGGCTCGCCCGTTGTGGATGATCTGGGCGTAGCGACCCCAAGAGGGATCGAAGAGGCCGAGAACGGAACTCAGGGCCCGGTTGACGTAGAAGGGAAAGGACCCATAGGCGAAGAAATCGGGATCGAGTTGCAGCGGGCTGAACGAAAGCCTTTCGATGGCGAAGGCGATGGCCCGCTCGTCGGGGTGAAAGAAGTGTCGATCATCCCAGTCGATTCCGATCAGTCTGACGAAGGCGGCGAAAGCAACAAGGGCGATCAGCCACATCCGGCGCGTACGGTGAGGGCTCTCGCTCGTCATGGTCAAACGCCGCGAAGCTATACAGAATGGAAGGCCATTTCAAACGAGGGCTTCCGGCGGTTGGCAGATAGGCGAGCAGCTCACTCTTTTTCCGCGGCGATGATCAGGCACTCGCCGAACGAGGCGGGCAGGAACGGCTGGGCGATGGGGGACAGGATCTGCAACGCGGCCGGGGCGCCGAACAGGGGTCGCTGCGCCGCGGTCGGTAGCCAGCGGACGTACGGGGTGTCCCACATGCCGTCGCCGCGCACCCACAGAATCCGCAACCCGCCGCGCTTCAAGACAGTCGCCCACTCGCCGCGGCTGAGAAGCGAACAGTGCGTCGGGTCGCGAAAGCCGAACCATTGCTCGCCCTTGAGGCTGCGGCCTGGGCTACCGGTATTGGGGACGACGATCAGCATGCGCCCGTGTGGGCCGAGGCGTTGCACGAGTTCGCGCAACGTGCCGAGCGGCCGTGGCACGTGCTCGAGGGCGTGCAGGGCAACGATACCGTCGAGGCTGCCGGGCGGGATCGACTCCCAGTCTTCGAGGACGACCGCGTCCGGCGCGTTCTCCCGGCAGCGCGTTCGCGCCGCCGCCGAGACGTCGTAGCCGCAGGCCTCGAAGCTTTGCGAGAGCCGTCTCAACAGGTGTCCGGTGCCGCAACCGAAGTCGAGAACCCGGCCATTGCCGCCGAACAGTCTGCGCGCCACCCGCGCGTAGTACCAGAGCGCCAGGCGATCGCCCTCGATGCCGTGGTCGGCGTAGTACTCCCCGTCGAAAGGCGGTGCGTCGTCTCGATCCGTCGCTCCGGGCATCAGTGGCTCACTTCCTCGAAGAGCTGTTCATAGAGTCGCAGAGAAGCCTCGGGCGCGAATAGAGCTCGAATCTCTTGTCGATCGCGCCGGTAGCGGTCGCGGTTGCGGAGAACCTCGATCAACGCTTCTGCCAGCGCCGAGGCATCGCCGGCCGGCACGGTAAGGCCCATGCCGGATAGCCGGACCGGTTCGCGCACCCCCGGAAGGTCCGACGCGACGACCGGCGTGCCCGCCTGCATCGCCTCCGGTTGCACCAGGCCGTATGCCTCGGTGGCGTTGCGACTGGTCACCGCCAGCACGTCACAGAGGGCGTAGAAGCTCGGCATTGCCTCATCCGGCAGCAAATCCAGGAAGATCAAGCGCTGGCGATGGCGGTCGAGCGCTGGCCGCAGGCGCTCGAGGTAGGCGTCCTCACCGATGGTGTCGCGATAGGCGCCGGTGAAGGCGACTCGCACCTCTGGGAATTCTTCGACGATGCGCGGCAGCGCGTCGAGCAAGACTTCGACGCCCTTCTCAGCGGCGAAGCGCGCCGCGAAGCCGATGAGCGGCCCCCGGTCGAGCCCCCAGCGCTCGACGAGAGTACGCGATGCGGCCGCATCCTCGTCGCGCAGGTCGAGCAGCGGCGGGATGGTGCGCAGCTTGGCTGCCCGGCGGGCGAGGAAGGAAGAGTGCCGCGCGTAATCGTCACTGGTGGTGACGATGCGGTGGCAGCGGGCGGCGGCGAACGCGTTGAGCGGGCGCAGACAACGCTCGACGGCGCGGTTGAGCCATCCGGGCGGCAACCGGAGATCGCATTGGTAGGTGAGGACCACCGGTCGCCGCCGCCAGCGCCCGAACTCCGCCAGCAGCGGTGCCTCGAGTTGCGGCATGTGGATGTTGAGCACGTCGTGTTCGCCGATGGCCGTCCACGCCAGCGCCGGAAACGTCGGCATGATGACTCCCTTGCTCACCTTGCGGGCGACCGGGGCGCGCACGATGCGAACCCCGTCGCGGGTCTCCTCCGCGGGCAACGACGGATCGAAGCGCGAGGTGAGGACGGTGACCGCGTGGCCGCGTCCCGCCAAGCCTCGGGCGAGGCGTTCCGCGTAAATGGTGAGACCGCTGACATGCGGGCGATAGTACGTCAGAGCAATGAGAATCCGCATGCAGGCGCCCGCGGCCGCCTCACTTCACTTCGTAGATGGCAGTCCGACCGCTCTCGAAGACGCGCGGCAGCGAGCCGAACTTGCCGACGCCCGCGGCGTGGTCTTTGTGTTCCAACTCACCGACAATGACGTAGCGCGCTCCGTACTGCTCGAGCAGCGGCCGGATGGATGCCAGATCGGGCGCATCGTAGATGCGGCGTACGTCGGCTTGGCGCCGACCGACTTGCGGGTCGTGCGAGCGCCACAGTCCCTCGTGATTTGCCCAGCCCATAATCGTCGGCAATCCGGTGTTGCTGGAGAATCGTGCGAAGTAGGAATACGGGTTGCCGCTGGCTTCGACGATGACGGCGTTCTTGTCGGCTTTGCCGCGCAGCCACTCGATGGCGGCGTAGTCGTCGGCGTGATCGCGCCGCAGGTACTCGTTGCCGTCGAGGGTTCGCTGGCGTCCCCAGGCCAGGCGGTCCTGGGTGACGCCGATCGGGTAACACGCGGTGGCGGCGATGAGGATCGCCAAGCCGCCCATGCAGACCGTGCGCACCGCCGATGGCGTCGACGGGCTGGTCAGGATTCGATAGGCGCACCACGGGGCGGCGATGGCGAGGATGGTCCACGCCTGAAAGTACAGCTTGAAGACGGTGTTCATTCGGTACAGTTTTTCGCCGTAGGAATCGCGCAGGTACACCAACTCGCCTGCGAGGATGGCGATCAATCCGGCGGCCAACAGCAGGTAGCCGGCGCGATCGCCGACAGTCGTGTCGGCGGCGTAGGCGAGGATCAATGCTCCAATCAAGAGAATGACCAACGTCGGCAGCACCGCGTTGCCCGCCATCACGGCGAAGACGAGGCCGAGGGCGGCGGCGGCGGCGACCAGGTGTCGCCATTCGCCGGCGAATGGCTCAAGGCGCCAAGTGCCGAGTGCCAACAGCACCGTTGCCGGAAACAACAGGTGGCCGAATACCAGCAGGAACTGGCCGAACGACGAGGTCGCAACCTTGAAGGCGGGCGCGCTCGGTGGTGCGTCGAAGCCCATGTAGAAAGGCAGGAACAGGACATAACTGAGGACCAGCGCCCCGCCTACCTGCGCCGCAAATAGCAGTCGCGCGCGCGTCAAGAGCGGCGACAAAGGAATGCCTCGTCCGGCCAGCAACGTCAGGGCGACGGCGCCGACCGGCAGCTCCCATGTGCTGATGCCGACCATCGATGCGAGCAGAAAGGTCACGAATAGCAACGGCGCAAAACGGGGCGCCGCCGGCGCGTCGGCGCGCGCAGCGCCGAACATTCTCTCGTCGAGTAACGCGGCCAGAAATACGATTCCGATTGGCAGGACGATGAAGTGGGGGTGCAGATCGCCGTGGATGGTGCTGAAAAAGGGAAACTCGTTGATCGTATCGCCGCGGCCGACGACGCGCGACGACCGCCATACGTCCATGCCGCGCCAGGTGCCCTTTTGCAGCACCTGCTGCGCCCCGTCGAGATTGCCGAGGATGGCCGACAGTGCCCCACCGAGAACGGCGTACCCCCAACGACGGGTGAGCCCGAGGACGACGGCGCCGGTCTGCGAGAACGCCAGGCCGCCGATGGTCGCGACGCACAGGTTGTAAGTGATGAAGATCGGCTGCGGGAAGATGCGGGCCAGATTGGCGAACATCAGATAGCCGAAGTAGTAGTAATTGATCGTGCCACCGCTCATCCACGGGTCAGGCGGCGGCATCGTGTCGGTGTGCAGCAACGCATTGAGAAACGCGAAGTCCATGTACTTCTCGGCGCCGGAGATCTCCGGCACCATGCTGCGCTGGAAGGCGAAGAAGGCGAAGCCGAACGTCCACATCGCGTCGTGGCGCAGGATCGACGAGAGACCCGGTCCGGCGATCCACCCGCGCAGATCGCGGTCGAACGCGTAGCCGGCTATTCCGGCTACGGCGACCAGCGCCAGCGTCACCTGTAGCGCCGTCGCCATGGGAATGACGAAGCCGGCCAACCACGCGAGGTAGGTCCAGACCAGGACGAAGAGGATCTTGGCGAAGGGATAACCGTGCGACATCGCCGGTCCGAACAGCCGAAACGTCAAGGGCAGGGCGAGCAAGCCCATGACCTCGATCATGATCCACCACGAGAGGAGCGCCAGCATCGCCGGCCTGTCATATTGCGATTGATGTTTCAGTTCAATGACGAGGCGTGTAGATTGCTTCGATTCGCTCGGTGCGGCACCGGGTGATTCGAGGAGGTCGAAGAGATGAGGATTGCGATCGTTGGCGCGGGGGTGACCGGGCTTCCCGCTGCGTACGACCTGGCCGGCGCCGGCCATGAGGTCGTCGTATACGAAGCCGGTGAGCAGGTCGGCGGTCTGGCGTCGGGATTCAAGGCCGAACACTGGGACTGGAGCCTAGAGAAGTACTACCACCACTGGTTCACCTCGGACTCGCACATCCTGAAACTCGCCGATGACCTCGGTTGCCGTGACAAGATCATCTTTCCGCGTCCGGTGACCGCCGTGTATTTCGAGGGGAAGTTCTACCCATTCGACTCACCGCAGCGCTGGATCACCTTTCCCGGGTTCAGCTGGCTCGACGTGCTGCGGTTTGGCTTGTGCGGCGCCTTCCTGCGATTCCTGCCGAACGGTGTGCGCCTGGAGAAGTACACGGCGCACGAGTGGCTGCCGAAGTGGATGGGGCAGCGCGCCTACGATCTCCTGTGGAAGCCGTTGTTGATCGGCAAGTTCGGCGAAGAAAATTACCGAAAGGTCAACCTCGCCTGGTTCTGGGCGCGCATCACGACGCGGACGCCGCGCCTGGGAACCTACCAGGGCGGCTTTCAGGCATTCCTCGACTTGCTCGCCGAGCGCTGCCGCGAACGCGGGGTGCGCATCGCGCTTTCGACACCGATCGAGCGCATCGCCGTCCACCCCGAGGGCGGGCTCGTCGTCGAGACCTCAGGCGGCAGCGAACGGTTCGACCAGTGTATCGCGACGACGTCGCCGCGTGCCCTGGCCAAGATGGCGCCCGAACTTTCCGATGAATACCGCGACAAGCTGTTGGCCCTGCGCAGTCTCGGCGCGGTGGTCATGGTGATCGCGCTCAAGCACAAGTTGACGGACTATTACTGGTTCAACCTGCCGAAGGATGCGAATTTTCCCTACCTGGCGATGGTGGAGCACACCAACTTCATCCCCCGCGAGCACTACGGCGGCGACCACATCATCTACTGCGGCGATTACCTTTCAACCGACCACGAGTACTTCCACCTATCCGAAGACGAGTTGCTCGAGCGATTTCTGCCGTCGCTGAAGAAATTCAATCCGAACTTCGATCGGTCCTGGGTCAAGCAGAAGTGGTTGTTCAAGGCGCCCTACGCGCAGCCCGTTCCGTTCGTCAACCACTCGCAGAATGTTCCCGACCTGGCGACATCGATCGACGGCCTGTGGCTGGCCAGTATGAGCCAGGTCTATCCGTGGGATCGCGGCACCAACTTCGCGGTCGAACTCGGCCGCGGCGTCGCCAAACGCATCCTGGAGAGTTCCGCGGCGCGAGCAGCGTGATCCCGACTGCGGCGCGTCAAGCTACGAGACGGTTGACGGCGGCGGGCACCGCCATGCTGAGGGGTATCTCGACGCAGAAGCGCGCGCCGCCGGCGTCGCTGGCGCCGACGGTGACCTGGCCGCGTAGCTGGCCGACGAACTCCTGAACGATGAAGAGGCCCAAGCCGACGCCGGCCAGCGAGGCTTCCGACGCGGTCGCGGTGGCTTGGCGAAACATCTCGAAGATGTGCGGGATCTCCTCCGGTGGAATGCCGGGCCCCGAATCGCTGACGATCACCTCGAGGGTCTTGGCGTCGTGATTCCTTCGCGCGACGACCCGCACCGATCCCCGCTTGGTGAATTTCAACGCATTGCCGATCAAGTTCTTGGCGACCACTTTCAGCTTGCCGGGGTCGCTGTGCATGGGAATCGACTCGGTGGGTAGATCCCAGATCAGTTGGACACCGGGAGTGCGGGGCAACCAGCGGGCATCGATCTGCACCTGCTCGAGTAGGGCCCTCGCCTCGAACGGTATGGCGTTGACTACCGTGCGGCCGGCTTCGATGCGGTGCGCGTCGAGCGTCCCTTCGATCAGGTCGGTGAGCGTCATTTCGTTCTGTTCGAGCCGTCGCAGAATCTGCAGCACCTCCGGATTCTTGCCTTCCTGGAGTATGTCTCCAAGCATCTCGGTATAGCCCATGATGACGTGCAAGGGCGTGCGCAACTCGTGTGACATGGTCGCGAGAAACTCGGATTTCATCGCGCTGGCACGGCGCAATTCATCGAGCAGTCGGGAATTGGCGATGGCGATCGAGGCGTGTTGAGCGATGCCGCGCGACAGCCGATGGGCGTGCGCGGACGGTCCGGCAAAACCGGCCAGGATGAGACCTACCTGCTCCTGTCGATGCCGCAGCGGCGCGACGAGGACCTCGCCGCGCCAATCCCGCTGCAACACGGGGCTCGCCAGTGAGTTCCAATTCTCGATGACTCGCACTTCCAGATCGGTCGCGTCATCGAGAAAAGGCATCTCTGCCGCACGTAGGTCCAGCGCCTTCAGGTTGTCGAGAGAGGTTGCGAGCCTGCCATCTCCACCGGTGACCCGCAGAGCGCCCTCCTCGCCGTCGCGCTGCACGACGAGCACCCATTCGCTGCCGATCGCCGCCCGCGCCAACTGAGCGACGCGGTCCTCGACACCCTCGTCTCTGAGCGCGCGGTTCAACTCGCGGGCGAATTCCTCGAGGGCGCTGTTGATCGACGCCTCGTCGTCGCTGCGCAATGCCTCGCGCAGAATCGCACGGCGGTGGAGATCGAGGGCAAGGTTGCCCTGGATCGAAATGATTCCACCGGCGCACACTCCGAACAGCGCCAAAGTCGTGTCGAGTCCGCTCTCGCCTTTGAGGAGGACGAGTGCGAAGAAGGCGAGGCAGTTGGCCGCCACCAGGCACGTCTGGCTGGATACCGTCCACCACGTCAATAGCGACGCCCCGGTCATGATGCAGATTGCCGCATAGCCGGCGATCATCGTCGCTGTCGGCGCGATCAGGCTGTAGAAGTGAATCAGCAGGACGACGCCGATCCACGACACCAGGACCACCTGCTCGAAAACCCGCTCGCGCAGAAGGCGACGGCGAAATACCAGGGGCAGAACGACGATCAAGACTTCGACGGCGTAGAATTGCATCCACCGACCGACGAGGTGGGGGCGGTAGAACCATTCGACAAAGCCGGTACCGCCGATTGCCAGCAGAAAGATGACGCTGGCCATCGGAATCCGCGTCGCATTCATCGCGACGGATTCGCTCTCGTAGGTCGACTCCAGTGGTGCTGTCATTCTTCCCAATCGAGAGTTGAGTGGTTTCTCTTACTTGGCGATGGCAGGGTCGTTGAGGAAGATCTTTGCGAGCCTGATTCTGCAAAAAACGCTCTGGAGCAGACTCTCCTCGGTGACGGTCAACCCGATCAGATTGCCGCGGAGGCCGGGCGGTCGAGCACCAGGTCGATCCCGTAGCGGAGTTGCTCCGACGTGAATGGCTTGGTGATGTAGTAATCGGATCCGAATTGGTACGCGGTCAGGACGTCGTCGTCGTTGGTGCTGGCGGTCAGCATGATCACCGGCAGTGCGTAGTGCTTGGCGCTTTCGCGCAGCTTCTCGAGAAGTTGGAATCCCGTCATCCCGGGCATCATGACATCGAGGAGAAGGATGTCTGGAATCTCCGTCTCGAGGATTTCGAGTGCGGCGGGACCACTCTGCGCGGAGAGCACGCGATAGCCGTGGCTACCCAACATGCGTCCGACCAGCGTGAGGCAGTCGGGATTGTCGTCTACGACCAGAACTTTTGTCGAATCAGCCATTGCTGGCACGGAAGCGCTGCAGGCATCGTGCCATAGAATGACTGAGTATATGATGTGCGGGCGACGGTGCGGCTTTGTAGGGCAAGAACGATGAAAGCGCCAATATGTGGCGTCAATGCCAACGACATTTTAACGGTTGGCGGCAAGAAGTTGGGTCAATTGACCCGGCGCTGACGGCCACTCCAGAACTCGTCGCGCAGCTTGAACTTCTGCAACTTGCCAGTTGCTGTGCGGGGAAGCGATTCGACGATTCGCGCCGCGCGCGGGCACTTGAAGTGGGCAAGCCGCTCGCGGCAGAAGGCGACGATTTCCTCTTCGGAAACCGCGCCCGGCTGGCGCGGCACGACGAGGGCGAGGGGGGTTTCGCCCCACTGTTCGTCGGGCACCCCGATCACGGCACATTCGAGCACGCCCGGGTGTTTATAGATGGCGTCCTCAATTTCCGAAGAGCTGATGTTCTCGCCGCCGGAGATGATGACATCCTTCTTGCGGTCGACGATCTGGACGTTTCCCGTCTCGTCCCACACCGCCAGGTCGCCGCTGTGGAACCAGCCGTCGCGGATGGCGGCCGCCGTTTCGTCGGGCTGTTCCCAGTACCCCTTGAAAACGACGTTGGAGCGCGCGCATACCTCGCCGACCGTCACGCCGTCCATGGGAACGGGTCGATCAGACTCGTCGCGCACCTCGATGCGCACCCCGATCGCCGCCGTGCCGGCGCTGGATCGGCGCGACCAGTCGTCGGCTCGAGTGTTGTGGTCGGGATGATTGACCGTCAGCAGCGGCGACGTTTCGGTCAGTCCGTAGATCTCGAGAAAGGTCCAGCCGAGTTCGGTTTCGAGACGCTCGATGAACGCCGCCGGCGGCGGCGCCCCGGCGACGGTGAAGCGCGGCCGCGTTCGGATCTCGTGGCGTTGGCGATCCGGATAGTCGAGGATGGCGCGCAGGACGGCGGGCGCCATGCAGGCGAAGGTCACGCCTTCGCTCTCGATCAGATCGAAGATCGCCTTTCCCTCCACCGCGCGCAGGACGACATGCGTGCCGCCCATGCCGGTGAGGGCGTAGACGCCACCCCAACCGTTGCAGTGGAACATCGGCAAGGTCCACAGCTCGACGTCGTCGTGTCGGATGCCGAGATGGGCGATCATATTGTAGGCGTTGAGATAACAGTTGCGGTGGGTGAGCATGACGCCTTTCGGACGCGCGGTGGTGCCCGACGTGTAGTTGATCGAAACGACGTCGTCCTCGTCGAGGTCGATGGGCGGCGGAGGCTCGGCCGAGGCGTCGCTGATCATCGCGTCCCAGTCGGTCCAGCCAGGCGGCGTTTCGGATTCGCCGCCGGCGACGATCCAGTGCTCGACGGTCTTCAATTGGGGACGGATCTGATCGACGATCGCAGTGTACTCCCAATCGACGAGTACGGCCTTCACTCCGGCGTGGTTGAGAATGTACTCGTGGTCGGCAGCGACGAGGCGATAGTTGAGCGGCACGAGAATCGCGCCGAGTTGGCTGGTCGCATAGAAGCTCTCGAGAAAAAAATGGGAGTTGGGGCTGAGGATGCAAACGCGTTCGCCCTTGCGGATGCCTCGCGCGCGCAACGCGTTTGCCAATCGATGCACCCGCTGCCGCATTTCCCGGTAGGTGAATCGGTGGCGGCCGTCGACGACGGCGAGCTTCGTGCCGTAAACGCGCGCGGCGCGCTCGAGGAAATCGGTTACCAGCAGTGGCGTTCGCATGATGGTCCTCCGATTCCTCGCTAGCGCGGCCCCCGTTGCCGTCGCCGCATCATTCGACTGAGAAACGATAGGTTCTACGGAGCGCGCTGAGTCGCGCAGGTTATCTGTTCCTGTAACTATGCCTCCCTGCCTTTGCCTACGAGCGAGGCGAGTTTCAAGATGGTTATCCCTTTGGGCGAGGGACCGTCCACCGCGGGAGAACGGCGATGCGGCCTTGCATGCCATCGTCCGGCCCGGATACTAGAGCGGTTCGTGGCCGCGCCGGTTGCCGCGGTGATCGCGAGCCAGGTGGGAGGCGGGTGTGAGTTCGGTGTCCTTCGATCCAGATACGTTAGAACGACTCGTGCCGCACGAGCTGACCAGCGACGAGGTGTCGCGGGCGACACTGGAACTGCATCTGGAACGCTATCGCTTCGCGGCGAGACACTGTCGTTCAGGGCGCGTGCTGGATATCGCCTGCGGCGTCGGTTACGGCTCGCGCCTCCTCGGAGATCTGTTGGGCGACGACGCGCATGTGCTCGGTGTCGACCTTTCCCACGATGCCATCGGCTACGCGAGCGAGCATTACGGCGACGCGCGCGTCTCCTTCCAGCAGAGCGACGCGATGGATTTCCGAAGTGACGAACCGTTCGACAGCATCGTCTCGCTCGAGACTATCGAGCACCTGCCGGACCCCGCCGGCTTCGTCGACAACGTTCTCCGCCTATTGCGCCCGGGCGGCACCTTCATTGCTTCGGTGCCGACGACGCCGTCGGTCGACGCCAACCCGCACCACCTGCACGACTTCACGCGCAAGAAACTCGATGGGCTGGTGGCCGGGCACCGGCTGCGGCAGATGGCGGCCTTGCCGCAGGTGCAACCGTTTGGCCTGCGCTCGGTGCTCAGCCGCGCCGATTCGCGGAGCAAGAACGTCCGCGCCAATCTCCCCGGCTATTATCTGCGAAACCCCGCCAGTCTGCTGAAGCGATTGGCGAGCACGCTGCGCTACGGGTTGGCCAATCACTACATCACCGTCGCCTGGACCTCGGCGAGCCCTGGGGAATCTCGTGATTAGCGATGCGCAGTCGCCGCCGGTCGTCGTCGGCGCCGCGCCGGGGGCGCGGCAGCGCCGTCTGATCGTCATCCCGGCCTTCAACGAAGAGACGCGCATCGGCGGCGTCTTGCGGCAGATCCTGGCCGCGGATCTT
>JBGTMF010000199.1:0-6283 GCA_041743795.1 Thermodesulfobacteriota bacterium | reverse complement strand
GGCTACGTGATCACGATCCCGTAATTGCTGATCACGATCCCGAAATACGTGATCACGATGCCGAAACGGCTGATCACGATGGAGCGAAATCAGTGATCACGTTCCCGAAACGGGTGATCACGATGGGCCGAAACGCGCAGTACCGGATCTCGAGCGGTCGAGAGACAACCAGCGGCAGGGCGAAGCCGATGCCGAGTCCGGCAGCCAGCCAGAGGACAGCAGCCGCCAGTTCTCTCGTTTCGCCGTCGTATACGAGTAGCCGACGCCGTGTCGCGATCATTGCGGGCACCGATGCGGCGAACATCGCGATACCGACAAAGGCGATCATCTGATGTGCGGCCAGCCAAGCTCTCAAGATCGCGAGGTCGAATGGGAAACTGAGAGGCGAGATGACCATCATCGCCAGGTAGAAGGTGTATGCGAGAATCGCGGCGGCCCACAATGGCCGCTTGGCGATCACGAGGGCGATCATGCATACCGCGACGACGAAGGTTCCGAACAGAAGGTGGGACTCGGCGGTGAGCGCCAGGGCGGCACCGGCACAGAACGGGCCCATCAGATTGGATCCACGAGCGATCGCGAGCGTCGAGAGGAAGGCAACGGCAATCGGCAAGGTGAACCACGACGGATTCCAGATGATGGGAAAGCCCGTCAGGTAGATCGCCAGTGCCGGCGCGAAGCTGGACACCAGCCACGCGCTGCTCCCGAAGCGGAGGGCGATCGTATGGTGGAGAAGACCGGCAGCAACGCCGTGCACGGCTGCCGCCAGGAGGCCGAGCCCCGCGATAGGCAGATCGGCAAACAGCCAGAGGGCGAGCGCGTAAGTGAAACCTTGCCCCTGAAGAAGGCCGAGGGCCGACGCGGCGTGGCCAACGCACGACGCGCCGCCGCTCAGAACGCAGTCTCGTCCAAGCGCCAGGTCCACAGCCGTATCCCCGTGGGCAGGCGGGTCGGCCCGGCCCTGGAAAGAAAGGAACACTGCGGCGGCAATCACCAACGGGCCAATCCAGTTACGGAGAGCGGAGCGATTCGCGCCCGGCATCCGCATCGCATCGAACACCGACAGCAGCGCAAGCAGAGCGAGGAGAACGGAGAACAGAACCCGCCGCGTGGTTCTGGAATCATCAATGACGATGCCCCATTGAAAGGCGGACTCGTGGTCGCGGACGAGCGATTCCACCGCGTCGAGCAGAGCCGGCCGTGGGGTCCCGCCGAATACTGAGATCGCAAATCGCTTGGTTCGGATTGCGCCATCAGTGGAACTCCGAGGATGAATCAGATCGAGGGTCACGACTTCTTTACCCGGACAGGTGTAGTCCACGCGAATCGAGGCCGGACGAATTCCGCCGCCTGCGAACTTGCAGCCGTCTGGCAGCGTCGCCCCCCGTCCCACCATGGAACTGATCAACTCCTCCTGGCCGGGTGGAATCGATTGCCCTGACACGACGCACGGCTGAGCGCCCAGCGCGATCAGCAACAACAAGAGAAGGTGTATCTTCGACCAGCCTCGACTTCGCGCGGCGGATTCGGGATCGCGAAACCCGCGAGGAGTACGATCCCAGGTAGCAGGTAGGCACGATGGGCCGTACATGAGGGAGATTTGACGAAACGCCCGAGTATCAGACGTTGGAAGTACGGGCCTGCGACGGGACGGAAGGGCGTACGGCGGTGGAGGCGCGAAGCCGGGGCGCATGTGGCGTTCGTAGCAAAGCTGCGAGGGGTACGACAAACCTTTATGCCGTTGCGCGGGATTCGTTGAACTGAGCCAATCAAGAACCTCTGAGTTTCAACCCGTTAGCGCGAGCGGAATGAGTGGGTGGCTCGGACGCGCTGGTCGAGAACACGCTTTGCGCCGTCGAGGTGGCGCGCTATCTTGCCATCTCGCCCACCGTCGTGACGGCGCACCTATGGAAACTAAAAAGTGAAGAGCGTCCCCTGTGAGCGAAGCGAACACCCAGCGCGGAGGTGATCGAGGCCACGGGGATGAGGTCTGCGCGGGCGCGAACGCACCCGCGCGGTCAGTGGCGCCTGAGTGTTCGTCCACTAGGCGCTGATCGAGAATGAGATTCGCGCCGTCGACGTGGCGCGCTACCTTGGCCTCTCGCCCGCCGCCGTGACGGCGCACGCACAGAAGTGAAAAAGTGAAGAGCGCCCCCCTGTGAGCGAAGCGAACGCCCGGCAACGCGTTAGCTTCATCGTGGAGTGCCGGGTAGAATCCACGAAATCGAAACGGAGGCGCCATGAAACGCGAATTCGATGTGGTGATCGAGCGTGACTCGGAGGGCTACTATGTGGCAACCGTGCCGGCACTTCACGGATGCCATACGCAGGCCCGCTCGCTCGACGACTTGATGGTGCGCGTTCGGGAAACCGTTGAGTTGTGCCTGGAAGTGGAAAGTGAGCCACAGGCGTCACTCGATTTCGTCGGTGTTCAGCGCATCGCGATCGGGTAGATGCCGAAGTTCCGACGGCCGACTGGCAAGGAGTTGATCGCCGCACTTGCCAAAGTTGGATTCGACGTGATTCGCGTTCGCGGTAACCATCATTTCGTCCGGCACCGAAACGGACGGGCAGCCGTGGTTCCCGTTCATAGCGGTGTGAGACAATCGGCCCGGGCCTGTTGAACAAGATCCTCCGTGACTGCGAGATCAATGCTCATGATTTGGCTGCCCTCTTGTAAGCGTCGTTCGAGGGCCGTTCTTCTCTTCTGTGCCAGTTTATTCTCATACGTCGGGTGCTCGTCGACAGCGATTCGCCCCGGAGAGACCGTTGAAACCCGGTACCAGAGAACTGATGGACTCGTTGGCGATCTGACCACTGGATTGATGTGGACGGCAGACTCGAATTTCGCGAAGGTCGAAAGTCAGTGGGCAGGGCTTACTTGGGACGAGGCACTCCGTTTCATATCCGAGATGAATCAAGGTGAACGGCCAAATCTCGGTTACAACGATTGGCGCCTGCCCCGAGTTGAGGAGCTTTCCGTTCTGACCACCAGCTTCTGGCGATGTCGGACGGGGATGGAAGAGCTAGGCCGCGCCCTCAGAATCGGAGCTGGCCTCGGAGCTGGGCAGGACCTGACACGGGTAAACGAGCTGCCTTTCGACAACATCGAAGCCACTGCGTACTGGACGGGGACCAGTGTGCAGGATAGAGACGGACGTCCGTCAGTTGGGGAGTATCGTACCGATTCGACGGCTCCACGCGGCGACAATGAAGCAGGTCGAGCGTGGGCCGTTGACACGGGGGGGACGTGCATTTCCTTTGGACAAAACCGCGCTCAAGCGACTCTGGCCGGTGCGAGACAGTAGTTCGGATCCCTAGCCGAGCGTGATCGGTCTATGAGGTCGCAACAGCGTAATTCATCTGCGTCGGGCTTTGAAGATCTCACTCGCCGTCGCGACGCTCGCGTGGCCTGCTCGTCAAAACCCATCTCATTCGGGAGGCGGTGTACCTCCGACGATGGCGCCTGACTCCATGTCAACGATCCATGCTGTCCACTGGCCGCGCATTGCAAAAATCCCGTCCATTGGGAGACTGCTCCCGCGAACCTCGTATCGACGACCCGCATTCACCTCGAACGTGACTGAAACATTGGAAACGGATTTGCTCGTCGCATCAAAGTAGGACGCCTCAATGGTATGTGTCCCGGGCAAGATCTCGATTCCCTCGTAATCCCAGAAGTTGTCGATCTGGACGCCATCCACCTTTTGAACGATGACATGTGTGCTTTGGAACGGCCTGAAGGAATGTCGCTCCACGAGTGTGAATGGCGACCTCGCTTCGAGGCCGTTCCAGGCCGTCGTATGCCCGAATGATGTGAGGATCTCGTACGAGCCCGCAGCTGCACGCGAGCGCTGCGCAGAGAAGTCCTGTGACGATTGTCACGGTTCGGAGTGCGCTTCCCATTCATCCAACTTCGATTGAAGCCATCGTCCTCGCATGTGTCGGGGGGGCAACGGGCACGTATGTATCGAGTCGTCCGAGTCGCCAGTACGAACGCTGGTGGTCCCGTGTCGCCGCGGCCACTCTAGCCGAGACAGTGGCGAGTCGAAGCCCGCCGTCGACTATCCCATCAGGTACAAGAACTCTTCCTGAACAACTTTGCCGTTCTTGATCGTGAAGAGGCCCACCTCAGTCATCTGCATTCGTTCGCCTCCCTTGGGGGTGACGTCCATGCTGAACTGCACGGCGAACTGATCGTCGCGGTGACCGATGAAGGGACCGACGGCGCTGGTGGAATGGATCTCGTGATTCTCGAACCACCATTGGTGCTTGCCGCGGATTGCTTCCATTCCCTCCATGCGGGCGGGCATCGCTTCGCTGCCCTGCCCCTCGATGCTCACGATGTTCTGGTCGTAAAGCTGGTCCAGGATCTCGGACTCCTTTCCCGCCTTGGCGAGCTCCACGAACTTGGTTCCGATCTCGAGGGCTGGCGACATGAGAATCTCCTCTCGTGCAAGTGTCCGGCGGACGTAGCACAGCGGAGATCGATGTGACCACCTCGCAGCGGTATTCCGAACCCCGGCCCCGTCCGTACTACGTCTCCGCTCTCTACCTTGGCTGCGCCGGCGGCATACGGGCAGCTGACCTGGAGGGGGCAAAACGGTAAGCAGGTGAATGCCAGTTTTCCGGAAGGTCGGAGCTGAACCCTCACCTTGAATCCTCTCCCGCGAGTCATGCGGGAGAGGGGTTTTGAGCGGACTCCGCCGGTCTATTCTTTAAGGCAGGGTCAGGAAGCGTGTTCTGCCGTCGCTGGGCACGGCCCCCCTGGCCACTATCGCGGATTGAGCTTAGTCACGCGACAGACTAAGCTTTCGACATGGCGACGACTGTCAGTGTTCATGAGGCCAAGACCCATCTCTCCAGGCTCATCGAGAAGGTACTCGCGGGCGAGGAGGTGGTGATCGCGCGCAACAAGGAACCGGTGGTTCGGCTGGTGCGCGAGGCACCTCAGAAGAAGAAGCGGCTGCTGGGGGCGATGCAGGGCAAATTCGAATTGAGCGATGCGTTCTTCGAACCGTTGCCAGACGAGGAACTCAGGGCTTGGGGTCTGAAGTGAGGCTGCTGCTCGATACCCACGCATTGCTGTGGACGCTGAGCGGCAGCCCCAGGCTCTCCCGCGCCGCACGCGCTGCGATCGCCGACGAGGCGAACACGCTCGTCGTCAGTGCTGCGTCCGCGTTTGAGATCACGACCAAGTTCCGACTCGGCAAACTGCCGGAATTCCAGGAGGTCGCCGCCCGATTTCCTGCCATTCTCGACGACTACGATTGCGAGCGGTTGGCGGTTGGAATGGATCATGCGGCGCTCGCCGGCGCGCTTCCCTTCGCCCACGGCGATCCGTTCGACCGGCTTCTGATCGCCCAAGCGCGGATCGAACGCATGCCCTTGGTCTCCAACGAGAAGCCGTTCGACGATTTCGGCGTGAGGCGGCTTTGGTGAGCGGTGTGCTCGAGAATCCGAGACTGCAGCATCCCGAGGTTCTGGAGGACTTTCTCGACGATGCGGTGGCGAATCGATTGAGGGCAGACATCTACGCCCCTTTAGTATTTGGTAGTACTGGTGGGTCGGAGAAGCCGGCGGGGAGGCGTGATGGAGTATCGGTGGTGTCGAGGGCTGGTTCTCGCGGTGTTGGTTGTGGCGACGGTCGCCGGCGCTGCCAATGGGGCGATTCTCACGGTCAATTCGGCGGCCGACAACACGACCGCCGACGCGGTGTTGACGCTGCGCGAGGCGATTCTCCTCGCCAACGCCGACGGTGACGCCAACGTCGCGCTAGGTCGAGCGCTGACAGTCCCCGAGGCGGATCAAGTGAGCGGCTCGTTCGCGGGCACCGACACCGTTCGGTTCGCTGCCGCGCTGACGATGGTCAGCGACGCGACGCTCAACCTGACGATCATCGGCGACACAACCGACGGCCCGTCGGCGTTCAACATTACCACAGCCATCATCATCGAAGGCCCGGAAGCGGCCAACGGCATCATTGTCGATATCAGTAGTACGGTGATGCGGCATTTTCGCGTTGCCTCCGGCGGCAACCTTACCCTGCGGTTTCTGACTCTTTCCGGCGGCGAGGCGCGCGGTGTAAACGGCACCGCCGGCACGGGTGAGGACGGTGGAGCGGGTCGCGGCGGCAGTATTTTCAACCGGGGTATGCTGACCGCCACGCGGTGTTTGTTCACCGGCAACACGGCGCGCGGCGGCACCGGCGGCACCGGGGGCCCGGGCGACGTGGGTGGCGACGGAGGGATGGCCGGTGGCGGTGCCATCTTCAACGAGGCCG
>JBGTMF010000198.1:0-15873 GCA_041743795.1 Thermodesulfobacteriota bacterium | reverse complement strand
TTGGCCGCCGCGCTGGGGCGCGAACTGCCAGCGGGGCTCATCATCAACGGCGCCCGCGAGGTGTCGTTGCGCTGCGCCAGCCCGGATCAGACCCTTTCCGGGTTTCGCTACCGCGTCGACGTCGGCGGCCTGGCGGCCGATAAGGCCACCATCGACGCCGCCGTTTCGACGTTCGCCACCGCCACAGAGTTTCCCATCCGGCGCCACACCAAGCGGGGCCAACGCGAGGTCGATGCTTTGCCGTTCGTCAGCCGACTCGAGCGCAGCGGCGACAGTCACATCGAGATCGACGTTCGCTTCGGTGAGCGCGGCTCAGTCAAGCCGAGCGATGTCCTCGCCGCCCTCTTCGCCCTGCAACCGGCACAGGCGCGAGCGCTGCCGATGCGCAAGATCGGGGTCTTCCTGCGCGAAGCGGGCGAAACCGCCGACGGTCAGTCCTGAGGCCGTGGCTCGCCAGATCATCATCAATTCGACGCCGCAGGAGACGCGCGTCGTCACCATGGAGAACGCTCGCATCCTCCAGGTGCAGATCGAACGCGCTCGCGAACGGGGCATCGCCGGCAGTATCTACAAAGGCCGCGTGACGCGCGTGTTGCCGGGCATGCAAGCCGCTTTCGTCGACATCGGCTTGCCGAAAGCCGTCTTTCTCGCCGGCGCCGATTTCTACCCCATCGACGTAGCGGACTACACCGACCCCGTAGCGGAAGACGATGAAAAGGTGGTCAACGACGGCGCCGCCACACCGAACCCGCTAGCCGGTGCGCACCGGCGTGACGCCGCCGCTCTGCCGCCGATCGAGGAGCGGCTGCAGAAGGGACAGGAGGTCATCGTGCAGATCGGCAAGGAGCCGATCGGCAGCAAAGGGGCGCGCGTTTCGTCGAACATTTCCCTGCCCGGGCGCCTGTTGGTCTACCTGCCCGCCAGTCAGCAGGTGGGCGTCTCCCGCCGTATAGAGGACGAAGAAGAGCGACGGCGCCTGCAGCAGGCCGTCGAGTCCGTTGCCGCGTTGCGCGGCGGCGTCATCGTCCGCACCGCCTGCCTGGGTGTTCCCAAGCGCGAGATCCAGGCTGATCTCCGCATCCTGCGCAACCTATGGCACCAGATCAGCCGCAGGGCGGAGAGCGCCGAGCCACCGACGCTGTTGCACCAGGACCTCGACGTCATCCTGCGCACGGTGCGCGACATCTGGGTCATGGACGTCGGCAAGATCGTCGTCGACAACCGCCGCGACTACGAACGCATTCTCGAGTTCATCGAAAGCGTGATGCCGCGCTGGCAGCCACGGGTCGAGCTCTACGAATTGCACGAGCCGATCTTCGAGCGCTACGGCATCGAGGCGCAGATCGCCAAGGCGCTCGAGCGCAAGGTGTGGTTGCGTTCCGGCGGTTACATCGTAATCGACCCGACCGAGGCGCTGACATCGATCGATGTCAACACCGGCCGCTTCGTCGGCAAGAGCGACCAGCGCTCCACTGCTCTGGAAACCAATCTGGAGGCGGCGCGAACGATCGCCGAGCAACTCCGCCTGCGCAATATTGGCGGCGTCATCGTCATCGATTTCATCGACATGGAACACGTCGCCGACCAGGATGCCGTGTTGTCGGCTCTCACCGAGGCGCTGCGCAGCCAACGCACGCGGGCCGAAGTCCACGGATTCTCGGCGCTGGGCTTGGTCGAACTTACCCGCCACCGCAACCGCGAAAGCCTGACACAGCGCTTGTGTGAGCCCTGCTCCACCTGCGGCGGCACCGGCACCGTCAAGGGAGCGGCGACGAGCGCCTACGAGCTTCTCCGTTCGATTCGCAGCTCGGCGCTGGCAACGCCTCGCCTGCGCCAGCTACGCGTCGACATCGCGCCCGCGGTGGCCGCCTTTCTCGAACAGTACGAACCGGACGCCATCGCCTCGCTCGAAGAGGAACTGGGAATATCGGTGCTCATCGAATCGCCGGCCGAAACAACTGGCGCACCCCGCTCGATCACTCTCACCAGCGCACGACCGTCAACCACCAAGCCCGCCGCTGCAGGTCCGGCCTGATAGCCCCGTTCGTGTGCAAACCGGTTGATCCCTTGTTGAAAACCCACCACTCCCGTGGCTAAATGCGACTAGCTGCAACCTGGAAATGGCGTATTCTCGCCGCCCACCACGCGGCAGTATCGGTCGCAGCACCTGGGGCCAATGTTACCGGCCCTCTGTCCTAGGAGACCAACATGCAATCAGATTCGGTCGCGCAGAAGACCATCGAAGAACGCGACCACGTCGTCATCCGCTTCGCCGGTGATTCGGGCGACGGCATGCAGCTGGCCGGCATGCACTTCACCAACGAGACGGCCCTCGCCGGCAACGATCTCAGCACGCTGCCCGACTTCCCGGCCGAGATCCGCGCTCCCACCGGCACCCTGGCCGGCGTCAGCGGGTACCAACTACACTTCTCCAGTCGCGACATCTTTACGCCGGGCGATCAGCCGGATGTTCTCGTCGCCATGAACCCCGCTGCCCTCAAGGTCAACATCGCCGACCTGCCGATGAACGGAATCCTCATCATCGACAAGGAGCAATTCACCGAACAGAACCTCACCAAGGCGGAGTTTACCGGAAACCCGTTGACCGATGGGTCGCTCGATCGCTTCCAACTTTTTCAAGTCAGTATCACCAAGCTGACGATCAACGCGTTGAACGACATGGGTCTACCGACGCGGACGATGATGCGTTCGCGCAATTTCTTCGCACTCGGCCTGACTTCCTGGCTGTTTCAACGAGACATCGAGACGACGCTGCGCTGGATCGATGCCAAGTTCGCCAAGAAGAGTCCCGAGATCGCCGAGGCCAACCGCCGTGTCCTCAAGGCCGGCTACAACTACGGCGAGACGGCCGAGGTCTTCCGCACGGCCTACACGGTCAAGCCCGCGGCCATCGCTCCCGGCCGTTATCGCAACATCACCGGCAACGCCGCGGCTTCGCTGGGTCTGATCGCCGCGGCGCAGAAGGCCGGCCGTCCGCTATTCCTCGGCAGCTACCCGATCACACCGGCCAGCGACATCCTGCACGACCTGGCGGCCTACAAGGGCTACGACGTGTACACGTTTCAGGCCGAAGACGAGATTGCCGGTATCGGCGCTGCCCTCGGCGCGGCCTTCGGCGGTGCCATCGGCGTCACCTCCACGAGTGGCCCCGGCGTCTGCCTCAAAGCAGAGACGATCAACCTCGCCCTCAGCGTCGAGTTGCCGCTGGTGATCGCCGACATCCAGCGCGGCGGGCTCAGCACCGGATTGCCGACGAAAACCGAACAAGCCGATCTGATGTTGGCGATGTACGGGCGCAACAGCGATTCGTCGATTCCCATCCTCGCCCCCGCAACACCCGCCGACTGTTTCGCGATGGCTTTCGAGGCGGTGCGCATCGCCGTCCGCTACATGACGCCGGTGTTCCTGCTTTCGGACGGATATCTCGCCAACGGCGCCGAACCGTGGCGAATTCCAGCCGCCAAGGATCTTCCCGAGATCGAACTCGCCTTCCGCACCGATCCGGTAGGCTACTACCCGTACTTGCGCGATCCGGAAACCCTGTCGCGGCCGTGGGCGATCCCCGGCACGCCGGGACTCGAGCACCGCGTCGGCGGACTCGAGAAGGACTATCTCACCGGCAACGTCAGCTACGCGCCGATGAATCACGAGCAGATGGTCCGCGTGCGCAGCCGCAAGGTCGCCGGCATCGTGCGCGAGATCCCACCGACCGAACTCAACGGCCCGCAGGAGGGCGATGTTCTCCTCCTCGGCTGGGGCAGTACGTATGGATCGATCGAATCGGCTGCGCGGGAGCTGCAGGCCGAAGGCAAGAAGGTGGCGCACGCCCACATTCGGTACATCAATCCCCTGCCGCCGGATCTTCGCGACATCCTCGGGCGTTTCAAGCATGTCGTCGTCCCGGAGCTCAACATGGGCCAGCTGGTGCGCTTGATTCGCGCCGAGTTCCTCGTCGATGCCATTGGCCTCAACAAGATCCAGGGCCAACCGTTCAAGGTGAGCGAGATCGTTCGCAGAGCCAACTCTCTCTTGGAGAAACACTGATGTCGGACGCAGGTGCAGCCGCAACTCTCAGCCGCAAGGATTTCGTCAGCGATCAAGATGTGCGCTGGTGCCCCGGATGCGGTGACTACTCGATCCTCGCCCAGGTGCAGCGCTTGATGCCCGAGTTGGGCACGGCGCGGGAAAACACAGTCTTCGTATCCGGCATCGGCTGCTCGAGTCGCTTTCCGTATTACATGAACACCTACGGATTCCACTCCATCCACGGCCGCGCACCGGCGATCGCGACCGGTCTCAAGACATCGCGACCCGACCTCACGGTGTGGGTGGTGACCGGTGATGGCGATGGCCTCAGCATCGGCGGGAATCACCTGCTGCACGCGCTGCGCCGCAACGTCGACATCAACATCCTGCTCTTCAACAATCGCATCTACGGTCTCACCAAAGGACAGTACTCGCCGACCTCCGAGCGCGGCAAGGTGACGAAGTCGACACCGCTCGGCTCGATCGACTTCCCGCTACACCCGATCACGGTGGCGCTGGGCGCCGAGGCAACGTTTGTAGCGCGCAGCGTCGATGTCGAAGCCAAGCACCTGCAGACCGTAATTCGCCGGGCGTCGGAGCACCGCGGCACCTCCTTCGTCGAGATCTTGCAGAACTGCAACATCTTCAACGACGGCGCCTTCGCCGCGATCACCGACAAGGACCGCAAGGCGGACAGTCAATTGCTTCTCGAGCACGGTAAGCCGCTGGTTTTCGGCAAGGATCGCGACAAGGGTATTCGCATGGCCGGACACAAGCTCGAGGTCGTCAAACTCGCCGACGGGTTCACCGAAGCGGACCTCTTGGTTCACGACGAGCAGGATCCGGCCCTCGCCTTCCTTCTCAGCACGCTGCAACCGCCGAGCTTTCCGGCGCCGGTCGGCGTCTTTCGCGCCGTCGAACGGCCGACCTACGACTCGGCTATGCAGGCGCAGGTGCAGGCGGCCAAGGACAATCTGAAAAAGCCCGACCTCGACACCCTCTTCAACCAGGGCGACACCTGGGAGGTCTGAGCGCAGCCTACTTCGCCGCCCTGCGACGGACCGCGGCGGACAGTGTGCCGCGCATGCGCCTGGCGGGCCCTACCCTACGGCGCCGCGATCACCCCGGCGTCGTCGTAGGCGAGTGAGCGCAGGAACTCGGCGAACTGTGCCTGGGTGGTCGGGTTGTTGAAGACAGGGAAGTGACCGTCCAGTTCGTAGAGGAGAGCGCCGCCTGTGGCGTAGCGGCGGCCCTTCTGCAGATTCGAGGAAACGGGCGGCGTCAGCGTCGGCAGTCCGGCCAGGTCGAACGCCTCCTGGTAGTCGTACCCGGGGAGCTCCGGAAAGGCGATCGGCGGGAAGGTCGGCGCAATCAGCGGATAGCCGCCGGCCGCGACCATTGAAAGTGTCATCGGCGTCGTCACGTAGCCGTCGAGCATGCCGTGGGTGAACAACACGTTGAGCGGACCGCGCCTCCGTTCAATACCGAAGCGACGAGCGTAGACGAGCGGCTCCGACACTTCACTGCCCATCTGCAAGAGGTGGATCGCCGGGTGGAAGAGGTCGACCGGACCCTCGAGCAGTAGCTCGACGAGCGCGCGCAGCGTCAGGCCGGCGAAGAACGGCTGCTCGCGCGTCAACACGTTGAGGATGATGTGGCCGCCACCTGCCGACAGCATCGCGCCGCGCACCTGCCGCACGACGCCGAGGAAAAGGGGCAGTGTGGTGCCTCCCTGCGAGTGTCCCATCACCATGCGGTGCGAGCGGGCAAACTTGATCCGCTTGCTCGGTAGCAGATAGCCGGCCCCGGGCGGCCCTGGAATTATTGTTGGCGGCAACCGCAAGCGAGCCGCCGCCTGGTGCACGGTCAGCGAATCGGCAGCCGCCTGGCGCGGATTGTCGCGCAGGGCGAATGGCGTGAGGGGGTTGTAGAAATTGGTGCCGTCCGGCGTGGCTCCCAGGCGCATGCCGTGCAGCGGCTGGTCGATGGCGATGACGGCGATGCCGTTCTCGGCCAGACGACCGGCGATGTTTTCGCCGATGAAGCTGAAGCGGCTGCCGCCCGTGCCGTGCATATAGTGGACGATCGGCCACCCACCCCGCGGCATGCGGACGCTGTCGTCGTCCCGCTCCTTGGGAAGCGACAAAAGGAACTTCAGCGTCTCCTCGCGCTGCACGATCGGACGTCCCGCGGCGTCGAACGCAAACTTGCCCGTGGCCGCGGTGAACGGCGGCGTGCCGGTCTGGAACTGCGGCGCTATCATGTCGCCGCTGAGCAGCCAGTAGCTGCCGTTGTCGCTGACGAAGGCGACGTTGCTGACGACTCTCTTGTATTTCCGGGCAATCACTTTTTCCGTGGCCACGAGACCGTCGGCCGGCGACGCGGTGCGGAAGATCGTCGCGCAGGCAACGTCGTCGCGCGACATTCCCTCGCGCTTTTCGAGTTGTGACCAGAGCTGCTGGAAAAGGGGCAACGCCGCCTGCTCGTAGGCTCCTGCGGGCGTCTCCGCTCGCATCCTGGCAATCAAAGGCGGCACAGTCAGCGGCGCCAGATCATCACCAAGCACCGCCACGGTGAGTACGTACGCATACAGCGTACCTGGGTCGAGTGGGTTGCCCGGCACAGGCATGACCCCCAGAAGATGGGGATCGCGATAGGCGTCGCCAGCCGAGCGAAACTCCGTCCACAGCGGTATCCGCTGGCCGCGGCGCTTCGACTTCTTGTCGATGTTGATCAGAAAGGCAGACGCCCCGGGGGCCGCCGACGCGGTCGGGTCCGGTAGCGAGCCGGCGTCGATATCGCCGTCGAACTTGACGAATACCCCCGAGTTGAGGCCGAAGCCCGGCACCTCTTCGAGCGCCGTGGCGAAGTTCTGCACGATGGGACTTGCGGTAAAGGGAAAGCCCGCCAAGGCCACCGTGCCGTCGGGATCGCGCCGCAGTTCGAACGGCCAGGGCATGTCGTAGAACGACCCTCCGGTCGGCTCGAACACTGGTTGTACACCTGCAGCCGGAGCCGCCGCCGAGAGCGCGATCAGTGCAATCGCAAATCGTGCGCCGCGACGCACCGCCTGCCCAACATGCAAAACCCGGACTCCGCGCATACTCGACTCCCCCCAACGCAACCTACTAGTCGAGTCGGGGCGACAGTTGCAACGGCCAATCTCCCGGGGATGTAAGCGCCAGGCCTGGCCTCAGAACGCGGTCAGTCCGATCAGCGCGACCGCGAAGTACGGGGCGATGACCGCGGCTCCGGCGTAGTCCTTGGCGAGACGCTGCCCGAGCAACAGGCCGAGTAGCGCGACGCCGGACATCGCCACACCCGAGGCGGCGATGCCGAAGCCGCCGCGCGTCCAGCTGCCCGAGACGATGCCGAGGCCGCAGAGCACTCCAGCCATTGCCTCGAGGACGGTGATCGCCGTCAGGAGAAGCGGCACCATATCCGGCGGCAATGGACTCGATCTGAAGTGATCGCCGAAGTAGGCGAGGTTCCCCTCGCGGTCGAGAATCTTGTCGACAGCCGACTGCAGGAAAACGATGGCGAAGAACGCGGTCACCAGGAACCGTATGATCAACTCGGCGCTGTAGCTCACGTCCTGCCCTCCCCTGTCCCGCCGAATCAGCCGCTGGCGTGCCTCTCGACCAGGTCCCGGATCAATTCGCCGGTCACCTGATGCATGCCGTCTAACACGACGGAGGCGCGAGTAAAATCGTTGCGCCTGGTGAAATCGTTTGGAATCGCGATGCACGGGCACCCCGCCCGCTCGGCAGCGATGACGCCCTTCGTCGCGTCCTCGATGACGACGCACGCGCCGGGCGGCAGGCCGAGGCGTGCGGCCGCCACCAGGAATGCGTCCGGCGCCGGCTTGCGTCCGCTGTAGTCCTCTCGCGTCACCACCGCCGTGAAGAAGCGGCGCAGGTCGAACGGGTCGAAGACGAGATCGAGGTCGGCCGCGGTCGAATTGGTCGCCACGGCCAGCGGCATCGATCGCGACAGCAGCTCGATGAGCGCTGCCGCGCCGGGAATCAGCCGCGCATCGCTGCGCAGCATCTCGTGGTAGATCGGTTCCTTGCGACGTCGCAGCTCGTCGGCTTCGATAGGCAGGGCAAACTGGCGAACTGCGAACTCCGGCCCCAGTCCGGCGGCGATCCACTCGCGCTCGTACTCCTCGCGCGAGACGGCGGCACCGAATTGATCCAGAACGCGACTGTACGACTGGTACTGCAACTCCTCCGAATCGACGATCACGCCGTCGAAATCGAAGATGACGCCAGTGCCGGCCGCCGTCACTCGACGACGGTGACGCTCTCGATGACGACCGACTCGAGCGGCACGTTCTGGTGCATCCCCTTGTTGCCGGTCTTCACCTTGGTGATTTCGTCGACCACGGCCATACCGTCCGTCACCTTGCCGAAAACCGCGTAGCCGTAGCCCTGACCGGTGTCCTTGTGGTCGAGGAAAGCGTTATCGACCGCGTTGATGAAGAACTGCGCCGTCGCGCTGTTCGGATCCGAGGTGCGCGCCATCGCCAGCGTTCCCCGTTCGTTCTTCAGTCCGTTCGTCGCCTCGTTCTTGATCGGCGCCTTGGTCTTCTTCTCGCCCATGTCCGGGCCGAATCCACCGCCCTGGATCATGAATCCGGGGATGACGCGGTGGAACACGGTGCCGTCGTAATGCCCGTCCTTCACATAGGCGAGAAAATTGGCCACGGTCTCCGGAGCCTTGTCGGCGAACAGCTCGATCTTCAGCGCGCCCGCGGATGTCTTCATTTCTACCACTGGATTCTCCCCTGCTGCCGCGCCGCTCACCGCCAGCGCAATCGATGTCATGACAATCGCCCAAACTCGAATCATGGTCGACCCTCCGGATAAAGTCGTAGAAAAGAGTCATTGAGCCAGACTTCGCGGGCCGGCGCAATCGCCGCCGGCGCGATTGGCTTGAGCTCTGCCAGCAGGTAGAAAAGCGGCCGATGGCGGCGCAGAGCATCGCCGTGCTGCGGCGCGGCGAGTTGAGCGAAGGGGCGACGAAGAAATTCTTCCTCAATTGCGAAGGGAGAGAGATCGAGGGGTTCGTCGTCCATCGCGGCGGCGAGTTCCACGCCTTCGTCAACCAGTGCCGGCACATCCCGATGACGATGGATTGGGTGGAGAATCAGTTCCTCACCGAAGACAAATGCTTCATCCAATGCGCCACGCACGGGGCCCTGTTCGACCCAGCAACCGGGCTCTGTATCGAAGGCCCGCCGGCGGGAAAGTCACTGCGCCGCATCCCGCTCGAGTGGCGGGGAGATACGCTCGTCGCCCGCTGCCCGAATGACCGCAGCTGACCGCCCCGCCCCGCAACGTTGGGCCTCGCGGCTCGGCGTCGTCCTCGCCGTCGCGGGATCAGCCGTCGGTCTCGGCAACTTCCTGCGATTTCCTGGCCTCGCCGCTAAATACGGCGGCGGCGTCTTCCTGATTCCCTATTTCATCGCCATTCTCATCATCGCGGTGCCGATCTGCTGGGCCGAGTGGGCGATCGGCCGGCGCGGCGGCCGGCACGGGTTCAACAGCGCCCCCGGCATCTTCCGCATCGCCACCGGATGGCGAGGCGGACACTTTCTCGGTGTGCTCGCCGTCCTCGTGCCGTTGGTCGTGTATATGTACTACGTCTACATCGAGGCGTGGTGCATGGCCTACGCCTGGTCCTACGCGACCGGGCGGATGTCGTTGGGAAGCGAGCCGCGCGCCTATGCCGACTTCTTCGAGACGCTGGTCGGCACTCACGCCAATGGCAGCATCACCAGTCGGCTGGATTCGCCTATCCTGCTCGCCTTGGCGCTGTCGATGGCGATCAACTTCGCGTTGATCTACCGCGGCATCCGCCGCGGCATCGAGGCCTTCTGCCGCGTCGCCATGCCACTGTTGATCGTCTGCGCCGTGATCGTCCTGGTGCGGGTTCTGACGCTGGGCACTCCCAATGTGGACCTGCCCGAGCAGAATGTGTTGAACGGTCTCGGCTTCATGTGGAACCCGAAAATCCCTCCCGGCCAGTCCCTCTGGAGCATGCTGGCCAACCCCGACATCTGGCTACAGGCAACCGGGCAGGTCTTCTTCAGTATCTCGATCGGCTTCGGAATCATCGTCAGCTACAGCAGCTACGTCGAGCCGGATGACGATATCGTGCTGTCCGGCCTGACCGCGACGTCGACCAATCAGTTTTGCGAGCTATGCCTGGGCGGCCTCATCACCATACCGGCGGCATTCATCTTTCTCGGTCCGGCACCGGTGGAGAAAGTCGCAGGATCGACTTTCGGCCTGGGCTTCTACACGCTGCCGATGGTGTTTGAACACATGCCGCTGGGATCCTTTTTCGGATTCCTCTGGTTCTTCCTGCTGTTCCTCGCCGCCGTCACATCATCGATCTCGATGCTACAGCCGGTACTCGCCTTTCTCGAAGAAGGCCTGGCCCTCACGCGCCGGCGCGCCGTCGCATTGCTGGCGTTGGTTTCATCGTCTGGCACCGCTCTCGTCGTCCATTTCAGTCGCGATCTGATGGCCCTCGACGCGATGGATTTCTGGGTCGGCCAAGTCGGCATTTTCGTTCTGGCGACGACCATCGTCCTCGTCTTCTCATGGGTGCTGGGCACGCAGGCCGGCATCGCCGAGATCGAGCGCGGTGCGCTGATGCGCTTGCCGCCGGGCTTCGCCTTCCTCGTCAAATACGTTTCGCCGACGTATCTGCTGGCGATCTTCGTGATGTTCCTCAGCGAAAATGCGACGAGCTACGCGGCGCAGATAGCCAGTCAAAGAGAGGTAGCTATCGCCGTCGGTTTCATCGCCGTGCTCTCGGCCTGGTTGGTCTACGCGGTTCACCACGCCGGTCGCCGCTGGGCGGCGGCGGAGCGATTGCCGTGACAGCCGCCGGATGGTTCCTGATGATCGTCAGCTGCGGCACGGTCACCGCCCTCACTGTATTCTGCTACTGGCGCCTCCTGCGAGACCCTCGGCGCCCCGGCCGCTGACTTTAGTTCCTCGATTCTCTTCCTCCGTGAGGAAGAGCCTTTTCAGGTGTCGCAACGGCCCATCCCCGTCAGCCGGGCCAGTTCCGCGTCGATGGCGTCGATCTCGTCGGGACGCCGCAGCCAGGCCCACTCGCGGTACATCGAGCGGCCGGGATCGTCGATCGGGATTGCGCTGGCGACGACGGCGACGTTCGCCTCTCCGTCGCCGCCGGAGGCCGGCAGAACACCGGCGGCGACGCGCGTGCGCTCACCACCGCCAAGAACACACTCGTGAAGATCGCCGTCGATCAATTGCGGCTCGCCGCGGCCGACCAGCGCGATGCTCTCGACGCGCAGCGCCAAGCGGCCTTGCATGAGGCTGCGCACGGCCACCTCATAGCTACCGCCGGTGCTGTGTGAAGCTACGACGGCGATCGGCTTGCGCGGATTGAACGGAGCGTAAAGTGGCGTACCATCGAGCGGCGCCTGGCGGCGACAGCCGGCCAGCGACGACAGCACCACCGAGAGCGCCAAGGCCCATGCCAACACAGTCATCTCCCGCACCCCGACGACGCTACCAGGCAAACCGCCGAATGCGAGCAGCCGGCTTGGCGCTGCCGGTCCGCTCATGTTGACGCCGGCAACGGAGGAATCGATCGCCGCCGCCGCGGCGCTGCTGCGCGACGGCCACTGCGTCGCCTTTCCTACCGAGACTGTTTACGGCCTCGGCGCCGACGCTACCAATGCACGCGCCGTTGCTCACATCTTCGCCATCAAGCAGCGCCCATCGTTCAATCCGCTGATCGTCCACATCGGCGAGGCGGCTGAGTTGGCCGATATCGCCGAGCATCCCCCGGCAGCAGCGGGTGCCTTGCTGCGGGCGTACTGGCCCGGGCCGCTGACCATCGTCGTTGCCAAGCGCTCGAGGATTCCCGACATCGTCACCGCCGGCCTGCCATCGGTGGCTGTGCGCTTGCCGGATCACCCGGTCGCCATCGCGCTGATTCGTCGAGCCGGGCGGCCGATCGCGGCACCGAGCGCCAATCCGTTCGGCTACGTCAGCCCGACGCGCGCCGAACACGTCGACGCCCAGTTGGGCGAACGCGTACCGATGATCCTCGACGGCGGTGCCTGTCGTGTCGGATTGGAATCGACCATCGTCGCCTTCACCACCGGCGAGCCGACTTTGCTGCGGCTCGGTGCGGTGAGCGTGGAAGCGATCGAGCAGATCATCGGACCGGTGCGGATAGCCGCCGCGAGTGAGCCGGTGCAGGCCCCGGGACAGACCCCGCGCCACTACTCGCCCAGCGTCCGCGTCAGTTTGATCGACTCGCCAGCCGAAGTGCCGACGATGCGGCGTGACGATGCCGCATTATTGGCGATGGGACCCGTCGACGACGCCGACGGTTTCGCGCGCGTCTGCATTCTGTCTCCGGCAAACGACCTCGAGGAGGCGGCAGCACGTCTCTTCGCCTGCCTGCGCGAACTCGACGACAGCGATCTTCGCCACATCTACGCAATCGCCCCGCCGCAGGCCGGCATTGGCCGCGCCATCGCCGATCGCCTGCGCCGCGCCGCGACGCGCCCGGCATAGTGCCCACGTTTCTCTTACGCGAGCGTCGCCCTCAGAGGACGAGCCAGGTGGCCAGACCGAGAAAGGCTCCCAGACTGACCACGTCAGTCGCCGTCGTCAGGAGGATACTGGACGCCGTAGCCGGGTCGGCGCCGAATCGCCGCAATGCCAGAGGAATGATGGCACCGGCAATGCCGCTGACGGTACAACTCGCAGCCATGGCGAGGAAGACGCAAATCGCCAAGCGCAACGCGTGCGGGTTCTCCTGCCAGTGGGCAAAGGCGAACATAGCAACGCCGGCCGTCACGCCGACCAGGGCACCGTTCAAGAAGCCGAGCAGACCCTCCTTGGCGATCACCACACGGGCGCGACCGGACTGAAGCTCGCCGAGCGTGATTCCGCGCAGCGCCACGGCCAGCGCTTGACAGCCCGTGTTACCGGCTTGACCGGCGAGGACCGGCAGGAACACCGCCAAGACGACGAGTTGGTTGAGGGTCTCTTGATAGGCGCCGACCACCGCCGCCGCGGCAAAGGCCGTTACCAAGTTGAGCTGTAGCCAGGGGTGGCGAAATCGCAGGCTGCGCGGCCAGGCCGTTCCCAGCCGTTCCTCCTTCTCGACGCCGACCATGGCGCCCGCCTGGGCACTGAGCTCGAATGCCTGTTGCTCGAACAGAGTGTGCCCGCGCACGATGCCGACCAAGCGACCCGAGTCGTCGCACACCGGATAGACGGGAAAGTGCCGCGCCAGCGCCGCGCGCATCCCCTCGGTGAGCGACATTTCGGGGCGCAGCGAGAATGGCTCCACGACCATGATCTGGCTGATCGGTTGCGCCGATTGGGCAAAGAGAAGGTCGCGGAAGACGACCACCCCCTGTAATCGGCCCACGTCGTCGACCACCCATCCGTAGGTGACGAGCGTCTTCTTGACGATCGCGCGGAGGCGTTCGATCACTTCGCCCGCGGTCTGTTCGGGCATGAGTACGGCAATCGGTGGATCCATCAACCGGCCGATACTGTCTTCCGGATACAGGTGATTCTTCGACCATTGCTCGCGGCGCTCGGCCGGCGCCGCGTCGAGGATGCGCTGTCGCCGCTCGGTGGGGAACGCCCAAAGGATTTCGTCGGCGAGCGCCGGGTTCTCCCGTAAGAGAACCGCGACGATGGTCTCATCGCCTTCCGCCTCGAGAAGCTCGACGGCTTCGAGCGGCGCGCGCTTCTGCGCGGCCGCCGCGAGTTCCGCCACCCGCGCCGTCGGCTCGCGCAGACGATTCACTTCGCCCGCATCCATGACTCGGCTTGTAGCAACCACTTGCCGGCATCGGCCAGACTTTCGGCGAGATTCGGAAGCTCCGCCCGGGCAAATCCGGAGCCCACGCCCGTGGTCGGACGTATTTCCAGCGCTACGCGCGGTGGTAATGCCGCTGCGCGGCCGACAGCAGTGACCATCTCACCCGAAGGAGCAAACGTATTCCGTCAAGCCATCGGCAACGCGGATGGTGAAGCCGCTGTCGGCGGTGACGTCGAACGAGCTCCCCGGACCGTACCGCTGCCACTCCTCGGTGCCGTCGAGCCGCACCTCGCAATCGCCGGCTACGATCTCCATTCGTTCCGGCGCCGCCGTGGAGAAGTGATACTCGCCCGGATGGATGACCCCGAGGGTCTTCTTCGCACCGTCGGCAAAAACGACGGAGTGGCTGATCACGCGCCCTGCAAAGTACACATTCGCTTTCGCCGACACTGTCACGCCCGAGAATTCGCGATTCGTCATATCGGCTGGTTACAACGCGAGGCGACAAAAGCCCAGCAGCCCGCTGCAATAGCTCCCGAGTAGCCCGGACCGTCCACCCACTGCCGTATGCGGCCACGTTTTCTTTTGCTTCAATCCCCGCTAACGACAGGGATATGACCGATTCTCGTGAGTCGTTTCGCGTCCAGGTCACCAAGGACTATCTCAAGTTTTCCGCCGCCCACTTCATCGCCTACCCCGGCTTTCGCGAGCGCTTGCACGGGCACAACTACCGCGTCAGCGTCGCTGCCGAGGGACGACTCGGGGCGCAGGGGTATGTCGTCGATTTCGGAGTCGTCAAGCGAATCGCGCGCAAGCTCTGCGACCGCTTGGACGAGCGCTTTCTCGTCCCCGCGCGCAGCGACTGCCTGACGATCGAGGAGCGCGGCGAGCAGATCGCGATCACCTACGAAGCCGACGAGTTCGTCTTTCCCACCGGCGACGCGATTCTCTTGCCGATCGTACACTCGTCGGCGGAGGAACTGGCACAGTACCTGGTCGGCGAGCTCGAGACCGAACTCGCCGCCGAGGGGATCGATTCGCTGTTCTGGATCGAGGTCGGCGTCGAAGAGAGTTTTGGCCAGGCGGCGATCTACCGCCGTGAACTGGCGTGAGCCACTTGCCGACGGTGCGTCGACGACCGGCGTCGACGTCTCTGGGACTACACCCGGCGTTGACCTCTCTGCGACGAAGCCCTTCGGCTTGCAAAGTTGCCCTTATCGCCGCCTGCCTGCTGGCCGCGGCTTGCACGCCATCCCTGCCGGAGCCGAACTCGGCCGGCGCCAAACTCTACGAGGAGCGCTGCGCCAGCTGCCACCGCCTGTATCCACCCGAGGTGATGACGGCGGCCACTTGGAAGATGATGCTCGACCGCATGCAGGGAGAGATGGCGCGGCGTGGCGTGCCGCCTTTGACTGGCGATGAAATGCAGATCGCCTTGGACTATCTGACCCGCAACGCACTGGACGCAGGCACCAACGGCGCCGCCGAGGGGAGTGCACATGACCAAATGTAGCGTCTGCACCGTGACCAAGGCGGTCAATGACAAGGCCCCTTTGCTGCTCGTCGTCGGCCGCCGCTGGATGGAACACCCGATCATCCGCGAGCTCGACCGGCGCTGTAAGGGCAACATCATCCGCGAGGCACAGCGGCGTCGGTTTCGCGGCGCCGCCGACCAGGAAGTCGTCGTGCAGACGCACAACGCAGTCGCGCCGCAGTCGATCGCGCTCCTCGGCGGTGACGGCGAACCGTCCGTCAAGATTCTGTTCGCACTTGCCGATCGAATCGCCACGCTCGCCAAACGGGAGGGGGCCCGACGTGTCAGCGTCGTCTTGCCGCGTGACTTCGCGCCGCGTTCGCTGCGCACGCTCGCCGAAGGCATTGCCATGGCCCGCTACCGATTCGTCGAATTCCAGCCGAGTGCGCCACCGCAGGAGGCGCTGTCGGTCGCGTTTGCCTGCGATCCGCCCACCGCGCCGCACAGGG
>JBGTMF010000197.1:0-1924 GCA_041743795.1 Thermodesulfobacteriota bacterium | reverse complement strand
AGGCGCGGCATCGAGGCGCGGCCCGGGGGCGCGGCCCGGGGGCGCGGCCCGGGGGGATTGGAAACGCCGGCAAAAGCTGGGTACTTTCGCCGCCAGGGGTACGAGACGTGCTGCGCAGCCCGAATCACACGGTACCGACCGAACACCACGAACACGGCAGCATCAGTAATGAATCCGGGCATCGGGAGCGCGCGGTCTGGCGCGTCATCGCCCTGACTCTGGCGACGATGGTGGCCGAGATCGTCGCCGGTCGGATGTTCAATTCGATGGCACTTCTGGCCGACGGGTGGCACATGGGTAGCCATGCGGCCGCGCTCGGCATCACCGCGTTCGCCTACTCCTACGCCCGCCGCCATCACGACAACGAGCGCTATGCCTTTGGCACCTGGAAGGTTGGCGCGCTCGGCGGCTTCGCCAGTGCGGTGGTGCTGGGTGTCGTTGCCGTGATGTTGGCATGGGAGTCGGTGGGACGATTGGCGCGGCCGACGACGATCGCCTTCGATCAGGCAATCATCGTCGCCGTGCTGGGACTGTTCGTCAATCTGGTTTCAGCGCTGATGCTGCGCGACCACGATCACCAAGACGGCCACGATCACAACATGCGCGCGGCCTACGCACATGTGCTGACCGATGCGCTGACTTCGGTGCTCGCAATAGCCGCCCTGCTCACCGGCAAGTTGGTGGGTTGGATTTGGATGGACCCACTGATGGGGATCGTCGGCTCGGTGATCATCTCCCGCTGGGCGGTGGGGCTGATTCGCGACACGGCGCGAATTCTGCTGGACAGCGACGTTGAACCGCGAATCGCCTTCGATGTTCGTCACGCCATCGAGAGCCACGATGACAATCAGGTCGTCGACCTGCACCTGTGGCGAGTGGGCCCGCGCGGGCTATCGGCAATCATCTCCGTGGCGACGCATCACCCCCAGCCACCGGAGTACTACAAGAGACTGGTCGCCGATGTGTTCGACTTGACGCACGTGACGATCGAAGTGAACCGCTGCACGGCTGACGATTGCGGCCGCTGAAGCGAATTCCCGATACGATCACTTCACGCCGCGGGCGTCGGCTCCCAGACGAGATAGAATTGGTCGACCGTGAGGTCACTCTTGACGGGGCGAACGAACACCTCTTCGAGCGGTACCTGGCTCGGATCGATGTCCACCTGCCTGCCGGCGATCTCGGCGTCGAATTGGCCCCCGAGTTGGGCGAGTTGTTCGCGCAAGTCCTCGACCTGTTGCTCGGCGCGTTCAACGTCCCCTTTTTGCTGGGCGGCGCGGCCGAATCCCCGGGCGGCGGTGGTGGCGCGGCCGACGCTGCGCGTACCGAGCAACTTGCGGCCGAAGAGAGCGCCGACGACGGTGGCGCCGATCGAGATGAGGGTTTGGCTCTTTTGCTGATTGTACTGCCCTTGCTCGCGCGCGACCCGTTCTTCCGCTCTTTTGATCTGTTCTTGCAGGCGCAGCAGCTTCGGCGCGAATTTTCGGCGCAGCTTCTCGATCTCGAGGTCGCGCTGTTCGTGTAGGGCATCGCGCAGGCGGCCGCGAAACTCGCCTTCGGATTCGTCGACCATGCCGGTCAGCTTAGGGTTGGTGCAGCGCAGAACGCACAGTGTCCTATTGCGAAAGAGATGGGTCTGCAGGGACTTCTTCCACGCCGTGTGCTTCTTCGGGTCCGCGCCTGCTGCCGATAGAGTGGCAAAGGCGACGCCTTCGACAGGCTTGGTGTCGAGGTCGGGCAGCGCCTCCCCTGTCTCCTCGACTTCCTGCCACGGATCGCCGGATTCGTCGCGCAGTGGCGCTCGTACGGCGATGTGGCGCCACTCGTCGACGGCCGCTGCGGCGCTGCGGAAATGCAACGTCGCCAGCGCTCGCAGCGCGGGGCGGTAGATCAGTTCGACGGTGCCGATCGCGCCGATGGGGGC
>JBGTMF010000196.1:0-1603 GCA_041743795.1 Thermodesulfobacteriota bacterium | reverse complement strand
TCACTCCGCCGGCGCGATGCTCCACCGCATCGGCGCTCGCTTGATGCCGCCGACGAAGGCCGATCGCGCACGCTCGATCGGTCCAGCAAGCTCGCACGATCGCAGCCGCCGCGTCAGTTGCGTGAACGCATGGCGCAGCTCCAGCCGGGCCAGATGGGCGCCGAGGCAGACGTGCTCGCCCATACCGAAAGCGATGTGCGGATTGGGATGGCGATCGACGCGAAAGGCGAAGGGGTCGGCGAACACTTCCTCGTCGCGGTTGCCCGAGGCATAGAAGAGACACACGGCCTGGTCGCGTCGGATGGTCTGGCCGCGCAACTCGTAGTCCTGCGTCGCGGTGCGGGCGAATTGGATGACGGGGGTGGTCCAGCGAACGATCTCCTCGATGGCGCTGTCGACGAGTTCGGGGTTGCGGCGCAGTTTCCCCCACTCGTCCTCGTGCCGCAGCAGGGCCAGCATGCCGCCCGTCATCGCGTTGCGCGTCGTCTCATTGCCGGCGACGACGAGAAGGAAGTAGTACGACAACAGCTCGACGGGTGGCAGCGGCTGGCCGTCGAGCTGACTGTTGGCGACGACGCTGACGATGTCTCCGGTCGGCTTGCGGCGGCGCTCTTCCGACAGTTCGTGAAAATACGTGAAGAGCTCCAGCCGCGCGCCTTCCATCGTCTCCTCGGTCGTCTTGCCCTGGCGAAACTCGGGATCCTGCGGCGCGATGATTTCGTTGGTCCAGCGAAAAAGCCTGTCCCAGTGCGATTGCGGAACACCGAGCATCTCGGCAATGACGGCAATGGTGATCCGCGCCGAGATGTCGGCGACGAAGTCACCCGCCGTCTTGTCGGCGGCCTGGTCGAGGACCTCGCGGGTGACGCGCTCGACCTTGTCGTTCATCGCCAGAATGGCGCGCGGGGTGAACCACCCACTGGTCAGCCGCCGGTAGCGGGCGTGCGTCGGTGGATCCATGTTGAGCAGGTGGCGTGAGGCCCCTTCCGGCGGCGGCGGCAAGTCGAGCGTGAAAACCGCCATGCGCGGGCCGTTGAGAAAAAGATCCGGTCGTTTGCCGATGGCGATGATGTCGGCGTGCTTGGTGATCGCCCAAAACGGCTCGACGTTGTCGCGCTCGTACCAGTGGACCGGGGCATTGTTGCGCAACCACGTCCACTCGGCGTGCGGGTAGCCGTTCGCCTCGTAGTGCTCGGCGGTCACAATATCAAGCTGTGTCGGATCCAGCGCCTTGCCGCTGTCGCGCATCATCCCCTCCTTCCGGGTGTGTTCATTTCGCTGCCGACGCTACTCCGGATTCGCCAGCGGGTCCAAGCGGCGGCGCATGTCGGCGTGCGCCAGCGAATCCCCTGCTCGCCAGGGGCAGAAACGGCTTTTACGCCGGCATGCGGCTTTGCTAGCTTGAAACTCGCTGCGCTCGTAGGCATCCTCCTTCGCTCTTCGAGCTACAGAGGACATGAAGGCATAGGAATGGGCCGGCGATCCGGCGACGTGGCGATGGCGAGTGAAATGACGCCGGCGGTGCTGTACTCGGGCTGGTGCGACGCCTGCCGTGCCGTGCACCAACTGGACCGCGGCGCCGACGCCACCACCGCCGCGGCGG
>JBGTMF010000195.1:0-5288 GCA_041743795.1 Thermodesulfobacteriota bacterium | reverse complement strand
GCGGCCGGGATCACCCCGCGCCTGCACGCGGAACTCCGCTCGTCGCGGCTGCGATTCCTCGCGGTGTTGCTTGCCATCGGCGGCACGGTAGTGCTGCTGCTCACCTTTGCCTCCGCCGGACTTCGCGCATCTGCCGAAGCGCTGGCCTGGCGGCCGGTCGGCTCGCTCGATCTGCCGGCATGGACGGCGGCGATGATTGGCGTCAACCTACACCACTACTGGCTCGACCACCGCATCTGGCGCAGCCGCGCCACCACGGCGAACGCAGCTGCGGCGTGATTGCGCGCTTTGGGGCGGCACGAAGAGCAGCGGCCCCGGGTTTCGGCAACGCCGCGGCCCGCGGGCTTCTCCGCCCGTTTCTCCCCTGCGACGTATTTGCTACTCGTCCGCGGCGACTCCGGTCACCAAGAAGCGGTTCATCGCCAGGTAGGGAAGCCGCGAGGCGATGAGGGCGCGGCAGGCGTCGCCGGGGGTGCATACGATTGGCTCCTCGTGCATATTGAACGACGTGTTGATCAGGCTGGGGACTCCCGTTCGTTCGCGATAGAGGCGCAGGATTCGGTAGTACGCCGGATTGTCCTCTTCGGCGACGATTTGCGGGCGGGCGGTGCCGTCGATGTGCACCGCGCCCGGTGAGACGCGCTGCATATACGGCGTGCAAGGTACTGCGATGGTCATGAAGCGCACGCACTCGGCGCAGTCGGAGAGGTCCCCGTAGCAATCCTCGGCGTCCTCGGCGAGAGTTACCGGCGCGAACGGCATATACTCGCGTCGGCGGAGCATTCGGTTGAGCCAGTCGTTCACCGACGGGTCATCGCTGCGGTAGAGGATGCTGCGGTTGCCGAGAGAGCGCGGCCCGTACTCCATCCTGCCGGCGAAGCGGGCGACCACTTTGCCGTCGGCCAGGAGGCCGGCGACGCAGGCGTCGATGTCGCTCTCCTCGCGATAGGCCAGTCCGGCGTCGTCCAGTGCCCGCGCGCACTCATCGTCGGAAAAGTCGGGGCCGAGAAAGACGCTGCGCATCCGTTCTGGGCGCGCGCCGCGCGTGCGCGCCAGGTGCTCCAGTCCGGCGCCGACGGCAATGCCGTGGTCGTTCATCGCCGGGTGCACGAAAACACGCCCGATCGACGGCAACTCGCGGATGCGCTGCGTCAGCTTCACGTTGCCGAACAAGCCGCCGGCGAGGACTACGTCGTTGCAGCCGCTGTCGCGCACGGCCGTCTCGACGTAAGGGAGAAAGACGTCCTCGAGCCGCTGCTGCACCGCGGCGGCGACATCCTCTCGGCGCAGGTCAGCGAGATCGGCATACGGTGATTGACCCTTGTGTCGCTCTCGCACCGGCGGAAGAACGAAACTGCGTCCGTCGGCAGCGAGTTGGATCAAGCGCTCCATGAGCGGATAGGCTGGGCGTGGATCGCCATACGCCGCCATGCCGGTAACCTTGCCTCCGAGGCGCGCGTCGATGCCGAGAATCTGCGCGATCTCTCCGTGGAAGATGCCGACCGAGTTGACGGCCGAGCCGCCGTACAGCTCGTTGCAGAGACCGGCTAGGCAACGAAACACCTTGCCCGAACTGCCGTCGCCGAAGCCGTCGGCCGTGATCGCCGTCGCCTCTTCGAACCCCGAGGTCAAATAGGCGGAATAGGCGTGCGCCGTGTGGTGATCGGCGAGGTGTGCCAGGGTCGGAAAGCGCCGCCGCAACAGTGCGCGGTTCAACCCGACGACGGCAGACCGCGCCGCCGCAGAGCGCCACATCCCCTGCTGATAGAGGAGGTACGCCTTGTGCGCCAAGCCGAAGAGGTCGTGCTCCTCCTGCGGCAGTAGCTGGCCGGGAAGGCTGGGCAGAACGCTGTACAGGTTCGCCGCGACGAGAGCCGAGACCCTCCCATTGTCCGCGCCGTAGCGCTGCCGGATGTCGGCCAGCGTCCGCTGTGGTCGGCCGGCGTGGAAGCGAATCCGACTGAACCTCTCTTCAGCCGCCGCGTACTCGAGGCGGCCGTCGACGAACAGCGCAGCGCACGAGTTCGAGTCCTCGTGGATGGCGAGCACGCGATCGGCGTCGGCGGTCATGGGCATCGACCCTATGCGTCGAGGGGCTTGGCCCGCAAGACACCGCCTTCAGGCGGCAATCCGACTCGCGGAGTTGCCAGCTTCGATCGGCCGCGCAAGCTGTAATCGGGCCGTTTGGCAACATGCTTGCTTGTGCCATGGCAGAGATGGACAGCGTGGCGAGCGGCAACGGGTTGCGCGCCTTGTCGTACCTGCGCGAGGGATTTTGGCGCCATTCTCGCAAGTTGGGTTGGCGTCGCGGGGCTGCTACAAGCAGCTCTCGATCGTGTCCTCCAATTCTCCCTCCCCACCTCCGCGGCGCGCGGGCTCGATACCGCCGCACGTGTTTACCGCCTGCGCATTCGCGCTCGGCGCGGCGCTCGCCATGTCGTTCCTCGTATCGATGTGGGGAGGGGCATCGCCCGCTGCTCTGCTGAAGTTGGCGGCTGTCGCCGCGGTGAGTACGAGCTTGTGGTTGGGCAGCGCGCTGACCGGCACGGCGTCGAGCGGATTGCGCTGGTTGGGGCGGGTTTGCTGGACAATCACCTGCGGGCTTTACGCGCTCTGGCTCTATCTCGCCATCACCTTCGGATCACTCCTCGGCTGGACGGTACCGGGCTGGCTTCTCACCTTGGTCGGGGCGGCGACGGTTGCCGCCGTAGCGACGCTAGCGCGCCCGCGTGGTCGCCTGCGCGTGCCGTTCGCCCTGCCGCTCGGCATCTGGATCCTGGCGGCGCTCTCGGGGTGGCTGCGCGAGGAGAACCTGTTGCGTTGCGACGATCTGCTCGCCCTGCAATCACCGGTACAGCTCGTCGTGCCAAGCCACCCCGATCTGGCATCGTGCCAGGCGGGAGAGGTGCGCCCGAGCGGCCGCTTCCCGCGCACCGTCTGGCAATCTGCCGACGGCGCGCGCGTCGTGTTTACGACCCAGGGGCTGGCGATCGAAGGCGGCATCGACGGCTCCGTCTGCGAGGCCTATTTAGCCGGCAGAAGGGCGCCGCGTTGTGTCGGGCCGCCTCGCAACAAGTCGCAGGGGCTCATCGAACTCGCCGATCGCGACCGCCTGCTCGTCATGCAATGGGGACTCGAAACGCCGTCCGGCACAGCCGGAGCGGCGGTCTTCGAACTTCCGCGCAGCGCTGAGATCGAAATTCTCGCCACGCACTGGTTCGAGGAAATGGTGGGCGACGGATTCTACGAACCGCGCAACTCGACGCTGTACATGTTTTCGGACCGCATGAACGGCATTCACCGCGCCACGCTACCGGATTTCGAGCGCGCGCCGACTCTGCCGCCCGAGCGCTTCGCCCCGGGCGAGTTGCACTACGACCCGGTCGCCGGCGAGGGCGTCGCCTGTGGCAGCCCACTGGGCGCCGCCATTCGCGGAGAGCCCTTCAGTTTGCGCAAGTTCGCCGCGGACAGCAGTTCGCCCCTGGACAAGCTGTCGGTGACCTGGGGGTGCGACTGGGATCAGGCGGCGCGCAAGGTGTACGTGACGATTCCCAACCTCGGGCTTCTGGCGCGCGTCGACTATGACAGCGGCCGCGTCGAGCAGCGCTGGTTCGTCGGATTCGGCCGGCGCTCGGTCGCCTACGACCGGCAGCGCGGTCGCGTCTATTTCACCGACTTCTTGCGCGGCGAGGTGCTCGCCTTCGATCCGACGACGGGCCGTACCGAGGAGCGGTGGTTCGTCGGCCGCTTTTCCCGTTGGGTGCGTCTGACACGCGATCGCCAGTCGCTGCTTGCCACCAGCAACCTCGGCATCGTTCGCATCCCGCTCGACGGCGAGCGGCGCGCCAGTCGGTAAATCGTCGTCGAGCCCGGCGGCGCCGCGGGCATCGAATGCTTGACAGTCGCAGCGCCGGCGACGTAGCCAGAAACACATGCCTCTTCACGCCCTTCTCGACGTTCGTGGCCAATCGCTGCTCCAGGCGCGCCGGCACGGGCGTCGGCTGCGAGCTTAGGGCCGGCCGTGCCATGCAAGACGTACCTCTAGATAACGACAGTCCCGGCCATTTTCCCACTGCCGAAGCGGAGCGCCACTTGCGCTCTCGCTACGACCTCGCCGACGATCTCCGCGACGCCTATCGGCGCGATGGATACATTCATCTGCGCCAGGTGCTCGACCCGCGGGTCATCGCCGCTGCCCGGCCGCATCTGAACGCCGGCCTGCAGCGGCACTGGCCGACGCAGGAGCGCTCCGCCGAAGAGCGGGACGACGCATACTCGCGCGCCTTCGTACAAATCACCAAGGTGGGGTTGGAGGACGAGGTGGTGCGCGTCTTCACGCACGCGCCACGCATCGGCCGCCTCGCCGCCGAGTTGATGGGCGTTCGCTCCGTGCGCATCTACTGCGAGGACTGGTTGCTCAAGAAGCCGGGCGCTCCGGATACGCCATGGCATCAGGACTGCTGTGTATTTCCTTTCGAGTCGGAGGCGACGATCACCGCCTGGATCCCCATCCACGACGTCTCGCTGGAGATGGGACGGCCGCGCTATGCGCGCGGCTCGCAAGCCTACGGTATCGCGCCGGTCGAGAACATTTCCGAGGAGAGCAATCGCGAGTTCGAGCGCATCATCGCCGAACGCGGCTACGAGATCGTTGCACTGCCGACGTTCGCCGCCGGCGACGTCTGCTTACACGACGGCCTCGCCTTTCACGGCGCCCTGCCGAACGAATCGGCGGCGCTGCGCTACGTGCTCGCGCTTCATATGTTCGCTGATGGTGCGCGCATCCGCGAGCCAACCACGCCGTCGATGCGTCACCAACTCAATGACTTCGCGCCTGGATTGAAGCCCGGCGACGCGGCGGTGAGCCCCTCCTGGCCGCTCATCTACAGCGCCGATTGGGAGCCGATGGAGCCATGAGCGAAACATGGCGTGTGCGCGGCACGCTGCTTCCCAGCGACGACGAGGTCGAGATCTGGATCGCCGGCGGCAGGTTCAGGTTCGAGGGGCGGCGCGATGCACCTGAATTGGCAGCGCCAGGCGGATTCCTCCTCTCCGGTATGGTCGACTGCCATTCGCACATCAGTTGGCCGCACGAGCGCAGCACTCCGGCACACACCCCGGAGTTCATGGATGAGAACCGGCGGATCTACGCTAGCACCGGCGTGACACTCCTGCGCGACATGGGATCGCACGCCGATGCCGTACTCGACTTGCCGCCGCGAGCCGGGCTGCCGCGCGTGCGAGCCGCCGGCACGCTGCTCTTGCGACACGAGCCGTGGCCGTTCGTA
>JBGTMF010000194.1:0-3595 GCA_041743795.1 Thermodesulfobacteriota bacterium | reverse complement strand
CCCGCGTCGACCGCCTCGTTTACGTGACGGCGGTCGTTCCCGAGCCGGGGCGCTCGATCGCAGACGTCGTCGGCCTCGGCGTCGCGAGACGATCCTGTCGGTCTCACATGACGACGGCAACGGCTGCCGGTCGTTTGACCTGGAGATGCTGGCCTTTCTCGCGCCACCTGAGGAGCGGGAGGCGTATCGGGCCTTCCTCGAAGCCACGCAGCGCCCCCAGGGCTGGGCGGCATTGGAACAGCCCTGGCCCGGTCAGTCACTTCCTGACGTGCCCCGCACCTACGTACTCTGCACGGAGGACAACATCATCCCGCCCGCGAAACAACGCGAGATGGCAGCGCGTCTGGGCGTGGAGCCCATCGAGATCGCCTCCGACCATGCGGTCTTCACCCTCCAGCCCCGCGAGCTCGGGGCGGTGTTGGCGGCGCAGGGCCGATCCACGTGAGCTCGACTCGGGGATGGTTGCGCATCAGATCCGAGACCGCGTTCGAATCGAGCAGAAAAAGCATCGCTCGAAACTACGCGGGGTCAGAGTCGAACAGACCCTCGGGACGCGCGGGCAGCTTGCCCGTCTCGATCATCCGTTCCAACTCGTCGACGTCGCCAGGGTTTAGGTCCGGCAGAGAGCGCATCGCATGAAGCACACCCTGCGGCGATCCCAGCACTGGTTGGTCGATCGGCCGGACCGTCACCTGAACGCGACCCTGAACATCCACAAGCGGCTCATCCAGCTCGATGTGCGTCGGATCATTCAAGCGGCCATCAACGACGTGTGTTCGGTCCATAGTCACCTCCAACAGCGACGGCATCATAACCGCAGGGCCTTGCCGGTGCCAACGTCGACTCGCCTCACGTCGACTCACCTCATGGCCCCCCTGGGGTCAGATGCGGGGCTCTTGGTTGCGCGGCGTGTTGTAATGGCACAGATTGGCGCAGCCGTTCGGGCTCCAGGACGCTATCGGTGGGGCAACTCTGGGGGCCACATGAAAATCCTCCCCCAAATTTTCTCAAGTATCTCAATAGGATAGTGGAAGAGATCGATTCCCCCCCGCCCGTTTGCGCTCTTGCTCAGAATCGCCCGGACCGCCCCCTACGTCCCCCTTTGCCGTTGATGCGATTTTCGAGAATTCGCCGCAAGACCAGCGCCGTGCGTTCGGTCTTGCGTTCGAGAACCGCCTGCATGGTCTCGAGCCGCCCGCGTTTATTCTATGAGGTCCGCCACGCGTCACCGGGCATGATCCGATGCATGAACTCGTCGAACAACGGCACGGTGAAAGCGGTGTCTCCGTGACTCGGGCTCCACACCATACCTTTGGCGACGAGCTGGTTGCGCGTCGGCCCGAGGGAGGTCACCTTGCGTCCCAGCTCGTCGGCGATGTCCCCGGATCGGTGTGGTCCCGGCCCTCGCTCGGCCATCGCGCGCAGGTAGCGCTTCTCGGCCGGCGTTAAGCGATCGAAGCGTACGCGAAAGAAACTCTCGTCGAGCGCTGCGACGGCCACTATTGAAGAGCGGTCCACTTCGTCGCGCGTGATCGGCGACCGCTCGGCTACGTCCCATGCGTGCTTCCCCCATTCCTGGAGGAAGTATGGGTACCCTTGTGTCTCCTCCACGATCTGCTCCAGCCCGTCCTCGGTGATCGCTACAGCTTCGGCCTCCAATGGCCGAACAATCGCGATCTTCGCCTCGTGTTCCGAAAGGGCACCGATCTCCGGAAAATCAAAGAGCCGTTCAGCGTACGACTTGGCGCGGCCCATCTGCCCGCGGAGTTGTGGCAGGCCCGCGCCGACCAGCACGACGGGGAGCCTACGCTGCGCGGCGCGATGGAGGGCGACGATGAGCGCCGCCAACTGGGGCTCTTCGACATACTGCAACTCGTCCACGAAGAGCACGAGCGCCGTGCCAGCTTGCCTGGCCGCCTCGCCTGCCACCTCCAGAAGGGCGCGCAGGTCGTGCTCCAGATCGCCGCTGTCCGCGAGCCCGGGCTCGGGGTCGAAGTCAAAGCCTACTTCCACATCCTCGTATTTGATCTTCAGGGCCTTGGCGAAGCCGGCCAGTCCGCGGAGCGCACGCACCGCGAGGTCTTTGGCTTGCGCCGTCCGCGATAGGCGAAGCAGTGCAATCCTCACCTCGGGCGCCAACAGCGCCGGAAGCGATCGGCCCTCCGGCGCTTCGGCCCTCAGCGATTGCAGACCGGTCGCCTCTGCCCTCTCCCGCATCCGGTCCAGCAGAACCGTCTTCCCTACTCCGCGCAGTCCGACCAGGATCAGGCTCTTAGCTGGACGACCGAGACGCACCCGTTCAAGGGCAACCCGGATCGACTCCTGCAAATCGTCACGCCCGGCCAATTCAGGGGGCGGGCTGCCGGCACCTGGCGAGAAAGGGTTCCTTACCGGATCCATGCAGTACTTTTATTGGAATGTTGGGCAGTTTACAAGTTTTGGCTAATATCGCTAATATCGCTAAGATCTGGCAAAACGCGCCTGTTCTACCCGCGAAAAACCCTCATCCCTGGTAGCCGAGCTGCTTGATGTCTTTCTCGGCGATTGTCGAACGGGCGTGAGGTGGCGCGAAGGCCGCCGATCAAGGCATCCGAGAACGCCCGGATGAAACCCTCCTTGCCTCAAGATTCGTTGCCGACCGTTCTCGGGATCTGCCAACTCCCCCTTTGGCTTTGCGACATGGGGCAGCACCGGGGGGAACGCTTGGACCGCTTCGCGGATCAGTATCAATTCGCTCTCAGGGGACGTCTTTGGCGGCGTCCAAAGTGAGATCCACGTAACGGCGGTGAGGAGATCCACCCGGGGGCGGTGATCGGTGGATCTCGCGGCGGGTGGGGGTGTCGTGCGAGCGTCGGCTGATGACGCACACGCGCAGCACGGGGGTACGACGGCGCTGTTGCGAGTGCCGCAGCTGGTACGTGCCGGAGGCGTCGGCGACGACGACGCAAAGGACGTGTAGTAGGAGTTGCCGGCTTGTGCGGCGGGCCAGTCAGGAGAGGGTACGTCGAGCGGCGGACCTTGCAGGTGCGCGCGCCGATGAGCGCGAACGTCAGCGCGTGCATCGGGCGCGAAAGGGCGACGCGCCGATGGCCGGCCCGCCGGAGGCTGGTGCACCGATGTCACGGGCCGGCCTGATGTGGGAACTGGGCGGGATTGTTGAAGAAATCCTCGAAGAGGTGGGACAAGCGCAGCGGCGGTCACAGGCCGGCCTGCGGCGCCGGCGCAGCGGGAGATGCAGCTGTCGTTGTCGCGTCTGGGACAGCTGACGCCGGTGCAGGCGTATCGGGTGGGGGCGAGCCTGGAGGTATTCGACGGGCTCAAGCGGGTGCGCGCAGCGCGCGAGCTGTCGTGGCTCGGGCTGCGGGTGGAGGTGCACGCGCTCGATGGCGCCGGCGCCAAGGTGCGGCTGCTGTGTTGTAATGCGAGCAGCAGCCTGGCCGAGCTCGAGGAGGCGTGGCTGGTGCGCTCGCTGTACCGGGAGGAGGGGCTCAGTCAGCCGCAGATCGCGATGCTGGTGGCGCGGCACAAGAGCTGGGTGTGCCGGCGGCTGGCGCTGGCCGAGAGTCTGTCCGAGGAGCTGACAGCGAGCGTGCGG
>JBGTMF010000193.1:0-4223 GCA_041743795.1 Thermodesulfobacteriota bacterium | reverse complement strand
CGTCAGGCCACTTCGTCGCCATCCGGCGACCCGCTTCTCCCACTGCGCTCGCTTGCTCCGCATCTCCTGCTCCTCCTCGATGCGGATTCTGCGGCCGCGCGACCCTTACGTCGATACGCGTGTCACCGAACGGATACGATCGCGGGATTGGCTAACGGCCATTGATTCCACCATCGCCGAACGGTCACAAACTCCGTGCTCGCCTCACGCTCATACTGTTCGATGAGCGGAGATTTGCGAGGCGATGTCGGCAACACTGGCCAACCATTGGCAGCGTACTCGAGGGCAGCACCAATTAGCGATCGGTCCCGCGCACGACTCGCGGAATCCATCGAGGTTAAGTCTCCGGCGGCCTACGTCGCTGAGCCCGTGTCGCTCGTGCTCGTGCGTGTATTGCGCTCGACGAAGTCGCGCAGCTCCGCGGGATCGTAGCGCACCGCGGCGCCGATCTTCGCGAAGCATGGCCCGCGTCCCGCCCAGCGCCAGCGCCTTAGCGTTGCTACGGCTAGGCCCAGCGCCGCCGCGGCCTCGGTTTCGTTCAACAGGTGTCGCGCAACTTCAGTCGCTTGTGTTGCCGTCTGTGTCGTCATGCGGCGAACCTAAGCGCCGCAGTGCGCCGATAAAATTCCTGTCGACGCGGGAAAACCCTTTTCTAAGCGTTGCCGGGGGGTTTCACCTTGCGCGGCCGGCCTGGCTTCCGCCGCTCCGGAGGCGCTACCTCCTTGATCCAATTGCGGATCGTATCGCGCGTGTAAGGGGATCCTTGTTGCCCGAAGTCGGTAATTTCGGGCCGATCGATCATGTCCTCAATGGTCAACTCTCTCGTCGCGGGCTGTTTCCACAACGTGGCGGCGACAGCCTGACATCGCTCACGGTGCACTGAACTGCTGCGCAACCTTTTCTCCCCTATGTCGGCAGCATCTAGAACTCGCATTTCTGCGGTTTGGTTCACATGCACTCGCAACACGCGGATTGTGCCCCGATCGAAAATGCGGTCGTACGAATGAAGGTAGACACCACCACCCGCCAAATCCACTGTGTCCGAACAGCGCCCGCCCGAATGGGACTCCATGCCGACGCGGCGACCATCGAGGATATGTCCAAGCTCTTCCCTCGTGATCTCGACAATTCCAAGGCTGAATCCGGACTCTGGGGTCGCAGCGACACTTCGTTCGTTCTCGAAACTTCGAACGACGTCGTTCCGCGCATCGATAATGACATAGGGCGGCAGCGGACCAAACCGAAGCAAGTTTTCAATGTCGACTTCGGTACATCCCAATACCGATGATGCTTGCTCGATCGTGAGCACTTCCAAGGCCGGCGGGACTTTGAGTTGTCCGCGCGGTGGTCTAGCACTACTCGTCGTCGGAGGCGGCGTTCTTAGATTCAAAACCTCATACAACTCAGATCGAGAAACTCGGATGTCAGAGCGTAGAAAGCCCGAATCTCCGTTCTCAACAAAAAAGGCTTGATCGTCTTTGACACCAACTCGTCTGACAGCGTCGCTTGGCGTGCAGGCAGCTAATAGCCGTTCTCGAGAAGCAAAATGAACTGGGACGACGCCATACTCGAATGCGATGGCGGGCATGTCGGCCTCGCCACGGTCGTTTCCACAGTATGTTTCGAGAGAATCAATCTGAAGGAACATCGACAACTGTTTTTCTCGAATCAACTGCTCAATGTCGCTCTCAGCGCACGAACCCAACGTTGCTCCCTGCTCAATCGTGAGCATTGAAAGCTTCGAGAGAATATCCTTGCGTTGTGTTCGATTCGGCTGCTCCAACTGCTCCACCTCCCACGATAGGCGCCCACGCGATTAAACCGCTGCGGCAGCCCGTCGTGGTCCGGGATCTCGGGCCGTCGCCCTAGCCGCAGCACTAACGCCAGTGATCACTACAACCCGTCCAGAATGTCCGCCTTCTTTTGCGAGAACTCGTCGTCGCCAATGAGCCCCTTACCGTGAAGTACCTTGAGGATCTGCAAGCGATCTTCGATAGACGTCGCGACATTCGCCGCCGGTGGCCCCTGATTTGTCTCCGGCAGAAACTCAACAGCAATTCCTTCGGCGAAGACGTCTCCATCGGGCTCAACCTGGTACGTCGCGTTTATCACCGCGTCGGCTGCGCTTCCGTACGTCTGCCGCGCCCGTGTCCCTAACCGTTGGAAAATCTCGGAAAGGGAAGCATCCGGTGTAGATGGCAATTTGGTTGTGCGCGTCCCTGTGATTGCCCCAGCGATCGCACGCCCCATGTGAACTCGAACGATCTTTGTCGTGTCGACGGCTACTCGGCCGAGGATTCTATGGGGCTGGTTGATGGGGCCGGATGTTACCACGATTTCTCGAAGTGGCTTCAGGTTGCTGTTGTCGTCGCCCCCACCATACCCAGGTGTTTGTCTCAATCGCGCTTCGCCGGCTGCTTTGCCTGCCGCCTCAGTCTGCGGAGTGCGTAACATGTACGTCGATAGAGGCGCGTAGCTGGTCGAACCACCGGACTTCTCACCTGGCTGGACGACGCGCAGCTTTGGACCACATCCGAGGAGCGCCAAAAGGAAAGTGAAAGTGAGTATTGGGACCACCGCACGTGGTTGAGGCATAAACGCCCCGTACCATGGCTCGACAATGATCGACAATGGGCAACGTCCGGCGTTATTGCGCAGCTCTGCCCCTGTGTCGCTTAGCGCCCCGCATTTCAACGACGTTGTCACCCGACCCTTCGTCTCGCGGCCTGGCGTTCAACGCGCTCGCCAGGTGCGCTCCGGCAGCCTCCGCCGCCTGCTTCAGCGGGTCGGCCGCAAGGTGCGCGTAGCGCGCTGTCGTCTGCGGCTGCTTGTGCCCGAGTAGCGCGCCGATCACTGGCAAGCTCGATCCCGTCGCCGCGGCGACGCTCGCGAAACTGTGGCGTAGGTCGTGAATACGCACGTCGGCGAGGCCCGCACGCGTGCGGATCTTTCCCCACGGCTTCGAGAGGTTTACTAGCGGCTTTCCCTTATGCCTTCCGCGAATCACCCACGGGCTTCCGTCTCGCGGCAGTGCATCGAGAATCTGCGTCGCCGGCGGGTTCAGTTGGATCGCCTTCGCGCCCGTCTTGGAGTCGGGCAACAGCAATAGGCGGCGCTCGAGGTCGACGTGATCCCATTGCAGGCTCAGTATCTCACCCACACGCGCACCGGTGAACAACAAGAGGCGAATCGCGGGAACGACGGATTGAAGCTCGACGCGTTCGTGCGCTACATCACGCAGCACGCCTCCCAGCTTTGCCAGCTCGGCGGCTGATAGGAACCGCTCGCGCGACTTCTCGCGATATTTCTTGACGTGTCGGCACGGGTTGGAACCCTCGCGTCTGATTCCCCATTGCTCCGCAAGGTTCATCATCTTCGACACCAGGGCGAGCATTCGGTTTGCGTGGTACGGCGTCGCCTGCATCGCGTGGTGGATCCGCTGAACGTCGGCGCGCTCGACGGCGGGAACCTTTAGCTTGCCGAGTTCCGGCCGGATGGTGTTGCGGATCAACGTTTCATCCGCTCGAATGCTCGCCGGCTTCTTGTGGATGCGCGCGTGGTGCTCGAGGTAGCGGTCGCAAAGCTCAGAGACGGTTTCAGTTGCACGCGCCGCCGCGCGTCGCTCGGAAGGGTTGCCGCCGTCGCGAACGTCGCTCAACAGCCTCGCTGCGCGCTCTCGCGCTTGCTCCGGTGTAAGCACTCCGTGCGGTCCCAGCGTCACCCGACGCGTTCGCCCGTCGGCGCGGTACTGGATCAGGTAGCTCTTTCGCCCCGACGGCTTCACTCGCAGCCCGAATCCCGGCAACTCCCCGTCCCATTCGAACACGTCGCTAGAGCCCGGCCGCACGGCGTCTACAGCGCGCTTGGTGAGCTTCACGGGTTCGCTCTCGCTGCGATCAGCAGGTTAGCCGGTGGAGTCAGCAGGTTAGCGGGGGAAGCAGGGGGGAAGCACCAGGGAGCAATTCGCAGCGGCATCGGTCAACCTCCAGTCGCGACCTGTAGTCCGATACGGCTTGTAGCGCAACGGTTCGCGCGCTTCGTAGCAAATCACGGCATCAGTGAGAGAAACCCCTAGATAGAGATTCGTAATCAGCAGGTCTGCGGTTCAAATCCGCACGCCAGCTTTAAAAATCCGCTTTACTTTCAAAAGGCGGGCGCATCACCGCGAATGCGCCAGCTCGTGCACGCCGTCCTCCACAAAGCGCTCGGCCAGGCGCTCAAGT
>JBGTMF010000192.1:0-9476 GCA_041743795.1 Thermodesulfobacteriota bacterium | reverse complement strand
ATCGAAAGCTTACGATGATCGGATGCCCCGTCTGCCGCGGAGCCGGCGCACGGCGCACAGGTCTTGCCGGGCCACGCGGGTCCGACGTGGAAAACCCGTGCGGAGACTGCAAAGGGTACGGGAACGTCTGGTACCCCGAGGACATGCCTCGCACCGAGGGTGAGTGCAACTATCAGGACGTCTACGAACTGCTCGGCGAAGCTGTCGTCTAGCTGGCCGCCGGCGGGGGGGCTGCGGACTCCGTTGCGCGCGCGGCCCCGAGAAGTAGCCCACTTCGCCGTTGTGGCACATGGGCGAAACGGGCGTGACAAGAAAGACGGCTGCTTTTCGTCGTCTTTCTTGTAGGTGGAACTCTCCCCCCGCGACGTGTGTGGCTGCCCTGCAAAAGCCACAGTGAGCCACACTGCCCGGCGTTCGGGATTCTCGGCCGAATTCGTTGACCGGCCTCAAGTTCGTTAACTCGGCGATCGGCGATCGGGGGACGGGTACGGAGCAAAAAGTATCTGCTTGGGCGAAATGCGCAGCGCGGTTAGGGCAATGTTGATCTTTGCCCGCTCGAACGTCGTGATCGCGGCGAGGGCCTCGTCGTGGGTCGGCAGCATCGGCTCGAAGATCGACCGCTCCAACCTGCGCGCTTTCTTCCGGTGCCGCTTCCGGCCCCTCAACCGTCAAGCACCTTTCGCGACTGAGGTGTTTTTTCGATGCGCAGGTACATGGAGAGCAGTTGCGCCCACGGGTAGGCGGTTTGTGGCGCCGAAGCTACCTGCCCTCGTTGTTTCGGCACGATGCGAAGTCGACGTACGGGGACAAACATGGAAGGCGACGGTAATTCCGACATCCCGTGCATCGACTGTCAAGGGACTGGTCGCTTGTGGCACCCAGCTTCGATGAGCCTCGACGACGCGAACAGCGCAGCCGGTTATCTCCTCGGAGCCAAGGAAATGCTCGAGAGATTCCGCTGAAGTCGCCCGTGCCTACAACTCTGTATCCTTTCGAGTGAGAAACGCGACGAGCTGAGCCTGCAATCGCTCACGGGCTGCGTCTGTCATCGATGCTACCCTGTGTCGCATTGGAATGCAGTCGGTTGCCACGAACGTCATCTGCCGTAGGTCCAAGTAGTGGTCCCCGAAATTCGGGAGACCCGGAAGGGCCATAGCCGACCGTCGCTTCTGGGTGAAGATCGGTACACGCTGTTCTGTGGTCAATCTTTTCGCTGAAATCACGGGGGCCACAAGGACGACGCCCTTTCGCCTCCCTGCGCTCTTGTCGATTTCGCAGTCGTGGCTGATGACCAACACTTTAGTTATGCGCCCTCGCGCAAGGAAGCAGACGATGCCGTCATTGTCTGCCTTGAATTCCCCCGAGAACCACGCGTCGCCGCCACCCGAGACGCTCCGCCTAAAGAGGAATGTACTAGGGGCTATCGGTCTCCCGAGGAGGACGTCGTCGAACACGTCGCCCTGAGAGATCTCGACCCTAGGCTCCGACTCCCACCATGTAGTCACCGCTGAACGACGAGCGCCTGCTCTAAACTATCAGGTCCGTGTCGGCTTCGTCGCCGAAATCGTCAGGGGGCACAGCTGGCCGACCTTTCAAATAAGCAATCAGCTTTGGCCACGTTTCCGGCGAGATTTCGTCAATACCCGGCTCAGGACGTTGTATGGCGACATCCGCGGTTGAACCCGCATCCGCTTCCACCACGTACCCGGGAACGACCGAAAAGGCGCGACCCTCGTCGCCCACCTGCAACCTAGCCATGTCGGTTGATCCCAATACGAGGCCCGTGGCCAAGACCAACACGCTTGTCCACGGGGTCGTTCGTTTGGGCGCGCGCGCGAAGGTCTCCGCACGCGCCACCGTGACAATGCCACCCTCGTGCCACCGTGTTGGTTCGAACCGTTCAAAGCAATTCATGACGTACCTTATCCAGCCCGTTGGCAGTTGCGATGCCCTGGAGCTCGTTCAACAGCGTCATTACAAGAGTCGTACGGAGACTGATTCGAACGATCGGGTCGATAGGAGCACTAGCCTGCCCCATCCGACGTACATCGCTCTTGGTTCGAGGCGACATGTTGTAAAAATCGAGAACGGCTTCATCCCCAGCGAATGCGACCGCGATAACGTTCGCCACGAGCACAACTCGTTGGTCCGGCTCCTTCTCTAGCACGAGAGGCCTCGGAAGAGTAAGGCCCTTCGCGGCGACGAACCCCTCCATATCCTTGGTCATTCCTCCGCAGGACTTCAGGAAGTCTGGGACCGTGGTCGGGCTTTGCGTAATAGCCACCAAGGAGCAGAGCGAATGGTCGGTTTCTCGCCGTTGGCCAAAAAGCCATCGGATTCGCTCGTCGCGGTACACAACGGTTGCCGAGTCGGCCCAAAACTGTCGCGGGGGCACCGGGGCGGCGGCCAGATCCAGCCCCCATGTTTCCCGGAGAGTGCCGTTCGGCAAGGGCTCTATGTGCCGCTCTATATGTATAGAGTATCCTTCACCCTCTCGAGCTAGCTGGAGATCCTGCGCTTTGATTTTTCGCTTCACTTAGGAATCCTGACGACCTCATTAAGGCCAACCAGTTGGTTCAAACCTGACGATATGTCCGCATTCTCTTGATCGCAACCGGTATTGCCTCCGTTGGGCGAGCCGTGCCAGATGGTTCGATCGCGGCCGATTCACCCCCGGCGCCGAACGAAACACCCGGAACCACCGGGCGCTGGCGCATTTTTTTCTGCGTTCGGCGGCAAGAACCGGCGCCTGATCTTCCGGACGACGTCTGCCACCGGCCGCTGGGCTGACACCGTGATCGAGGGGCGGGGGTGACGTCAGGGGTTCCCAACGGGGCGGGCCCGATCGGGTAGTCGGGGCAGTTGCTGTGCCCGGAGATCGAGAACCGCCTCGGCTTCACCGCGCCGTTTATCGAGATGCGCGCACCGTCGCGGCGACGGATCGCGTGCATCCAGTCGTAATCGCTCTTCGAATCGAGCGCCCAGCCGGCGCCGAGATCCCGGGCGAGCTCGATCGCCAGCTCGAGGACCTTCCCGCGGTCGCCGACGGTCATACGGCGTAGAGCACCCGGTCGGTTACGAGCGCCGCGGCCTGCGCGAAGCACTTGAGCCGGCATGCGGCCACCACCACGCTGTACCGGTCAATTTTACCCTCGGCCATCGCTCACCCCTTCTCCTCGAAGATCTCGCACTCGACCGCCGCTTTCTTCGTGTTCATCATCCGCGCCTCGCAGCGCCCGACCTCGGCGTTGAGCAGCGACACCCGGAAGTGCGCGCAGCCGCCGCAGGTCCGGTCTGCCTGCTCCCGCTCCTTCGCCGCGCGGAACTGCGCGCCGATCGGCGACGATTCGAACTGAGACTCGAACGGCGCCTTCTGCCGCTCCTGGTGGTCGGGATCGCCGGCGGCAGAGCCAACCGGGATACCGGTGTTCCTCGAGCGCGATGTCGGCGCGAAACACAGCATCATCGACTCCGCCCGGTCGGGCGACTTCACGCCGCGCGCCCGCAGACTGTCCTTGCTCTCGATCTCGATCTGCCCGCGCGAGTTCTCTTCGAACGTGTGCGCGCACAGCTGCGAGATCGTCAGGTCATCGGTGAGCCCCGCCAGGTCGCCGGCCTCGGCCCGCTCGCGCAGCGCCCAGTAGTACTGCGCCTTCTTGTTCTTGAACCGGCGCGTGTTGTTCGCCGGCGTGCCGACGTGGATCCGCTTCACCGGGAATCCTTCGTCCTCGAGGTATTTGGCGAAGTAGTAGCCCATGCCGTCGGAGTCGACGTTGACGACCTCGAGGCGACCGCGGAACGGCTCGAGCTCGTTGAGCACCGATCCTCGCGGATCCGGGTCGGTCCAGTGCCGCGCTCTCAGGATCGCGCCGTTCGCCGGGTTCCCGACGTGCAGCGACGTCTCGTCTTCGCCCGGGCCGGCGACGTCGACGCCGGCAACGAGCGGTCCACCGACGTCCACCGCCGCCCGCCGCTTCGCCGCCTCGAGGTGCGCCAGGTTGATCACCTGGTTGGCTGCGCCCGATGGGAACTCGCCCATCACGCGTGACGCCCACGCCGGGTGCGTCGGCTCGGTGATCACGAGCTCGCCGTTTTCGTCGCGGGTGACCGATCCGCCCCAGGCGTAGAAACGCTCGTGCACCCACCGGCGCGTGGTCAGCATCGGCCAGGGTGCGACGTCGAGCTCGTCGTCCGACATGGTGAGAAGGTCGCGAAGGGTGAGACCCTCGAGGTTCGGCGTGTCGAACGCGCTGATCGTGAACAGCCCGTCGCCGAACTGCTCGCGCTGGGAGCTGAACCCCTCGAAGAACGGACCGCTTCCGATCACCGGGTTGCCGACGGACAGCTCGCGTACGTCACCGCCTGCGCGGATACCCTCGACCGCCTCGTAGATCTCCGGGTTCACGCCTGGCGCTTCGTCGTAGATGATCAGGACGCGGCCGTGGAAACCCTGGAACCGTACCCCCTCGTTCGTCGACATCCCGAGCACGTAGTTGTCCGACCGGTTGAACAGCTCGGTCTTGCGCGGCTCCGGGAACTTGATCATCGACCGGTGCAGTAGTCCGTGGATCTCGCCCCACAGGACCTTCTCGACCTGCAGCCAGCTCGGCGCCGTCGTGATCACCACGCCGTCCGGGAACCGCGCCATCCACCAGAGCGCCAAGACCGCCGACAGCCTCGACTTCCCCGACGCGTGGCAGGCCTTCACCCGCGTGCGCGACCTGGTCGCAACCGATCGCGAGATCTCCTGTTGGATCCTCCACAGGTCGACGCCCAGCCACTGCTTGGCGAACGCCACCGGGTCGATCAGCGTCTGTGCGACCGTCCACTCTTGCGGCGTGAACCCCGGTGGGGTCGCGATGGTGTCAGTCCCTGTAGACACTAGCCCTCCACTCGCTTGACGCCCAGCAGTCTCGCCAGGTCGGCCTGCGATACGTCGAGGTTCAAGTTCTCGATCTTCACCGCCAGGGCGTGCAGCTGTGCCACCGGGATCTGATCGACAGGCTTGCCGTCGGCGCCGAGCATCTCTTGCGAGTGTCGGTTCTTCCACCGGTCGCGCGCACGGTTGACGAGCCAGAACATCACCTCGTTGGGAGCCGCCTCGCCGGCGATGATCCGATCGTACAGAGTTTCTTCGACCGCTCTCACCCGCGCCTGCTCGTTCTCCTCGACCAGGGCGGAAACCGCGGCGTCGAACTCCGGGTCGTTCATCCGCCACTTGTAGAGCGTCGCCGGGTCGCGGCCGATCTCTCGCGCCGCTTCGATGAGACGCTTCCCCTCGGTCATTAGCTGGACAACTCGGCTTTTCTGGAGTTGCCGCATTGCCTCATCCGATTCGCGGTGCCCGGCACACCGGGTACCGGACGCTGTCGGTTTTCCGCACGCTCGACCGTTGCGCGACACTCCGCCGGCATCCCCGCAGCGGTGGACTTTCTTCGGCCGCTGACCGAGCAGAGGCTTCTTCGCGTCCGGCTGCTGACCGCGCTTTGTCGTCTTCTTTGTCGCCCGACGCGCGGTCTGAATGTCGCGCACCTTCGGCGACTTGGGTGGCTTTTTAGGGGGCGGCTTTTTCATTTCATGTCGCGAACACCGCGGCGGAGCACGTCGTGCAAACCGGCAATCCCGCCATGATCGAGACGTCGACGTCCCACGCGCAGGCGCCCTCCGTCGTGACGCACGCCGCGTCCTCGGTGCACCCGCAGCCGACGCATGCGGCGTCGGCAAGCGCGGCCATGAACGCCTGCTGCTCGACGACCGCGTTCAGGATGTCTAATCGGACCCTGACCAGTGGGCGCGGTGCCACCTCGGTGGTGATCATCTCCGCCACCTCACCGCCGCACCTTTGCGGCTACTACGTACGCCAGTGGCGTGAGCAGGGCCTGGGCCACGGCGCCGATCGCCGCGATCCGGAAATCGAGAATCGCCCCCGGCATCTGGGCGACCACCATCAGGGTTATCCCGTACCCCGCTGCCGATACTACAGTAGCCGCGGCGATCACGGGGTGCATCGATGCTCCAACCTTCGTCATTTCACACCCTCTCAGGTTTTCTCACGTACGAGAAAGCACGTACGTGGTTCCGCGACCCGCTCCCGGTACTTCGCGCTCCGGTCATGCCGCGCCCCTCGCTGATTCGGTCAGCAGCCAGCGACCTCGCCACCCGGGCTCCACAAACCCGGCGCGTGCCATCTGCGAGAGCGCCTCCCTGACAAACTCGACGTCAGCACCACCGAGAGCCTCGGCGATCTGCGACGGGAGCCACTGCTTCCCGGGTTCACTGATCATCACCGACCGGACGTTCTCGTGCGTTGGTAGCCGCGGGCCGAGAGCACCAGGGGCCGCGACGTCGGTTGCCTTCGCTCGGCCCTGCGGAAGTTTCTTCGGCTTCCTGGTTACTCTCGGTGCCTCCGGCTCGGTATCGACGCTCGTCGCCTTGCGCAGCACGGCGATCTGCCGGCGAATCGGTTCGCGTTGCTCCTCGATCCGCGCCACTTCGTTATCGAGCTCGTCGAGTCGCGCCTGCTTCGCGGCGATGATCTCCTCGAGGTCGACGTCTTTCAGATCTACCTTCTCCATTCTCACCACCTCCCGGATCTCTGTTTTCACGCGTACGGGCCCCAGCGGCTCCACGCCCAACCGATCGCCCAACTCCGCTATCGCCGCCGGCATGTCCGCCGCCGTCACCTCTCGGCTGACGTCGACGCGTCGCCGGCCTTCCAGCTGTCCCCGAATACGCAGAATGATCAGCGGATCTCGTCTTGGACGCGGGCAGACATCGACCGCCCAACTGAACCCGTCGGCGATCTCTCCGCGGTGCTGCCCCTTCACCGACGCCATCTACGCTGCCGCCATTTTCTTCGAAGAAAATCGGGCAGCCCGCTCCGCCTCGTGTGCCTCGACCTCCTCGTTCGTCCGGATCGGTCCGAACCGCGGCGCGCGCAAGCTCGATCGCCGCTCTTCGGTGAGGTCTCCGAGGATGACGGACCCCGGGAACGCCCGCTTCACGAGTGCCAGCGTCAACAGCGCCGTGCGCATCTCCGGCGACGGGTCGGCGAGTGCCTTCGCGCCGATGAATCGCAGCTCGACCTCGCTGTACCGGGGCACATCCGGGAGCTCGCGAGCGGCTTCGCGCTCTGCGGCCTGGTCGAGTGTCACGACGAAATCACCGATTCTGCGGCTCGTGAAGTACAACACGGCTCACCACCCCAGCGCCCGGCTGACCGCGAGGTATACCAACCCCCAAGCAATGCTGCCGAGCATCCCGATTGCGACGTATGCGGCTACCAGCCTCATCCCCATCACCCCCCTGACCGCCACTCGTAATCGAACGCGACAGTGCGGCATCGTCGCCACGGCGGCCCGGCCTGGACCCACACGTACGCCGGCACTGCCGGGGCGAGGAACAGAAAGTTCCGGTGGTCGCCGGTCCGCATCAGGTAGGCGGTGCCCGCGCGAGCCAGCGCGGTGCGGTACACGGGCGTGCGCCAGCCGGCCTGTCCGATCTCGGTCACTCGGCGCGCGACACGGACTGAGAGCGGACAGCCCTCGACCAACACGCGCCACGCGCAGTCGGACTTCGTGCCCCCACCGTGCTGCCACTCGACGCGCAGATCCGGGCAGTGCTTGCGGATCTCGGCGACCGCTGTCGCCAGCCGGCGGCCGGAGGGGCGGCGGTGTCGCCAGCGCGAGAAGCGCGACACGTCCCTTCGCTGCGAGCGCGCACCGCGTCGAGCGGCGTCGAGTGGTGTGCCGTTGATGCGTTGGTGGACCGCTTGCCGCGTCACTCCGGCCATCTCCGCGATCTCAGCCAAGGTGCATCCCTGCTCGCAGAGGTAGCCGAGCGTGCCGAGGGTCAGCGCGCCAACGCCTCGGTCGGTGAGGTCGGCGATCATAGGCCACCCCGCACCCGCGCTGGCGCCGGTGTCGCAGCCGGCGCGTCGAGCATCTCGATGCACTCGACATACGCCTCGATGCGACCGAGCCGGTCCATCATGGCTGCACCTCCCGCCCGTACTCGTAGCAGCGGCATCCGTAGCGGTGACCCAGATCAATACGCCCCGCCCGCGAGTCGCCACACCACTCCTCGCAGGCGTCTTGCATCAGGCGCCAAGTGTCTTGATACGGCGATGTCGGTGTCGGCATCGGCCGCTGCTCGCACTCCGATGCGCGAGCCACGGTGACCACTGCGGATCCGTCCTCGTCGACCGCGACGGACAGGCCATCGCCGAACTCAATCGCGTCAATGGGCGGTTGATACCCATCCATGAGGATTGCCGGCGCGCCGTTCGGCTGGCACACGAACGTCCACTTGCCGGGGAGTAGTGGCGCGATCGGTATTTCGAGGCCGGCGTGCCTATCCAGCAATCCGTCTTCGAACCGGCGCAACCCGTCTTCGAGAAGTGTCAGCCCTTCGCTCGATGGCGGCTCAACGTCGTAGCACCCGCACAGCGCGGCTAATGCGAAAACAAGAATGCCTGGACGGGTCATCGTTCCTCCAAGGCTACGGGCGCCGCCGCCGACGCCAGTGCTCGCGGTATCGGCGGGTCGACGGCCCCCACGTGCCAGACAATGTGGCATCAGGCTGCTCCCACCAGCGGGGGTGTGGACAGGATCTCATCAACCGCCGCGCTGAGTGCCCGAGGTCCGCTGCCGTCCCTGGCGCACGTCTCGCAGAGCATCAGCGAGACCCGTCTGTTGCCGTGCGCCGCAATCTCGACGATCACCCACCGGAGCGGTATGCCCCCCGCCTGGGCGAGCACCAGCACCGACGGGCATCCGTCGCATCTCCACTCGATGAGGGACCGGCAGGGCATCTCGGATCACTTCGCCTTGCCGCTCGTTTTCTTCGAAGAAACTTCGCGACCGCGCTTCTCGGCCCGGGCGACGTCGTCACCGAGGGACTCGATCAGGGTGACGGACTCGACAAAGCCGACGTACGTCTGGTCGCCAGCAGCCTCCACCGCGATAAGGCCCAACCCGCGGAGCTTCCGCATCGCCTTCCGCGCGACGTTCGTACGCAGGCGCAACTGCACCAGGACGTCTCGCGCCTCCCCGACTCTTTCGAACAGATCCTTTCGTGCCATCTCTCACCTCCCGCCCGCGTCCGCGGGCATTTTCGGAACCGTGGCGATCGGCGGGACCTCGGCTGGTAGATGCGCCGCCCAACCACGCCACGATTCGCGCTTTGTCTTGAACCATCGGGTCGCTCTCGCTCCGCAACCGCACGCCCAGCGGTAGCCGTACCCAGGTCGCCCGATCTGCTTGAGCCGGTGTCCCGCCACCGCCGCTCGGTGCACCTGCCCTCGCTCGTGAGTCAGGCGCCCGATTCGGTGCACTGGGATCTCGAGGTCTGTGCCGCAGATCGGGCACGGGCTGTGCTGAGGGATGGACACCGGCGGCCTCAGTTCGGTTTCCCGCGGCCCGCGACTGCCAACACCTCCGCGCTCTCAGGGGCTCGCTTGATCCGATCAACGCCGG
>JBGTMF010000191.1:0-11418 GCA_041743795.1 Thermodesulfobacteriota bacterium | reverse complement strand
GCGACCGGGAAGCACGTGGCGTTGCCGACGACGCAGCCCCGTGGGCCGTCAGCAAAGCTGATACCCGGCAGCCCGATACGCTCGACCCGGCCGGCGTCGAACGGCAGCAGGTGGTAGCCGCCTTTACCGAGGAACCGCAGCCCGGCCCAGAAAGGCACGTCACCGTCGAGGCACCACAGCCTCTCCTCAGGAGTCATCGACGCGACCAGTAGGCCACCCGCGACGGCGGGGGTGCGGCCGGCGCGCACGGCCGCTCGGGCTTCGTCGAAGGTGGTGATCATCTTCGTAGCGGCGGTCACCTTGACTCCCTGTCGGGCGGGTCGCTTGATCGGGAACACCTTGCACGTATCTCGCCCGCTATTGAACCCAAGGCTTGGTGGCACCAGCCCATGTACCCGGGCCGTCGAGCGATCAGCGGACGGACGTCAGCGAACGGATACACGGCGACATGATTGCATCCCGGTATCAAGCGCGGCTGACGATCTCACGCGGGTGATGGTGGAAGTCCCTCGACCGCGGTGTCCGGAGATCCCAGCGTGAAGTAGATCGTCGCGCCCCGCTCGACCTCGCTCTCGGCCCAGGCATGGCCGCCGTGGCGATGTACGATGCGCTGCACTGTCGCGAGGCCGATGCCAGTGCCTTCAAACTCTCCGGCATCGTGCATCCGCTGAAAGGCGCCGAAGACATCTCCGGCCTTTGTCATGTCGAAGCCGGCGCCGTCGTCGCGTACGAAGAACACGCGGCTCCCGTCGCGTTCCGTCACTCCAAACTCGATGCGTGCCGACGGGTGATGGCTGGTGTATTTCCAGGAATTGCCGAGGAGATTCTCCAACACCGCGGCGAGCAGGTGAGGATCGCCCTCGACGACCAGCTCCGGTGCGACGATGACGTCCGCTCGTCGATTCGGCTCCCCTCGGCGCAGCTCGGCGATAACGGAACCAGCAAGGGCACTGAGATCGACCGACTCCACCGCCATCTGCCCGTGCGTGGTCTGGGAGAGCCGGAGGAGATCGGCGATGAGCTGTCCCATGCGAGCCGCGCTGCCCGCGATGCGCATCAGGTAGTCGCGCCCCTCGCCGTCGAGCTTGTCTGCGTAGTCCTCTATCAACAGCTTGCTGAAGCTCTCGATGTGGCGCAGCGGCGCGCGCAAATCGTGCGAAACCGATTGGCTGAAGGTCGCCAGCTCGGCGTTGAGCGCCTCGATCTCGATCGTTCGCTCGCGAACCCGCCGTTCGAGCCCTTCCGTCAGGGATGCGATCTCCAACTCCATTCGCCGGCGCGCGGTGATATCGCGAATATTGCATTGGATGATGCGGTCGCCATTCACGTCGTAGACGTTGCTGACGAACTCAACGTCGGTCCACCGACCGTTCTTGGACTCCAACGGAAGATGCTCGTATCGGATGTACTTCTCGGCCTGGAGCCTTTGAAATGCCTCCTTGTTCGCGGCGACGTCGCGGAAAGGGGCGATCTCCCAAAGCTCCTGCCCCACCAGCTCCTCGAGACTATAGTCGAGCAACTTTTGCAGGAACGGGTTCGCGTCGATGATCCGGCCGCTGTCGGCATTCAAGATGATGATGCCGTCCTTGGCAGACTCAAAAAGTCGCCGGTAGCGCAATTCGGACAGTTTGAGCGCCTTCTCCGCTCGTCGACCCGCCCGTCGACCCGCCCGTCGCGCCTCCGATTCACGCAACTCGCGTTCGATGGCCGGCCCCAAGCGCACCAGGTTCCACTTACTGACGACGTCGCACGCGCCGGCCTTCATCGCGGTTACTGCCACCTCTTCAGCAGCCTGGCCAGAGACGATGATCACAGGACACGCCGCTTCGTGCTGGGCAAGGATCTTCAGCGCCTCCGGTGCCGAGAACGCTGGCATGACCCAGTCGCACGTCACCACGTCCCAATCTTTCCGCAGAGCATTCTCGAGCGACGCCGCGGTGTCGACGCGCTCCCAGCTCACCTGATACCCGCTGCGCTGCAACTCGCGCACGATCAGTCGCTCGTCGTTGTCGTCATCGTCGATGACGAGCAACCGCAGCGGCATCGATGGAACGGTCGCGACCGCGCCAGCATTGCTTTCGACCTGCCCGGCGCCGTTCAGCGCACTGGATTCGATACGGCTCATGTCATACCTCGCCCAGCGGACACACCTAGCACTACGGTGATGCTCGTTGCAGAGCGAGAAACTACGCGCGTAGTACTACGTGGCAGACGGCAGAATATGAACCCGGCTCGACGGCGATCCACGTTGAGACAGTTGGCAGCCGTGCGTCCCGCTACTCGCTGATCGAACAATTACCCACGGCGCAAACCGTCTGGGCTCGCGAGTAAGTGTCGGATCAAGACTGATTCCGTTGATGGCGGTCGGGCAATAGGTGTATTGGGTACCGGCAGTACCGAGGCAGCGTCGGCCGAAACTCCGGCGTCGTTGAACAAAGTCCGTTCGGCAAGGAGGTCAACAATGCTGCAGGGTAGGTCGACGATGCTCTCCCTTGGATGCGCCGCTCTGTTGGCCACGTCGACTCTCGTCGGATGTGAGAGTGACGACGACGGACTTTCGTTAGTGGCAACTCCAAGCGCCACCGTCGCTCCGTCGTTCACCGCGAGCGCGGCGCCAGATCCCTCGTCGACTCCCAGTGCCGTGCCATCGGCAACGCCCAGCTCAGTGCCGTCACCGCCCGACGGGCCGTTTGTCATCGCGCGCGAGACGTCTCCCAGTGGGATCGCCGTCGGTTCCGATGGTACTGCCTGGCTCGTTGCCTACACTGCGAGTGGTGGAGTGGTCGGCAAGCGTCTCGACACTCTCGGAGTGGTGCTCGACGCCTCGCCGATCGTTCTGAGCGCGGCGGCGGAGGACCGGAACGGCGAGGATCTCGACCTTCCGGAGATCGAGGCGACCTTTTGGGCGCCGGCCCTCGCCTTCGACGGTGCTGCCTACGCTGTTTCCTTCAACGGCAATCGCAAGTTCGCCTCCTCTGCTTCCGAGGGTATCTACGAGGTGTGGACCCAGCGCGTCTCGCCCGCGGGCGATCTGCTCGGACCGGGGGAGTTGTTGAAGGAGTCCAATTCGCCGCAATTGGGAGACCTCGCGCCGAGAGAACCAACGGCAATAGCAAGTGGCGCCGGGGAGATCCTCACGCTCTACACCCAGACCATGTGCGCACTCAGGTTCTCTCCGCTCGCACCTTGTCCGCTTCGCCTCTCGGTCGATGCACAAGTACTGATCGACAACGGCGAGGGCTACGACCATGGCGAACGAATCGGACTGCGCTCCGCGCCGGGGCCCATCCCAGTGTCCGCGATCGTCCCGATATCCCCTCCCGCGGCGGCGTGGAATGGCAACGCGACTCTGGCTGCGTGGAGCGAGGCGACGGTAGCGTCCGCTCTCGACGGCGGGTTCAGCAATCCGATGATCGCAGCAGCCCTGCTGCGAGACGGCGCGTTCGAACGGCTTCTCGTCGAGTCGGGGGGCGATTTCGCAGGCAAGGTCGCGGTGGCGGCGCACCGCGGCAACTTTCTCGTCGTCTGGCAGTCGGAGATGCGAAACGAGATTCGCGGTCGCTTCATCGACTCCGAGGGCAGGAATGTCAACACGGGCCCGGCGTCGGCGATCACGAGTGACGAGGAGGGGACACTCCGCCTGGGAGGAGCGGCGGCGACGGAAGATGGGTTTCTTGTGGCCTGGGTCATCGGGGACGAGTTGCAAGCGGTTCGGTTCGACGCCGAGGGAGTCCAGGGTGAGACGTTTCTGCTGGACGCCGGGCCAGTGGACAGCGGCGTAGCGGTCGCCGCCAACGACAGCGGCTACCTCGTCGCGTTTCGGCGGCCCGACGCCGACCTGATCGGGCGCTTCCTGCCATCGGCCCCGCGCTGACGCGCGTCGCGACGCGACGCGCCAACGGTGGCGCTTCCCCACGGTTCCCTGGCCGATCCCGCGCGTCGTAAAAGTGCTCGCCTGGTAGTCCCGCTGTGTCGAACACCTGAGTGTCTCGGAGCACTCGGAGGTGACTGTCGCAGTGCGCGTAACACGCGAGGCTATTTGATCGTCGCTCGACAGCGTAGTGCGACGCACGCGAAACCACGCGCGTAGTATGCCGATATTACGACCGCCGTCGGAGCGAGGTATAAACACACAAGCTCAAAGGCAAGCGACCACTTGAGCGGCGTGCGTAGCAACGCGAGGTTCCGACGACAAACGTGGCGACGGCCGTGCGCGAATGTGGCGAGGAACGCGGGCGATGGAATGAAGCCCAACGTCGGACGGAAGTAGTCCATCGTCCCAAGAGAGTGCGTGTAACGCGCTCAGAGAGGAATTATGAAGAACATTGCGACAGTGATTCTGTTCATCGGCGGCCTGGCATTCTTGTCCGCTTGCGAGAGCGGCCAGGCGGCAGACAACTCAAGAGGTGTGGGCGACCCGGTGCGTGCAGAGGACAGCTCGGTGCGTGCAGCGGACGACGCTGGGCGGGCAGAGAACGACTCGGTGCCTGAAGCGGACAACTCGGCGCGCAATGCGGACGACCGCAAGGACTCATTGACGAGTGGGGATCAGTCAAATGCGCAGGCGGATCTCGACGTCACCCAGAAAATCCGCAAATCCGTGGTCGCCGACGACTCGCTTTCTATCAACGCGCAGAACGTCAAGATCATCACCTCCAAGGGCGTGGTCACCTTGCGCGGACCCGTCGCCAACGCTGAGGAGAAGGCGAACATCGGCCGAATAGCCCAGAATGTCGCGGGCGTGACACGCGTCGACAATCTGATCGAGATAGCCAACTAAACCCAACAAATTCCGCCTGTTGATCACGGGTGGGAGAAAGAGATAGCCATGTCCGACAAATCAGTAATTTGCATTGCGAAGACGGAGCCCCAGGCGGAGCGAATCGCCAATCAACTCAAGCTGGCGGGTTTTTCGGGAAACGACATCTCGGTGCTCTTCCCGGACAAGACTGGCACGCGGGACTTCGCGCACGAGCAACACACCAAGGCGCCCGAAGGTGCCGCGGCAGGCGCGGGTACGGGCGCCGTCGTGGGCGGCGGACTGGGGTGGTTGGTGGGTATCGGTGCGCTGGCCATTCCCGGAGTCGGCCCGTTCATCGCAGCGGGGCCGATCATGGCCGCGCTCGCCGGCTCCGCCGTTGGCGCAGCGGCAGGTGGGATCACCGGGGCGCTCGTCGGTCTCGGGATTCCCGAGTACGAAGCCCGGCAGTACGAGGGCAAGATTCGCGAGGGAAACATTCTCATCTCCGCACACGCGGTGGACGGCGACGCGGTGGATCGAGCGAAGGACATCTTCGAGCGCGAAGGAGCCGAAGACATCTCCTACACAGGAATGACATCCGTGAAACACGCAGCCAACGCCTGACCGATCTCGGTCGGCACGTGAGCAAAATCGACCGGGGACTTGATCGGCTGAGAGCTGATCAAGTCCCCATTTTAATTAGCAGTCCGTTGAGAGAGTATGCCGGGCCGCGAGGAGTGAAGCACATGAAGCGAATGTCTGAACAGACTGGCGCGATTGGGTGGATGTTGTTGTGGATTCTCGGAATCCCCATCCCGATACTCCTCGGCTTCTTCCTGCTGCGCGGCTGCACGTGATCGGTGCCGGGCGGAGCCTATGATGGCTTCGCCCATGCACGCGAACCTGGGATAGTACACGATGCTCTGCAGCAACATCTCGCTGCTGCTCATCCTGTTGATCTCCCTCGCGGTCAACCCGCTCACGCATGGATGCGGGCGCGGCGTTCGGGGTGCTGGGGGTCTTGTTGGCGGCCCCGCTGGTGGTCATCGTGAGTATCCTGCACGACGAGCTCTATCGAACGCGCTTTCTTCCGATGGTCACCGACCTCGACTTGGATCGGCTTTCACGGAAGGCCCTCCACGAGAACGTGTCCGCGAACAAATGATCTACATCGATGCTTCAATCAACTCGCTAGCCCCGCCGACGTGAACAACTCCTCCGACTGAACGCAGAGAACGAGAGGTTAGATCATCATGAAAAAGAAGGCGCAGATCAGTAACTCAGGTAAGCCCAACAAGAAGAGAGCCTCGTCAAACGCCAGAGATTCACAACCAGCTGCCGGCGGTGAACTTCATCAGATCGCAGGTGGAGCACACCCCCCGCTCACCACCAACCAAGGCGTGACGATCTCCGACAATCAAAACTCGCTCGCGGCCAATCCGCGCGGCCCCGCGTTGTTGGAGGATTTCGTTCTCCGCGAAAAGATCACCCACTTCGATCATGAGCGTATTCCTGAGCGAATCGTTCACGCGCGTGCGACAGGCGTGCACGGGTTCTTTGAGCTCACCACCTCGTTGAAGAAATTCACCATAGCCAAAATACTGACCGAGGTAGGCGAGAAGACCCCTGTGTTCACTCGCATCTCCACCGTCGCGGGCGGCTCCGGTTCGGTGGACACTCCTCGTGACGTGCGCGGATTTGCCGTCAAGTTTTACACCAAAGACGGCAACTGGGATCTGGTCGCGAACAATATCCCGGTGTTCTTCATTCAGGACGGCATCAAGTTTCCCGACCTGATCCATGCGGTGAAAATGGAACCCGATCGCGGCTTTCCGCAAGCGGCAACCGCGCATGACACCTTTTGGGACTTCATTTCGCTGACACCGGAATCGATGCACATGGTGATGTGGATCATGTCCGATCGCACTTTGCCGCGTTCGCTGCGGATGATCGAAGGCTTTGGTGTGCACAGCTTCCGGCTGATCAACGCGGCTGGTGAATCCACCTTCGTCAAGTTCCACTGGCGCCCCAAGCTCGGCTTGCAGTCCACCATCTGGGACGAGACGGTCAAGATAGCCGGTGCGGATCAAGACTTTCACCGCCGCGACATGTTCGAATCCATCTCCGCGGGCAACTTCCCCGAGTGGGAATTCGCTGTGCAACTGTTCAACCAGGAGGAAGCGGACAAATTTCCGTTCGACCATCTGGACGCGACCAAGCTGATTCCAGAGGAATTGGTGCCTTTGAAAGTGATCGGTCGCATGGTGCTGGATCGCTGGCCGAACAACTTCTTCGCGGAAACGGAGCAGGTCGCGTTTTGCCCCTCGCATGTCGTGCCGGGCATTGATTTCTCCAACGATCCGCTGCTGCAGGGCCGGCTATTTTCGTATCTGGACACGCAGCTGTCACGTCTCGGCACGCCCAATTTTCACCAGCTTCCGATCAACGCGCCCAAGTGTCCGTTCTCCAATCTCCAGCGCGATGGCAAAATGCAGATGGCGCAGCCGGTCGGTCGCGTCGCCTACGAACCCAACTCGCTTTCGGAGGATTCACCGCGAGAGAATCCGGCCACCGGCTTTCGCTCCGCCGCCGTCACTGAATCCGGCGAGAAAGGCCGAATCCGTCCCGAGAGCTTTGCCGATCACTACAGCCAGGCCCGGCAGTTTTTCATCAGTCAGACCGCCTATGAACAGGCGCACATCGCCTCCGCTCTCGTGTTCGAGCTTTCCAAAGTCGAACATCCACACATCCGCGAGGCGATGGTCGGCCATCTGCGACACATCGACGAGGATCTAGCAAAGAGGGTCGCCGCAGGTCTTTCCCTCGCCACACTTCCCGATGCGCCGAAAGCCGCAGCCCCTGTGAAACAGATGAAGCCTTCCCCCGCTTTGCAGATCATCGGGAAGATGATCGACACGCTGCAGGGACGGGCGATTGGCATCCTGATCGCGGACGGTTCCGACGGAGCGACCATCAAAAAGTTGAAAAAGGCAGCGATGAATGCAGGTGCCACCGTGAAGATCATCGCGCCGAAAATCGGCGGCGCGAAGCTGGCCGATGGGTCGATGTTGGCGGCGGACGGCCAACTGGCAGGATCGCCTTCCGTGTTGTTCGACGCGGTCGCCGTCATTCTGTCCGACGCCGGGGCGAAAGCCCTGACCACGGAGGCCGCCGCGATTGATTTCGTGCGCGACGCCTTCGGTCATCTCAAGGCCATCGCCGCCGACCGCGGCGGCCAGGCGCTCTCGAAAGCGGCGAACATCGGACAGGATGCCGGGGTGGTGGACGCCAGCCACGTGGACGCGTTCATCAAAGCGGCCAAGACGCGGCAATGGGACCGGGAGAAAAGCGTCCGGACTTTGGCCTAGCAGCCCGTTGGAAGCGGTTCGCCGCTGGCCGCCCATTGCCTCGCCAGCGGCGAACAACCTCATGAGCTTCACTTCGAGTCATCCCAGCTGGTCGGTCAACAACGAACATGGCATAGGCTGGAGTGGCTGTCCGGATAGCGCCCCTGATAGGAAAGTGTTGCCATGCAGCGATCGCCCAAACACGGCTATAAACTGATCCTCCGATTGCTGCTGCTCAGTTCCGTGTGTGGCTCGCTGGCCTCAACAGTAGTGGCGCAGGAGCCCGTCGGAAATGCCGGGGAACTGCAGAAACCGTCCATTTCCACCAACGAAGAGATCTCCCTGGCGCCCGCGAAGGTGGACGTCAAGCCCGTCGCGCGCGATGAAGAGATCCGTACGCGACTCCAGAGCGTTCTGGAGGCCACCGACTGGTTCACCGACCCAAATGTCCGGGTCGAGGAAGGAGTCGTCTTTCTCAACGGTTTGGTGGAGTCCACTGATTTCAAAAAGTGGGCCGGCGATCTGGCGAGGAACACCCAGGATGTCGTAGCCGTGGTCAACCGGATGGAAGTGCTCGAAACGCCGGTCTGGGATTTCCGTCCGACGTGGAACGGACTGTTGGTGTTATGGCGCGATTTCGTTCGCTCCCTTCCATTCGTCGCCTTTGGGTTGCTCATCCTCGCCCTGTCAGCGGTGGCCGGTGTTCTGGCGACAAGAGGAGCGCGAGCGTTCCTTCGCCGACGGATTCGAGCGAACCTCCTGCGAAATGTGATCGCGCGTGGAGGAGGTGTGCTCGTCTTCCTGTTCGGCCTCTATATCGTCCTCAGAGTCTCTGGCCTGACGCAACTTGCATTGACGGTGGTCGGTGGCACCGGTCTGATCGGTCTTGCCGTTGGAATCGCCTTCCGGGACATTTCCGAGAACTTTCTGGCTAGCATTTTCCTCAGTATGCAGCGGCCGTTCGAGATGGGCGACTTGGTCGAGCTCAACGGCGTGACCGGTTATGTGCAGCAGTTGAATGTGCGGACGACGATCTTGATGACTCTCGACGGCAATCTCGTGCAGATCCCAAACGCAGCCGTTTACAAGAGCACTCTTCGCAACTTCACGACCAACTCCAACCGGCGCGACGACTTCTTCGTCGGCATTGGCTATGCCGATTCGATCAACGACGCCCAGGAGATTGCACGGAAGGTCCTGGCGGATCATCCAGCCGTTCTCAAATACCCCGAACCTTCGGTGTTGGTCGACAGCCTGGGGAAGGCAACAATCAACCTGCGCGTATACTTCTGGCTCAACGGCCGCGAACACAGTTGGTTGAAAGTGCGGTCGTCGGTGATTCGGCTGGTAAAACTCGCCTTTCAGAAACATGGAATCTCAATGCCCGACGAGGCCCGAGAGATTGTCGTCCCGCACGGCATCTCCGTCACCGTGCTCGATGGGCAACTGGCAGATGTGCATGGATCCACGCCGGGAATAGGGCTCCCTCCCGAATCGCCGCACGAAGAACTCGCTACGGTGTCCACGGAGGCAGAAGCCGGCTTATACAGCGAAGCCGTCGTCCTCGAGGAGCAGGCGCGGCAGGCCCCCCTATTGACGGGCGGTGAGAATCTCTTACCGGCTGCTTCCGGCACTGCTACTTCCAAGAGCGAGCCGAACGAACCAGACTCAAAACCACAAAGTGGCGAGGAATGACGACAAAATTACACGATCTGTGGCAGGCCACACGATCGAGCTTCTTGTTCGTACCGGCCGTGATCGTTCTGGCATCTGTGGGCCTCGCCACAGTCCTGATAGGGATCGACTCGACCGCTGATCTGCATGTAGTCTCGCGCTGGCCGCTGCTCTTCGGCGCCGGTGCGGATGGTTCCCGCGGCCTGCTCACCGCCGTCGCCAGCTCGATGATCACGGTGGCCGGGGTGGTCTTCTCCATCACGATCGTGGCCCTGTCGCTTACGTCCAGTCAGTACACGTCGCGGGTCCTACGCAACTTCATGCGCGACCGTAACAATCAGGTGGTGCTCGGCGTGTTCCTGGGCATCTTCGCGTACTGCCTGGTGGTGCTCAGGGTCATTCGAGGCGGTGACGAAGGTGCGTTTGTCCCGTCGCTGGCGGTGCTGGGTGGCTTGATCCTGGCATTCGTCGGCATCGGCTATCTGATTTTTTTCATTCACTACATTTCGATGTCCATCCAGTCGTCAAGCATTATTTCGGCGGCCGCACAGGAGACGATCGCTGCTGTCGATCATTTGTTTCCCGAGGGGATGGGTGATGACGTCGAGGAAGACGCGAACGGCGACCTGGCGTCTTTCCCGGAGCAGGATTGGTTTGCCGTTCCGGCACGAAAGACCGGTTACATTCAAAGTATCAACGGGGATTCGCTGCTGGACTTCGCCCGGGAACGCGGGACCATCGTACGCATGGAATGCGGAATCGGTGAGTTCGTCGTCGAGGGGACTCCGCTGATCTCTTTGGCCCACCCGGGAGGTTTGGACGAAGAGACAGCCGACAAGCTCAATGCAGTCTATGTCATCAGCAGCCATCGCACGGTGGAACAGGATGCCAGCTTCGGAATTCGGCAGCTCGTGGACATCGCCCTTAAAGCGTTGTCGCCTGGCATCAATGACACCACGACCGCGGTGATGTGCGTGAACGCCCTTGCGGCGATTCTTGTCCGGCTCGCATCGCGACCAATTGCGACTGTCCATCGCATGGACCAAGGGGAGCTACGCGTGATTGTCCGAGGCCCGAGCTTCGCGAGCCTGTTGGCCGAAGCCTTTGACCAGATCCGGCAAAATGCCGCGGGCAATGTCGCGGTGCTCACGCGCTTGCTTCACGCTCTGGAAATCATCGCTGGCCAGACGGCGAACCCTCGGCGAAGGCAATCACTGCGACAGCAAGCGGAATTGATTGCCGATGTGGCCGAGAGAACGATCACCTCGTTGCACGATCGCGCGGGCATCGATACCGCTATGGTACGACTGTCCCGCGTTTTTGCGACGGAATAGAGCACAATCCGTCGGATACACCGCGACACGAACTCGCGCTCTTGCTCGATGTGGAGAATAGGTTGATCGGCAATGGCCGTATCCTCGACGACCCGCAAAGCCATCTCGGACGCGTCGAATTCACTCGAGCCGCATGCGTTGTCCGGCGTAGTTGCGGGGCCCTTCGAATCGCTCCAGCGACGGGGGCGATCCGGAGTCGATGAAGAAATGCGTCTCCGGCGCGATCCGCTGGACGATGGGATCAATGAGAAAGTTGATCGTCGGCAATAAAGTCAATTTGTCCGCAGTGCTCGTGCTCCCGGTGCGGATCAATGTCACGGTC
>JBGTMF010000190.1:0-2452 GCA_041743795.1 Thermodesulfobacteriota bacterium | reverse complement strand
AACTGCGCCTGCGAGAGGCGGCCGTGCCCGGATCGTTCTTGCGAGACGCGAGCAGTGCGCTCGCGCCGCAGCCGCTGGCCGCCGGCGAGGTATGCCTGGCGCAAATTGCCGACTGGGGCGAGCTCGTTTTCGAGCACGAGTACGGTCCTACCGACGGTCTCGGTGACGCTGCTGCAGCCACCTCGCCGGCGGGACCATTTCGCCGTGTGCACGGCGGACTCTTCGGCGGTCCGGAGACGATCTCCTGTACGTCTTGTCATTGGGTCGGTGGGCCGAACGGCGCCGGCGCGGAGACCGACAACGCGTTCCTCAATGGCGACGGCAGTTCCATCGCCAGTGGCGACGCGCGCAACCCGCAAGCACTGATCGGCTTGGGGGTGGTGCAGGCGCTGGCCGCTGAGATGACTGCCGACTTGCAACGCCAGCGCGCGCAGTTGATCGAAGCCGGAGCAGCCGGTGAGGTGCGTCTCACCACCAAGGGCGTCGATTTCGGCATCATGCGCGTCGGCGCGGACGGCGTCGTCGACGATTCGGGCGTACGCGGCGTCGATACCGACTTGGTCGTGAAGCCGTTCGGCTGGAAGGGCAACTTCACCGAGATCGCCGACTTTGCCGCCGATGCGTTGCAGGTGCACCTCGGCATCCAGAGCGAAAGACTACTCGCGGTTATTACGGCCGAAGCCTACGGCGCGGGTACGGATGCGACCGATCGCCACGAGGACGACCTCCGCGACGAGATCGGCGCCGGCCCGTTCACGGCGTTGGTTGCGCATCTGGCGCTGCTCGAACTGCCAATCATCGCGCCACTCGATCAGACGCATCACCTCGGCCCGGCGGCGACGGGCTTGATCGCCCCGACGACGACCAGCTTCGCGGCTGACTTCGCGCGCGGCCGCGATCACTTCCACGCCATTGGCTGTGCCGCCTGCCACATGCCGATGATGGTGCTCGAGCGTCCGATGCTTTCCATCGACGGTTTGCCCGAGATCGATCTCAGCCAGTTCATGCGCGAGCCCGGACTGCGCTACGATCAAGATCTTGGAGGATACCCGGTCTGGCTGTTCAGCGATCTGAAGCGGCACGACATGGGCGAGATCAACCAGTCGCAACACCTGCAGCGCGGTGTACCGCGGCGCCACTACATGACACCTCGACTGTGGGGGGTCGCCGATTCGGCGCCGTACCTGCACGACGGCCGGGCGCCAAGCTTCGACTATGCCATCGCCGGTCACGATGGCGATGGGGCGGCGGCGCGCACCGCCTTCAGCGAACTTTCGCACCAGGCGCAGGGAGACGTGCGGGTCTACCTGATGTCGTTGCGGCGCGCGCCGCGCCTGATCGTTCCGTGATGCCGGCCGGTTTTGGTTCGCCGCGAGGCGACCGTTGCAGGACGTAGAGATCGATGACGCCGACGGCGGCGACGCCGTTGACTGGTTGGCGCAGTGATCCGATGAGCAAGGCCGGGCGCTGTGCGCCGGCGGCGTCCGTTGCGCGTTCGATGTGCCAGCCGAACCATGCATCGGCGGTGTCGCCGACGATCTCACCGAGCACCGCGCCATTGCCGCCCGAGCGAAACTCGACCCGACCCGCCCGCTCGCCGGCATCACTGCGATACCAAGGCGCGCCGATGGCGAGATCCTCGACGCCGTCGCCGTCGAGATCGCCCACGCCGACCACCATGCGGCCGAACAGCTCGCCGGCCTGGCGGCCGGCGATTCGCCGGATCTCCTCGCCGGTTCGTCCAGAGTACACCAGGACTTCGCCGTCGTGCAGGCGCGATCGGTCATTGGTGCGCGGTGCGCTGACGGCGATCTCGCCGAGGCCATCGCCATCGAGGTCGCCGAGCCCGGCGACCACCTCGCCGAAGCCGGAGCGCTCGGCCGGGCCCTGCCAGTGGAACAGCAATTCTCCGGACCCAGTGGAGAAGACGTAGGCAGCGCCGACGGCCGCGCCTCGGGCATCCTTTGTGAGGTGTGCGCCGACGGCGAGATCGCCGCGTCCGTCGCCGTCGAGATCGTCGAGTGCGGCGACATACCAACCGAACGAAGGTTCGTCGCTGGGGGGAGTGAAGCTGCGCAGTCGCTCGCCGTCGCGGCCACGGACGAGGTCGACAGCGCCGCCGTCGAGCCCAGGTGCGCCGACAAAGACCTCGCGGGCGCCGTCGCCGTCGTGGTCCTCCGTCAGCGCCAGATCCCAACCGAAGTTGTGCTTCGGTTTGCCGGTCTGCCGCCAGATCAGCGCGCCGCTCTTCGGTGAGCGTGCCTCGATGATGCCGTGATTGGTCCCCGCGAGCGCGGCGTTCGGAGCGGTGATGAGTACGTCGGCCAAGCCGTCGCCGTCGAGATCCGGGACGGGCAGGACCCAGTGACCGAACAGGCCGCCGGGCGCGCTGCCGACCCAGGCGCGCAGGCGCGAGCCGCTCGCTCCCGACCACACGGCCGCCATGCCGTCT
>JBGTMF010000189.1:0-1687 GCA_041743795.1 Thermodesulfobacteriota bacterium | reverse complement strand
GGCGCAGGCGGGCAGATTGCCGGATCGGTTCGAGCCAGGCGCGCGCGCGCTCCCCAGCGCCGACGAGAACGACGTCCACTGCCTGCAGCCGCGGCCGCCCTCGAATCGCTTCGACCGTCACCGGCCTCGCCTCGTTCGCCGACAGGCACTCGGCCACCGGCGGTCGACGGCGGGGAAATGGTTCAAAGAACGAAACAACGGACCGACGCCGCGATGCATCGAACCGACTCAGACATCTCGCCCCTGTCGATCCCCCGACGGCGCACCCGCCGAGTCAAACGCAACCAGCTCTTCGACGCCGAACCGCTTCGCGTAGAGGCGCGCCACTCCCGGGCAAGCGCGCAGGGCCGAGCATTGGCGACACACCTCGCCGTAGGCCGACAGCTCCGCCTCGATGTGTCGCATCGCGTAGACGCGTTCGCCCGTGGCGTCATCGAGGTAGTGCGATTCGCCGAAACCCGAGCGGCCGAAGTTGACCGCATCGGCATCGCCGAGGACGCAATTGGGAATGGACTCGAAGCAGACGCGAACGCCCAGCGCTGCCGCGCGGGCACGCAATCGGCGCACGTTCTCCCCAACATCGCCGTAGCGCAGCGAAGCGATCGCCGGCCACTGCCCTCCCTTGCCGATGGTCGTCGGGAAGACGAACTTGAACGACACCGTCGATCCGAAACGCTCGCACCCTTCGCCCAGGTAGGACTCGAGTCGCGGCAGATTCAGCCGGGTGATGACGCAATTGAGCATGACATCCACTCCGGCCTCGACGAGACGCTGCACCCCTTCGACCGTTCCCTCGTGCGCCTTCTCATCGACACCAAAGATCGCCGCACTGGTGGCCGCATCGAGGGAATGCAGCGAGACGATTGCCCGCCGCAGCCCGGTCGCGACAGCGCGCCGCGCGAAGTCCGGCTTGGCGAAGGAGCGCCCATGCGTATTGATGTCCCACTCCATGTCGTATGCGGCGAGTTGTTCGACCACCGTCCAGAAACCGGGGTGGATGGTCGCCTCGCCGCCGGTCACCATGGCTCGCTTGAACCCGAGGTCGCGCAGAAACGCGGCGCGCCGCAACAGTTCGTCCGTCGCGTGGAAGAAAAGCGACGGGTCACCGGTGTTGCTGCACATCGGGCAGCGGTAGTTGCACTGCTCGCCGAAGCGAAAGAGGGATGTGCTGCGCGCCGTGATCGGCGTGTCGTCCGCCACCCTCTTCTTGAACAGGCGCGGCGCGACCGCGCGCGGAGGGCCGGCCGACGCCGCTGTCTCAACGCTTTGCATCGGCGCTGTGCGTTCCCGTTTGCGCTGCTCAATCCTCGTCGGACGGCGCGCCCTTGGGCTTCGATCCACTTCGCCCACCGACGCTACCGTCGTCACCGTGATCGTGACCACAAGCCTCGTCGTCGTCGTCCTCGTCCTCGAGAAGGTCGAAGTCGATCCCTAGATGGCGTTCGAACTCCCGCTCCACGATCTCGCCGACGCGCTCCGAGACGAGTCCGACGATCAGATCGACGAGGCGTCGCTCACCGCCCTCCTCGCCGCGTCGCTCGTCGTGGCGAGCAGATCGCCGGGCGTTCTCGCGCACCATGTCGCCGACCCGCTCCGACACCAGGTGGACGATCGTGTCGATGACGTGCTTCTCGTTGAAATCACAGCCGCCGCGATCGCGCCCCTTGCCTCGGCCGCGGTCACGACC
>JBGTMF010000188.1:0-17235 GCA_041743795.1 Thermodesulfobacteriota bacterium | reverse complement strand
CCGCGCGCGGGATCACGCCTCGATCGCCTCGGTGTTCCTCGCGTTGCGGCGCCCGGCCGACGTCGCGGCCGTCTCCGTCGCGTCCGGGAATTCGGTGATCCCCGTCGCGGCCGTCCCCGTCGCGTCCGGCACTTCGGTGATCCCCGTCGCGGCCGTCGGCAACGTCCTGGCGGACGTCTACCGCGATCCAGACGAACCAGAGCGCCGCCAGTGATGCCACTGCAATTGCCAGCTTGACGCCAGTACTCATCGCATTCTCCCCATCGATTTGAACATCTCCCCGAGCCTACTCGACAAGACCGTGGGGTCAACGCTCGCCGATCGCCGCGTCGTTTTGGCCTGCGGGGACGGGCGATGGTGGGCGGCGCGCAGTTGGCGCGGCGGCGGCCTTCTCGTATTTCGGAATCGCTGCCTCGCTGTGGCGCTGCCGCCGACGGCGGGTGTTTATATTGACGCAAAGACAATGGGCGCTCGCTTGCGAGATTGAAACGCGTAGACTAGGCGTGCGTTCAGACGCAATCATGCCCACGACCTTGCCGACGACCTTGCACGTACTCTTGATCGACGACGACGAGGACGACGTTCTCATGAACGTCCACGAACTCCGTCGCGCCGGCTACGAACCGCAATGGGAGCGGGTCGACACCCCGGATGCCTTGCTGGAAGCCATACGTCGACGGAATTGGGACCTCATCACTTGCGACTGGGTAATGCCGCAATTCAGCGGACCAGAGGCGCTTGCCCTGCTGCGCCAGCGGGACATCGACACGCCGATCATCGTCGTCAGTGGGCAGGTCGGCGAGGAGTACTCCGTCACCGCCATGCGCGCCGGAGCGCAGGATTTCGTCAGCAAGCATCACCTGGCACGGTTGTCCGCGGCGGTCGAACGCGAACTTCGCGAGGTAGAGGTTCGCCGCGAGCGCAAACGCGCTGAGGATCGCGTCCGCTTCCAAGCCGACTTGCTCAACGCGGTCGGGCAGGTAGTCGTCGCTACGGATCTGGTGGGACGCGTCACCTACTGGAACCGCGCCGCGGAGGAGCTCTACGGCTGGCCGGCGAGCGAGGCACTGGGCCAGAACGTTCTCTCCCTGGTGCCGGCGCGCTCCGCGTCGGACGCGGCCGAGATCATGTCGCATGTAAGCCGTGGCGAGAGCTGGTCGGGCGAATTCATGGTGCAACGCCGCGACGGGCACCAGATTCGTTCCATGGTCACAAACTCACCGGTGTGCGACGCCCATGGCGAGGTGATCGGCGTCATCGGGGTGTCGACGGACGTCAGCGAACGCGAGCGCGTTGCCGAGTCGCTGCGCGCCTTGTCGGCGCAGCAGGCCTCTATTCTCGACGCGATGCCGGCGCACGTCGCCGTACTCGATCGGGACGGTGTCATCGTCTCCGTCAATCGTGCCTGGCGGGAGTTTGCCGCTGCCAATGGGTTGGCTAGCGGCGGCGACGGCGCCAACTATGTCGAGGTCTGTGAATCCGCATGCGGGCCGAACGCTGACGAGGCCGGCGAGGTGGCGCGCGCAATCCGCTCCGTGTTGGCCGGACAGCTGAGTGGCTTTGAAATCGAATATCCGTGCCACTCGCCGGAGGAGAAGCGATGGTTTCGCGTCCTCGTCGCACCGGTCCACCCTGGCGAGCCGGGCGGCGCCGTCATCGTGCACATCAACATCACCGAACGAGTCGAAGCAGAGCTGAAACAGGTATCAGCCTGTTGAAGAACCACGAGACGGCCCTTCGACAGGCTCAGGGCGAGCGGAAAGGTCCTTTAAATCGAGGCGGAGAACAGCTCACGCTGAGCCCTTCGACTTTGGTCAGGACATGCTTGTCGACGCATGCTGTGGGTTTTTCAACGGACTAGCGGGTGGCAGCGCGAGCACCGGCGTTGCTGATTGAGCAATTCCGCGCACCGCATCGCGTTGTGCAGTCCGATTGGCCAATCAGTCCAGGGTGAACGAGAAGGTCGCCCCGTGACCGACGTCGCTTTCGGCCCAGACGCGACCGCCGTGGCGATGTACGATCCGTCGCACGGTCGCCAGGCCGATGCCGGTGCCTTCGAACTGTTCGCTGTCGTGCAGACGCTGGAACGCTCCGAACAGGCGGTTCACGTTCTGCATGTCGAAGCCGGCGCCGTCGTCGCGAACGAAATAGACCGTTCGACCATCTTCGTGCCTGCCGCCGAACTCGATGCGGGCGTTCTCATTGTGAGCGGTGTACTTCCACGCGTTGCCGAGGAGGTTTTCGAGGACGATTCGCAGCAGGCGGGGATCGCCTTCGGCGGAGACACCTGCGGCGATCTCGCAATCGACGACGCGCTGCGGCTCCCTTTCTCGCAACTCATTGGCAACGGTGTTGGCCATGGCCGAAAGGTCGATGGGCAGGCGGGACATGGTGGCGCGGGTGACGCCACACAATTCGAGGAGCCCGTCGATCAACTCGCTCATCCTCTGCGCGCTGCACTGGATGCGCTCCACGTAGTTGCGTCCGGTCTCGTCCATTCGCGGCGCACAGTGTTCTCGCAGTAGGTCCGAGAAGCCCTCGATGCGACGCAGCGGCGCGCGCAGATCGTGCGACACGGAATAGCTGAAGGCCGCGAGTTCCCGATTGATCGCCGCCAACTCCGCGGTGCGCTCGGCGACGCGTTGTTCGAGTTCGCGATTGAGCCGCTGGATCTCCTCCTCCGATCGCTTGCGCTCGGTGACGTCGCGGGCGCTGACTACGATTGCCTCGACGCTGCGGTGATTGAGCAGGCTACACACCCTCGATTCGATCCAGCGCAGCGTGCCGTCGGAGGCATTGACTCGGAATTCACCGGTCAGGGTTTCTCCCGGATTGGCGATGGCGCGATCGAGCAGGGTTCGCCACGCGGGAGCGTCGGCGGGGTCGACGAACTCACTGCCGTGCCGTCCCAGCAGGGCGTCCGGCTTGCGGCCGAAGATCTGCTCGTTGGACGGGCTGGCGTAGCGCACGGTATCGTCGGCGTCGAACAGCCAAAGAGATTCGCCGGCGTTCTCGACGAGTGCGCGAAAGCGCGCGCTCTCGGCCAGCCAATCTTTCTTCCGCTTGGCCGCGGCGGGGGCGGCAGCCCGGGGTCGAAGGATGGCTGCGGTGCGCGGCTTGAAGGTCAGATTCATGGCGGGTGTCGGCATTGCTACTCCTAGTGGCTGGTGGAGTAAGCACTTCACGTGCCAAAGCCCACCTGTGTAGTGATCAGCCCTACCGCTGGAACTGGGGGGAGATCGAGTAGCTGCTTTGGGGCCGTTTCGGGGGTTTCGATCATCTGACGCCGTGAGCCCCAGCGCGCCGAAAGGGCAAAGGGTTCGTGCTCGTCGCCGAATGAACGGCTACGAAGTGCTCGAGCAATTTTCGGCGGATGAAAATCTGCGACATCTCCCGGTGGTGATCCTGACGACGTCGGCCGATGAGCGGGATATCCTGCAAATGTACAGGCTGCGCTGCAGTTCGTACATCGTGAAGCCGGTGGATTTCATTCAATTCCAACGAGTTATCAACGAACTCACCAACTACTGGTTCTCCGTAGTAGTCCTGCCGAAGCAACCGGCGACATAGGTAGAATCCCTCACGGGCGGCATGGCAACTGGAATGGTAACATATCTAATGAACAGGGGGGATGAAGGTATTCGCGGATGAGGGGCGGCCGTTTCCCTGGTATAGGAGTATCTGTGCGATCCACATCAGATCGCCATGGGGACGCTGCTGCAGAAATGGACGCAACTCGGCAACTCATGGGTGGAGGACTCGGAAGACGACGTCGCTATGACGTGCGGCCTGTGGAAAGCCGAAGTCGAGAACTCGGGCCGGCTGTGCCAGGCGGCGATTGCAGGGGCGACACTGTACTTTTACCTGCCGCGGCCGCTGCGAGACAGAGCCGCGGATGACAGCGACCGCGGTTGGAGATCGCGTCGGTCGGCAGACTGCAAAACGTTTGCTCCCCCTCGTTGTCCTGGCGCCGATCACCTTTGGGCTTTTGGCATTGCTGGGTGAGAGCCGGGGACTGATAACGAGTTCGACGGGTGTCGTCGTCGCCACGGCGCTCAGCGTTCTGGTTCTCAGCGCAGCAACCCTGTGGGCGACGCGACGGCTCGATGAAGCGGTTCGCGCCAACGCGGAGCAATCGCGTTTATTTCTGGCCGTCACGGAGTCGATGGGGGACGGAGTGGCTGTGGCGGATGAGCGCGGCCACCTCTGCTATTTCAACCCCGCCGCCGAGAGTATTCTCGGCGTGGTAGCGAGTGATTCCGACGCCTCCCGCTGGGCCGAGGAGTACGGTATCTTCGCAGTCGACAAGTGTACGCCGATTGCGAAGGAGGAGTATCCGTTGTTGCAAGCCCTGCGGGGCCAACATCGCGACGACGCGGAACTGTATATCCTCAATTCCCGGAACCCCTCCGGGATTTTTGTTCGAGTCAGCGCGCGACCGGTGGTCGATGAAGGCGGACGGATCACTGGCAGTGTCGCCACCTTTCGCGATGTAACCTCCGAGAAGGAAGCGCGCGAGCGGCTGGAGGCGACGAACGCGGAATTGACGGCATCGATGCGCGAGGTCAAGGCGGCGTATGCCGAGCTCGAATCCTTTACGTATTCGGTCTCGCACGATTTGCGCGCGCCGCTGCGCAGTATGACCGGCTACCCGGCGATGATCCTCGAGGACTTCGGGGATCAGTTGCCGGAGGAGGTGAAGGGATACCTCAACCGCATCGTCGCTGCGTCGAACAAGATGAGTGGCCTGATCGACGGGCTGCTCGTCCTCTCCCGCATCACTCGCAAGGAGAGAATTCCGAGGGACGTCGATCTTACTGCGATGGTGAAGCGCGCTCTCGAGGAGTGTCGCAGCAAAGATCCCGATCGCGCGGTGACGACGACGGTCGCCGAGGATGTACGCGTCGTGGGGGATGTCCAACTGCTCACCCTCGCCGTATCTCAACTGATCGGCAACGCCTGGAAATTCACCCGGCCGAGCGAGCATCCGCGCATCGAGTTCGGTGAGACGCAACGGGACGGGCGAACAGTCCATTTCGTGCGGGACAACGGCGCGGGGTTCGACATGGCATATGCGGAGAAGCTTTTCGGGGCGTTTCAGCGCTTCCACGGTGAGCGCGAGTTCGAGGGCATCGGCATCGGCCTGGCGACGGTGCAGCGGGTGATCGCTCGGCACGGCGGCTCGATCTGGGCCGAGGCCGCGCCTGGGAAGGGGGCGACCTTCTATTTCACCTTGCCCCAGAATCCGGCGCGGGCGGAGTTGAACAGTAACGGCCGAGCGGCGTCGGTTGCGCCGCGCGGGGAGGAGTAAAGCGTGACAAAATCTGCCGGCCCGTCGATTCATGTCCCGCACCTTTTGCTCGTCGAAGACAATCCCGACGACGTCGTGATCACACGCCGGGCACTGGAGCGAGCGCACATTGGCAACCAACTCACCGTCGTCGAGGACGGCGAGCAGGCTCTCGAGGTGCTCTACCGCGAGGCCATGCAGGGCTCCGAACAGATCGGCATCGTTCTCCTCGACCTGGGTTTGCCCAAGGTCGACGGCCGCACGGTACTGCGAAAGATCTGGGACGATCGCCGACTGCGGCATATTCCGGTCATCATCCTCACCGGGTCCGACGAAGAGGACGACATGGTGCGGAGCTACAAGTCCGGGGCCGTCGCCTTCCTGCGCAAGCCGGTACGCATCGACGAACTGCTGCGTGCAGTGGGAGACCTGCACGGCTATCGGCTACTGATCGCGCGGACGTGAGGCATGGTGGAGATTCCTCACAGCGACAGCGCGGACGTGCCTCGGGTGCGGCGCGACGACGTAGCGGAACCGGAGACGAGCCAACCCCCGTTGCGTCCGTTGCGGGTCTTGCTCGTCGAAGATTCCGTTGACGACGCGACACTCATTCTCGCGGCGTTGCGCCGGGCGGGTTACGACGTCCACAACCAGAGGGTGGCGACGGCTCCGGCAATGCAGGAAGCCTTGGCGCAGGAGCCGTGGGATCTGATTCTGTCCGACTACGCGATGCCGGGCTTCGGTGGCCTCGAGGCGTTGGCGATGCTGCGCGACAGCGGTCTCGATCTGCCGTTTCTCATCGTTTCCGGCACGATCGGCGAAGCGACGGCGGTGGAGGCCATGAAGGCGGGTGCCCACGATTACCTGATGAAGGGCAATCTCGCCCGACTCGGCCCTGCGATCGAGCGCGAGTGGCGCGAGGCGGAGGTGCGACGGGAACGCCGCCGTGCGGACGTCGCGCTGGAGGAAGACGCGGAGGTCTTCGAGGCCTTGGCCCGCGTCGGTCGCGAGCTGATCGCCTGCTCGGATACGGCGGTACTGCTCGAGAGGCTCTGTCGGGTGACGGTCGAGGTCCTCGATTGCGACTGCAGCTTCACGCTCTTGCACGGAAAGGATGACGATTCGTTCGTCCCGGTGGCTGGCTTCGGCGGGACGACTGCGTTGGTCGACGAAGTGCGGGGATTGCGCCTGCCGCGCAATGTTCTCGACGGCCTGTTGAAGGAACTGGACCGCGACGAGATCGTGCAGGTGTCTACGGCGGCTCCGCCGACGCCGTGGGCCGCGCTGCCGCAGCGGTTCGGCGTCACGGTCATGCTCTACCTGGTGCTGCGTCGCGGCGACCGGATCAGCGGCATCCACAGCGCCGGCTACTTCGGTCGCACCGAACCGTTTACGCCGGTGCAGGAGCGCATTGCGCGCGGTTGCGGTCAGCTGGCATCGATGGCGCTGCAAACGGTGCAGTTGGTCGACGAGCTCGAGGACGCCAACCGGCTCAAGTCTGAGTTCGTCGCGACCATGTCGCACGAGCTGCGGACGCCGCTCAATATCATTCTCGGCTATGGCGATCTTCTGCTCGGTGGTGAGTTCGGTGCGCTGGCGCCGGCGCAGGCTGACGCCATGCGCCGCATCGACAAGACGGCCCGCGATCTGCTCGGCATCGTCGGCGCGACTCTCGACTTGAGCCGCTTCGATCGCGGAGATGCCCCGATGGCGTGGTCGGATGCGAATGTCGCTGAACTTTTGGGAGAGATGGAAGAAGAATTGCGCGTCCAGGCGAGAGCGCCCGGTGTTCGCCTCGTATGGGATGTCGCGGACGACCTGCCGACGCTGCGGACGGATGTCGCTAAGCTCAAGGTGATCCTGCGCAACCTCGTGGCCAACGCCATCAAGTTCACCAAGCGCGGCAAAGTGGGTGTCAGTGCCCGATCGCGCAACGGCGGCGTCGAAGTCGCCATCGCCGACTCCGGAGTCGGCATCGCGCCGGAGGTTTTGCCGATCATCTTCGAACCGTTCCGTCAGGGGGAGAGTGCGGAGACGCGGCAGTTTGGTGGCGTCGGTCTCGGACTGCACATCGTAGACCGATTGCTCGACCTGATCCAAGGGTCGATCACCGTCGAGACCACCGTCGGGAAGGGTTCCACCTTTCGGGTGTGGTTGCCCGTCGAACCGGAGTAGTCTCGGCTCGCGGAACGAGGCCGTCAGCCGGCGCCGCCGCGGCGACCGGGTTGTACGGCGGCGACAAAACGCGAAGCGGAAAATCGCTCCATCGCCTGGCGCAGCCAGAAATCGCTCTTGAACAGGATCAGCGGGCGCTGCTCGATATCCAGCAGGCACTGAGTGCCGGCCAGGCCGTCGAAGTCCGCAGGGTCGGAGTCTCCCAGGACCCAGCGTGCGTGTTGAAATGGCAGCGGATCGAAGCGCACCTCGACCCCGTACTCGTTCTTCAGGCGGTATTGGATGACCTCGAACTGTAGCCGGCCGACGGCGCCGAGAATGGGGTCGCGCTCGAGCCTCTCGCGGTCGAAGAATACCTGTACGGCGCCTTCTTCCGAGAGTTGATCGAGGCCCTTTTTGAGCTGCTTGCGTTTCATCGGTTCGGTGAGGACGACCCGCACGAAGTGCTCGGGCGAGAAACGGGGGATGCCGGCAAATTCGACGGCCTCGCCCTCGGTCAGCGAATCGCCGATGCGCAGTAGCCCGGGGTCCCAGATGCCGATGATGTCGCCGGCGTAGGCCTCCTCGACCATCGACCGCTCCTGCGCGCGAAACTGCAGCGAGCGGTTGACGGTGAGCTCCTTGCCGGTGCGCACGTGGGTCACATCCATCCCGCGCACGAAGCGACCCGAGCAGACTCTGACGAATGCCACCCGATCGCGGTGCAGCGGGTCCATGTTCGCCTGGATCTTGAAAACGAATCCGGAGAACTCCGGCGAGTCCGGAGCGACGCTGCCGGACGTCGTCTCGCGCGGCAGCGGCGGTGGCGCCAGCTCGACGAAGTGGTCGAGGAACGGTTCGATGCCGAAGTTGGTCATGGCGCTGCCGAAGAAGACGGGACTGAGACGACCGGCGAGAAACGCCGCGCTATCAAACTCGGTGCCGGCGCCCTGTAGTAGCTCGAGCGACTCGATCAGTGCAGCGTGAGCGCCGGCGCCGATGGCGCTGCGCAGGGACGGATCTTCGAGACTGGCGACATGGGTGGCGACCTTGTGGGCACCCGTCAGACCGCGGTCAAAGCTGAGCAGCTGGCTGGTCCAGCGGTCGTAGACGCCCTGGAAATCTGGCCCCGAGCCAACCGGCCAGTTGGCCGGGCTACAGGGAATGCCGAGGACCTGCTCGATCTCATCCAGGAGGTCGAGCGGCTCGCGTCCATAGCGGTCCAACTTGTTGATGAACGTGACGATCGGGATGTGGCGCATGCGGCAGACTTCGAACAGCTTGACGGTTTGCGCTTCGACGCCCTTGGCGCTGTCGAGCAGCATCACTGCGCAATCGGCGGCGGCAAGCGTACGGTAGGTGTCTTCGCTGAAGTCGTTGTGGCCGGGGGTGTCGAGAAGGTTGAGTTCGTACCCGTGATAGGGGAACTGCATGACGCTGGTGGCGACCGAAATGCCCCGCTCCTGCTCGAGTTTCATCCAGTCGCTGGTGGCGTGGCGCTCGGCGCGCTTCTGCTTTACGGACCCGGCCAACCGCAGCGCGCCTCCGTACAGGAGGAGCTTCTCGGTGAGGGTGGTTTTCCCGGCATCCGGATGCGAGATGATTGCGAAGGTGCGCCGGCGGGCGACCTCCTCGCGTAGCTGTTCGATGGATACAGTCATTTTCGGTTTCGCGATAAACGCGCAGCCTACTCCGCCGGTGTTGCGCGCGCGAGACCACCGAGGTCGCCGCGGACCCGCGTCACCTTGCGGCGCGCTGCGGCGACTCGCCGGCGCCGATGGCATTGCTGACGTACAGGCAGGCCTGTACCAGCGTCGGTACGAACTGGCCGGCGGCTCGCACACAGGCAAAGTGATCGCCGTCGACCTCAAAGACACGCGCCGCCGGAATGGCGGATGCCAGATTGTACTGCTGTCGAGGCGGCACCAGTTGGTCTCGCGTGGTGACGACGACCGCCGTCGGAACGTCGATGCTGGCGGCCCAATCGAGAGAGGAGAAGCGGATCACCGCTCGCGTCGCTTGTAGGACCGTGGCCGGATCGGTGGCAGTGAGCTCGCGGCGCAGGCGTTCGCGGCGGTCACCGGCGGGGATGCCCTCCAGCATTCCGTCGATGATGCGATAGCGAAAAAGCTCGGGCACCATCCGTGCCGTAAGAACCATGCCCGGAAAGACGGCACCGGCGAGGCCGCGCGCCTGCCATGGCAGGAAGTGCCTCGCCGTAGCGCACAGAACCAACCCTTCGACGCGCTGCGGATGACGGCTCCAACAAAGCTTGGCTATCGGACCGCCCATCGAATAGCCGACGGCGATCAGGCGGTCGATTTGCAGCTCGTCAGCCAAGGCGATGACGTCGTCGGCACAGTCGGCCAGCCGGAAGTGCCGGGTGCGAATGCCCCGCCCGTGGCCGCGGTGGTCGACGACGACGACGTTGAAATACTCGGCCAACGTCGGCACCGACGTAGACCAGTTGAGCCGGCCGGTCGCGGCGAGGCCGTGCAGCAACACCAGCGTTGGTGCCGCTTTCGGCCCTGGCACCCGGCGTACCGACATCGTGCCGCGGCCGGGCAAGGTGACATCCAGGTCAGTCCAGCGTCCCTGGGCCTGCACGGGCTGCGGGTCGCTCTTCAGCTCGGGAGGTGACTTCGGAATCAGTGCCACTGGTATTTTCCGATAAACACGGAGATTCATCCGGAAGCAAAGGGATCACTCACCGCCGATGCAGCACTTCTTGTACTTGCGACCGCTACCGCAAGGGCAGGGATCATTGCGACCGATCTTGATTACTCGGCGAGGAGGCGGGTGGTGATGGGAATCGCACTCGGGGCCGTGCACGTGGTCGTCGTCGTCATCGATTCCCTGGGTTTCATCATTCATGGTGACCAACATACTGGATTGCAACGATAAACGCTGCCCCCGACCGCCGGGTTGTCTGACCCCGCGACGGTTGCGAGGCGACGGGGGTGCGCCCGGGGTTGTGACCTGGGGCCGGGCGCGGCATGAATGGTGGCTGACGTAGTCGAGGAGGATATATGGCGCAGACCGCTCAGATCCGCAGGATTGAAGAAGTAGAGAACGAGGCGCAGCGCGTGTTCGAACTGCAGCGCGCAGCCTACCTGAGACACCCCTACCCGAGCCTCGAGGAGCGGCTGAACTCGCTCAAGAAGTTGGAGCGCATTCTCGTCGACAACGCCGACGCCATCGCCGGCGCGATCAACCGCGACTTCACCAATCGCTGCGTCGAGGAGACGAAGATCCTCGAGGTTTTCGGATGCGTCGACGGGATCCGGCACACCCGCCGCAAGCTCAAGAAGTGGATGAAGCCGCAACGGCGCCACGTTTCGATCAATTTCGTGACCGGGTCCAACCGCGTCATCCCGCAGCCGAAGGGCGTCGTCGGCATCGTCTCGCCGTGGAACTACCCGCTGTTCCTGACCATCAGTCCGCTGACCAGTATTCTGGCGGCGGGGAATCGCGCCATGATCAAGATGGCGACCAACTCGCAGCACCTTTGCGCATTCCTGCACGAGAAGATCGGCGAGGAGTTTGCAGAGGACAGCGTCGCCATCTTGCCGGGGGTGCGCGGCAGCGATTTCTCGACGTTGCCCTTCGACCATCTCATCTTCACCGGGTCGGCCGATGCCGGTCGAACGGTGATGCACGCGGCGGCGGACAACCTGACGCCGGTGACGCTCGAACTCGGCGGCAAGTCGCCGACCATCATCTGTGACGACTTCGATATCGAGACCGCCGCCTCGCGCATTCTCTACGGCAAACTGGTCAACGCCGGTCAGACGTGCCTTGCACCGGATTACCTTTTCGTTCCGGAGTCGAAGCGAGACGCCTTCGTCGAAGCGGCCAAGAGAATCGTTCCCCAGCGATACCCCGACACCAACGACTCCAGCTACACGTCGATCATCGACGAAAAGTCGTTCCGGCGCCTGCGCGAAACGTTGGAAGACGCCGAGAGGAAGGGCGCGAAATTGGTCCCGCTCGTGCCGGGGGTGTCCTTCAACGACGTCCAGCGCAAGATCCCGCCGCACCTCGTCCTCGACCCGAGCGAAGACATGACGATCATGCGCGAGGAAATTTTTGGCCCCTTGTTTCCGGTCAAGACCTATCGCGACCTCGGCGAAGTCCTCGCCTACGTCAACGAGCGCGACCGTCCGCTCGGGTTGTACGTGTTCACCAACGACCGCGAGACCGAGCAGCGGATCCTATACGGCACCATCTCCGGCGGTGTGACGGTGAACAACTGCCTGCTGCACGTGGCGCAACACGACATGCCGTTCGGCGGAATCGGCGCCAGTGGCATGGGCCAGTACCACGGCTACGAGGGTTTCGTCGAGTTCTCCAAATTGCGCCCGGTGTTCACCAACCCGAAGATAGGGCTGCTCGATATGCTCTACCCGCCGTACCGCAAGCGCCACTCGCGAATGATCAACTTCATGCTGCGCTGGGGCCGCTGAGTAAGCGACGGCAAAGGGTCAAGGGCCGGGGGGTGCTTGGTGGCGCTGTGCTCGCAACTGCAGGAGCGCTGGCAGGACCACCAGATTGCACGCCAGGATGATCAGCATTCCGCAGACCAACAGCACGCCCATGCTGGCGATGCCTCGGTGCGAGGAGAAGGAGAGGCTACCGAAGCTGGCGATCGTCGTCACTGCGCTGAAGAAGACGGCGCGCGCCGTGACGCTCTCGAGCAGCCCGGTGGTCGGTCCGCCGTTTTCGGCCGCGTGTACGAGGTGAATGCCGGAGTCGACGCCGATGCCGACGAGAAGTGGCAAGACGACGACATTGACGAAGTTGAACGGCATGCCGATCGCCACCATCAGGCCGCCGGTGATCACCGCGCCGAGCAGCAGCGGCGCCAGGACCAGGGCCGCCGCGACGACGCGTCGCCACAGGGCCAGCAGCAGGATTGTGATGGCGACGAACGCCAACGAAAGGGCCTCACGCAGTGACTGCGATGTGGCGCGACCAAACTCGAGAAGGTTGACGGCGACGCCGGTAGCCTGAGGGTCGATGCCGCGCACGGCGTCGACGAATCGCGTCACCTCGCCGTCGTTACTGAGATCGTCGCGGGGAAAGATCTGCACCCGGGCGTGGCCGTCGGGCGCCAGCATGCGCCGTGTCAGGTTCTCCGGCAGGTCGTCGAGCTGCACCGCCGGCGGATCAACCGCTTGCCGCAGGCGCTGCAGCTGCGCCGAGAAATTGCCGAGAAGGATCTCCTGCAGGTCTGCGAGAGCGGCATCGGCGTCGCCGTCGGCGGCGACTCGTTGTAGGAAGCGTTCGAGTTGTACGGCCAGCTGGCTGGCACTGCGACCGAGTGGCGAATCGGCGGTGCGCAGCCATGGCCGATCGAGCGCGGTGTGCAGCTCGCGCAACGCCTCGATCTGTTCGCCGCTCGGCTCCGTCGGCTCGGCCCGGGCCGCGACGGGGGCGTCGAGCAGCATCGAGACAGTCTGGAGAATTTCGCGTTTCTCCGCCTGATGGGTAGGAACGTAATCCGCCAGCGAGACCGCCGATCGAACGGGCTCGAGGGCACGCATCTGTTTCGCCAACTGCTCCGCATGCGCCAGGTTTGGTGCCAGCGAGTCGATGTACCAGGGGGAGGTCCGGCTGCGGCCGAGCAGATCTTGGAAGGCCTGTACCGATTCGGTCGTCGGATTGCGCATGTCGACGACGTTGCTGTCGAAGCGCAGGTGGGGCAGCGCCACCGCAGCCGCGCCACCGAGCAGCAGCGCGCCGAGGGCGATGGAGCCGGGATGCGTGGCGACGATACGTGGCGGCGACAGGCGCAGTGGGAGAGCATTGCGGGAGTGCAGCGCGCGCCCCTTCAACAGAGCGACGACCATTGCAGGAAAGAGCGTGAATGTCTGAAACAGGATGATGAACATACCGCCGCCGGCGATCAGTCCGAGCTCGGCGACGCCGCGATAGCCGGTCGGGAAGAAGGCGAGGAAGCCTATCGCCGTCGAGAACGCGCAGAGGACCAGTGCGGAGCCGATCTCGTTGAACGCGAATCGCATTGCGTCGTCCGAGTCGAGGCCGCGCTGCGCCGCGTCGGCGTACTGCATGCCGAGATGGATGCCGAAATCGACGCCGAGGCCGATGAAGAGTACGGCAAAGGCAATCGACAGGACATTGAGTTGCCCCACTGCCGCGGCGGCGAAGGCGGCGGTCCACACCAGACCGACGAGCAGCGTAAGAGCCGCCGCCGAGACCAGCCGCATGTTGCGCAGCGCAAGATAGAGGATCCCGGTGACCAACAGGAAGGAGAGCAGCGAGGAGGCGCCCACATCCCATGCGAGGCCGAGCATCTCCTCGTAGTTGAGAGCCGGGTTGCCGGTGATGCGCACCTGCACGCCTCGCTCCGGTACGAGTTCGAGGTCGCGTGCCGCGGAGCGAATCTCGGCGATAGCGGACTGCGCTGCCAGCAACTTACCGAATTCCAGGACCGGCTCGGCGACAATGACCTGTCGCGTCTCTGGATCGAGCGCCGAACCCTCGACGATGAGGCTCTCCCAGGAGAGTGCGACGGGGTACTCTTCGAAGACGCGAACGGTCGCCTCGCCTATCTTGTCGAGAATCTCGGGCCAGTTGTCCGGCGTCGAGCCGGGGTCCTCACGCTCGTGGTCGAGGGCGAAGCGTATGAGACGCGCCAGACGGGCGATGTCGGGGTCACTGCCGAGATCGGCCAGCACCGGTTGGATCAGCGCGATGTGATCGACGAACTCGTCGAGTTCGTCGAGACTGCGGTAGAGTAGACCGTGTCGTTGGAAAAATGAATCGCCTCCTGGCACATAGACGTCGCGGAAGGTCGTGCGATCGACGGCGATCCTGGCGGCGAGCTCTCGTGCCGCCTGGCGCGCCTGCTCCGACGTTTGCCCATCGACGACGACGAGAAGCGCGTCGTCGAGTGACGGAAAATAGCGCTGGTATGCGCGGGCCGCTATCTGGAAGGGAAGATCCGGCGACAACAGCTTCTTGTTGTCCATATTGACGCCCAGTTGGGTCGCCGCGAACGCGCCGAACGCCAGGGTCGCGGCGATCTCGAGCGCGATGACGAGCCGATAGCGATTTTGAACGGCGCGCACGTAGCGCTGTATCAGGCTGTCGATGCGGGCCTCGAGGGATTTACGCATGGTGAGCAATCCGTTCTCTTGGGCGGCGGCCGAGGGCCATGTCGAGGTTCGCGGTTCAGGGTTCGGCGGGCGGCAGAATATGCAGGCCCATCACGCTTGGCATCGCAAGAATATCGAGTATCATGGTGGAGTCTAGATTCCGACCCTGGCGCCGCCCGCGGGTGGCGAATTACTGAGGGTACCGACGCGACAATTACTCCGAATCACACGCATTGCCCAGGTTTCCGTCCACGTGTCGACTATCCGCGCGACGGTAGGCGCCCGGTGAGCGGTTGATGCGGCGTGGAGGCACGGTTGATGCTGGGCTTGTCTGCAATTTCAGGAAAGGCGATGCGCTATCTTCGCGCCTGCTGCGTTCTCGCCGTGCTTGCGGTTGCAAGCGGTACGGCCGCGGCGGCGACGGAGCCCGTCACTAGCGAAGACGCGCGAACGGCGGTCGTCGGTGACGAGCCGGACGACGCGGCATTGGAACTCGAGTTTGCCGACGACTTCGACGACGTGCAGTTGAGCTTTCCCGACCCGCTGGAGCGGTTGAACCGTGGCACCCTGGCCTTCAACCGGGTCCTCGACCGCTGGCTCCTCAACCCGATCACGGAGGTGTACCAATTCGTGTTGCCGAACCCGGTGCGCAAGAGTGTGCGCAACTTTTTTACGAACCTCGACTCGCCGGCAATCCTCGCCAACGATCTGTTGCAGCGCGAATGGAGCGACGCGCGCGTCACGGTCATTCGCTTCTCGATCAATACCACTGTCGGTATCGCCGGCTTTTTCGACCCGGCGACGCCGTGGGGTTTCGAAGGCCATTACTCGGATTTCGGCCAGACGATGGCGCTGGAGGGAGTGCCGAGCGGGGCGTACCTCGTCGTTCCGCTCCTTGGTCCCACGACCGTGCGCGACGGCACGGGCAAGATCGTCGATGTGTTGTTTCGCCCAGTGACGTTCATTCTCGGACCGGTCGAGCAGATTTTCTATACCACCATCTACGGAGGCGGCACCGGCCTGATCGCGCGCGACGCGCATGCGTCGGAGTTGGCGATGCTCGAGCAGTCTTCAATCGATTTCTACGCGGCCTTGCGCAACGCCTATTATCAGAGCCGCACGGCGGAGATCTGGGCGCGCCGCAGCGATCACGAGTCGCTCAGCGAATGGGCGACGGAATACAACGTGTGGAACGACTCGGCGAAGCCGGACCGAGACCGAGCCGGGGTGAACTGACGGAGCGACACCCCGCGCCGCGGGATCCTTCACAAACCAGTGTCGCCGCCTTCGGCTGAACCGGCGGAGTTGGCGAACTCGTCAATCATCTTCTGAATGCTCGCCACCAGCGCGTCGAAACCCTCCCGCTTGAGCACTGCCGCGAAGTCGGACCGGCGTAGGGCCAATTCGCTGACGGTTCCCTTCAGGTAGACGTCGATGACCTTCCAGCCGGCCGGAGAGTTGCGCAGGCGGTAGCTGAGATCGACGTTCTCCGCCCCCGGGTCGATTACCTGTGTACGGACGAACACGGTGTCGGCAGTTGCCGGTTCTTCGCCGAGGATCTCGAAACTCTGGTTCGAGAATCGATCGAAGCGGGAGGCGTAGTTCGCCGTCATGTAGGTGTGGAAGAGGCGGTACCAGGTTTGGCGTTCGGCTTCGTCGAGGTCGAGAAAGGCGCGTCCGACGGCTTGCCGCGCCATGTAGGGGAGGTCGAAGGTGCTTTCGAGAGTCGGTGCGAGAAGTTCAAAACGCCGCGCGTAATTGGTGTCGTTGGCCTGGCGCAGGACATCGAGCAACGAGTCGTTGAGCGCTGCGATGACTTTGCGCGCTTCGCTCGGTGGCGGCGTCTCTGCCATCGACGAAGCCGCTGCCGAAAAGCAGGTGATAACGCAGGCCAAGGTTATACGGAGCGTTGCTGACACGGTGTTCTCCCTTTCGAATTCGCGTCCCTGAGCGTAGCACGCGATCCTCGAGACTTCACACGGTGGTCGGACACAGGTGTCGCAGTGGGTCAGCACCGAGGCCCGCGCGCAGCGCGCACATCCCTCCGCCTGTTCCTACACGTCCAACGAAGCCCGAAGGGCGAAGGAGGATGCCCCTGCTTCCCTGTCCTCCGAAGCTCGAAGAGCAGAGGGGGGATGCATAGAAGCAAAGCGAGTTTCAGCCCAGGCGAGAATTACCTTGACCTACCGGGCGGGCGACGATAGCTAGGCACTTTGGGGGTACACGCTGGCGCGGTGACCGATTCGGGGTGCCGGCTCCGCGATACTGGACACCGATCGAAAGCAGATGATCTCAGTCTCTTGGACGCGACTAGCGCTCGGTGTCGTGACCGTACTGGTCACCGCAGTCGCTACACCTGCGCTGGCGCAGAGTGCGGCGGACTATCGCAGCGCCAGTCCGCGTCAGTTGCTGCAACAGTGGAAGACCGGATCGCGGCTCGACAAGGCCGCTGTAGCCGCTGCCATGGTGGAGAGGCGGGCCCAGGTGCTGCCCGAGTTGCGCGCCGCCGTGCGGTCGGGGGACACCACGGAGCAGTTGTTCGCCTGTGCCATGATCGCTGAGTTGCGCGACCATGACAGCGTCCCGGATGTACTGGTGGCGACGCAAGACGGCGATGTGCGGGTGCGCCGCCGCGCGGCGACGACATTGCGGATCCTTGCCGACCGGCGC
>JBGTMF010000187.1:0-9782 GCA_041743795.1 Thermodesulfobacteriota bacterium | reverse complement strand
GCGGTAGCGGCCGCTGAGGCCGTCGCGCGTGCGGGCACGCCGGACCGCAGTACGCTCGAGTCGCTCGGGGGCGGCTGGACTGGCGAGGAGGCGCTGGCTATCTCCCTCGCGTGCGCGCTGACGGCAGAGACCTCCAGTTCGAACGGCATCAAGGACGCATTTTGGCGCGCAGTGGCCCACGACGGGGACTCGGACTCTACAGGCGCAATCACCGGCAACCTCCTCGGCGCCCAACTCGGCATGCGTGCCGTGCCCCAAGAATGGCTGGCGGACCTCGAACTCGTGAACGTCATCGATCGGCTCGCTAGAGACCTCCACCAAGCGACCGTCGATGTCGAGAAGTTACCGTTCGACGACTACCCGCCTAACTGAGCGGCAGGCGGCGGAAACTAGCGACCGCGTCAAAATAGGCCGATAAAGAGGCCGAGCGGCCCTTTGCTGAGGTCCTCCGCGGCGCGCGCCGGTGCGAGCTGCGGGTTACTCAGCAAAGCTCAATTCCCGAAACTCGCCCGCCTGCAGTTCGTCGACGGCAGCGACGACCTCTCCGGAATGCGTCTGAATGATCGGCCAGCTCGTTGTTGGCAAGACGAGAATAGCCAGTCGTCTTCCAGTGAGATTCTGTTGGTACCGGAGGTTTTGGTCGGTGGTGATCAACACATCGAACGCTGCCTCTGCCGCGTTCAGTAACTCACCATTGCTGAGCTGAGCCCATCCCTCTTCGAACGCGGTCGAGATGGTGTGACCACCCAGCACCCTGCGCAAAGGAACCGGCGTTCCCTGGTCGAAGAGGACTCGCACACTGTCGACTCGGCCGGGAAAGTTACGCGACCGCGAGGCTGCGCTCGGCGTGAACTAGAATCGCCTCGACCTGCTCACGCGTCACGCCGGGAAACCACTCGAGGAAGTCGTCAATCCTTGCCCCATCCTCGAGATTCTCGAAGAGTGCCTTCACGGGTACGCGCGTCCCCTTGAAGAGCCAAGCGCCGCTCACCTTGCCCGGCGCTCGCTCGACGACGCTACATTCACTCCAGTCAAGCATGCATCCCAGGATACGCTCGTGGGTCATGGGCGGCAAGGAAGATTGATTGCGGACAGGAAGGACCATTCCTGTCGCGGCTCAGCATGGATCGCGACAATGCATCGCCCAACTCGCTGCGAACTTCTATTCCTCAGAGGAGTCAACGTGCTCGCCCACCGCCCCGGAGGGGGATGCATGTGGGCCGACCGCTGGTTTCGAAAGCGCCAAATGCTTCCGCCCGGCTTCCCCCGATCCCAACCCCATGCGGAACCCGAGGTCAGAAAAAAGCGAAACCCCCCGATTTCTCGGGGGGTTTCTAGTGGGCCGCGAGTGACTCGAACACTCGACCCGCTGATTAAGAGTCAGCTGCTCTAGCCAGCTGAGCTAGCGGCCCAGAGTCTCGTGATAGCGAAGTGGGTGCTGTGAGTCTAGCCCAGGGAGTTGGGGGTTGAACGTACGCTTGTTCCCTCGCGCGGTTGGCTGTCCGCTTGATGGCGGATGGCGATCGTTGCGGTGCGCTGCGCTGTTGTTTGATCCCCCTCATCCTGACTGTCTCCCATCCGGGAGAAGGGATGTCTGGTTGGTCGGTTTTGGGGCGAGGGTGGGGCGGGTCGGATTCTGACGGGAGCGTTGCCGGCTTGCGGCGTCGGGGATCAGGCGTCGCTCGAAAGGTACGTGTACTGCTGCAACCCTTGCTCGTAGTGCAGGCGTAGGCGGGCAGAGTCGTTGAGGCTGATGTCGCCGGCGCGAACCGCCGTTTCGATGAGGCGTCGTACCTTCTCGACCAGGGCGGCGGGGTCGTACTCGACGTAGCGCAGGACCTCGCGGACGTTTTCTCCTTCGACCACGTGCTCGACCGTGTAGCGTCCGTCGTCGTCGATTCGCACGTGGACGGCGTGGGTGTCGCCGAAGAGGTTGTGCAGATCGCCGAGAATCTCTTGGTAGGCGCCGATGAGGAAGACCCCGATGTAGTAGGGTTCGCCGTTGGGACTGTGGAGTTCGAGCACGTCTTTGATGTCGTGGGCGTCGATGAACTTGTCGATCTTGCCGTCGCTGTCGCAGGTCAGATCGGCGAAGGTGCCGCGGCGGGTCGGCTTCTCGCGCAGGCGATGGATCGGCAGGACTGGAAACAACTGCTTTACCGCCCAGTGGTCGGGCGCCGACTGAAAGACGGAGAAATTCGAGTAATAGGTGTCGGCGAGGCTCCTCTCGAGCGGCTCGAGTTCCTCCGGAACGTTAGGCAACTCGCGGGTGATACGAAGGATCTTCTCACAGCAGTGCCAGAACAGGCGCTCGGCCCGCGCCCGCTCGCGCAGGTTCAGGTAGCCGAGAGAGAACAGGCTGGCCGCCTCTTCTTTCAGCTGCAGGCTGTCGTGGTAGGCTTCGAGCACGTTCTTTTGCGTGATCGTAGACCAGATCTCCTGCAGGTCGCGGATGACGCGGTGGTCGTCGTCGCTGACCGGCAACGGCGGCTTGCCCGGCAGGGTCTCGTGGACTCCGAGGACGTCGAACACCAGCATCGAGTGGTGGGCCACCATCGCCCGTCCCGCCTCGGTGACGATGTCCGGATGGGCGATCCCCTTCTCGTCACACGCCTCCTGGATGGATGCGACGACGTCGTTGGCATACTCCTGCACGGTGTAGTTCATCGACGAGTGGAAATTTGTCTGCGAGCCGTCGTAGTCGACGCCGAGGCCGCCGCCGACGTCGATGAACTTCGGTGTTGCGCCGAGTTCGTACAGTCCAACGAAGACGCGCGAGGCTTCGCGCAGGGCGTCCTTGTGCGCGCGGATTGCTGTGATCTGCGAGCCGATGTGGAAGTGCAGCAGTTCGAGGCAGTCGAGCATGTCTTCTTCTCGCAGGCGCTCGATGGCATCGACGATCTCCATCGAGGTCAGGCCGAACTTGGACCGGTCGCCGGTCGATTCGACCCACTTTCCGGCGCCCTTGGTGGTCAGCTTGGCGCGGACGCCAATGTGCGGGCGGATGCCGAGGCTCTGCGCCGTCTTGATGATCAGCTCGACCTCGCGAAAACGGTCGACGACGATGATCGGATAGCGGCCGAGGCGCTGCGCCAGCAGTGCCGTCTCGATATAGGTGCGGTCCTTGTAGCCGTTGCAGATGATGAGGGCGCCAGGCGTGTCGAGAATGGCAAGTGCGATGAGCAGCTCCGGCTTACTGCCGGCCTCGAGACCGATGCGCGCGGCGGCGCCGTAGTCGACGATCTCCTCTACCACGTGTCGCTGTTGGTTGACTTTGATCGGGTAGACGCCGCGGAAGGAGCCTCGGTAGCCGTACTCGGAGATCGCCGTTGCGAAGGTCTTGCCGAGCCCGTCGATCCGGGCGGCGAGAATGTCAGAAAAGCGGATCAAAAGAGGGGTGTTGAGGCCGCGCTGTGCGAGGTCGTTGACCAATGCCAGCAGATCGACGCCGGCGGTATCACCGCCGCGAGGGCGCACTTCGACGTTGCCCTTGGCGTTGATCGTCATGAAGCCGGCACCCCACGCCGTTACGTTGTAGAGTTCGAGAGCATCTCGAATTGTCCAGGCTCGCATTTGGGATTCCCAACCTCCTGACGACCGATCTCGCCGCTGTTCAGCCTCTGTTCCCGCGTCGCCGAGCTGCAGTGGCATCCCTCCTGGGAGGATTTCGGCAACGGACGCCCTCTATAGCTGGAAAGCGGCTGCGATCAAACGTAGGGCCACCGGCTCTGCAATTCCCTCCGCATTTGTGCTGGGCGGGCTGGTTGAAGCCCGGGGGGGACTTCAGAGTTGGATCACGCGGCGCACGTTGCCGGCGCGGCGCAGTGCGTCGATCGCGGTGGAGTCGGAGGTGAAGTAAAACACCTGCTGTTCCTCGGCGAGGCGGACGATCTCTTCCGCGGTGGCGGTCGCCTGCTCCTCATCGAGGCCGCGCAGTGCATCGTCGATGACCACCGGAATGGTGGCAGCGCCGCGGGCGAAGTCGCGAACCATACTCAACTGCAGGCTCAACTCGATTTGGCGCGACAGATCCACCGGTAGGTTGCCATTGACGCTGTGTTGTTCACCGCCGCGATCGACGGCGACGAGGTGGTCACCTCCGGCGGGGAGAGCCAGGCGGACCATTTCGCCGCCGCTCAGCTTGCGCAAATTGGCCGAGGCGTCCGTCAAGACGCTGGCCGACTGCGATATACTGCGGCTTGCCGCGTCGAGCAGGCCCTCGGCCAACGCCAGACTCCGCCACTCGGTGGCAATGCGGCGGATCTCCTCGCGCAGGCAGGCGCACTCCTGTTGCAGGGTAACCACCTCGCAGGACTCCTCGGCGCGGCGGAGGTCGGCGGCGGCGACCGCCCTCTCGTGCGATACTTCGGCCATGCGGGACTCCAGGCGCTCGATCTCGGATTCGATCTCGAGCGCCTGTTCGACCCACGAATCGGCACTGCCGGCGGCGAGCTCGGCGCGTACCTCACTGTCGTCCGCCAGGCGGTGTTCGGCGAGTTGTCGCGTAAAATCCTCCTCCCGCTGGCGCAGCGCTTCGGAGATCTCGCGGCGGCGGCGAAAAACCTGCCTGCGGCGTTCGTACTCGACCTCGTCTTCGGTGCCGGAAACTTCTCGCAGCTGGTCGAACAACTGTCGGCTCTCCGAGGCCAGCTTCTCTGCCTCGGCCAATTCGACATCGAGTTGCTCGAGCCGCTCGCGCAACTCGGTGCGCCGCCGCAGCAGTCTCGCGCTGCGCTGGGCGCTATCGCGCAAAGCGGTCAACTGATCCTCCAATTCGCGGCCGCACAAGGCGGTATCGACCTCGAGGCCGACCTCGACGAGCAGCTTGCGGGCTCGGTTCTCCCAACGCTCGATCGCCGGTGAGAGCTGCCGAAGTTGTTCGTCGACCTGACGAGCCTCAGCGTCGAGTTCGCCCCATCGGTCGAACTCGAAGAGGTAGGTGGTGAGGTCCTCCTGGCGCAGCCGGGCGGGCAGGCCGACGCTGCTCTTCCACTCTTCCCATTCCAGGGCGGCGGCATCGCGGGACTGGCGGATCTCGCGCAGGCGCGCCATGAAGAGCGATTCCTCATCGCGGTGGATGTGGATGGCAAGGGCGGTCTCAGCGAGTGGGCCTCGCTCCTGCAACTTGCGACTGGCGGTGAACAGTCTCTGCTCGGCAGTGTCCACCTCCTCGAGAGATGGCATCGGCGACAGGCGCAGCGCGATTGCGGCGCCCTCGACGCGGCTGGCGATCTCGTCGGCGCTGCGCCAGCGCGAGTCCCGCAGTTGCCTCGCGCGCTCCAACTCGTGTCGCAGACGCGCTTCCGTCGACGAGATGGCGCGATTGCGCGACAGTGCCCAACGCCGCCGCCAGCCGAGCCCGATGTCGATCAGGGCCGCGCCGACGGCGATGGCGGAGAGGACGATGGCGGTGAACGGATCCTCCTGCCCGGCCTTCCACAAGGCAGCGACGAAGGCGGCGGCGACGATGACCCACAGCGCCAAGCCGCTCTTCGTCGTCGCTGTCTTGTAGTAGTTGCGATCCAGACTTTCGAGGGACTCGAGTCGCTGTTCGGCGGTGCGTGCGGCCGCTTCGCCCTGGGACTGGACCTCCCAAAGTTGTTCGAGGTCGTCGCGCAGTGACCACAGGGCGCGCCAGTGTTCGTCGGAGTCCTCGAGCGGAACGGTGAGGGTTTTGGCGGCGCGAACGGCGCGCAGCCGCTCGTTTCGCAACTGCTTGAGCGTCGCCCGCGTCTGTTCGAGGCTGGTTCGGGTGGTTGCTTCGCGGGCGGCCAATCCCTGGGCCTGGGCGAGCCAATCGCGGGCGGCGTCGAGATCGAGTTGGGAGGGGTCGAAGTTGTACTCGCCGTCGTCTCCGGCAACCCGGTGGCGTATTTCTTTGAGCAAGGTCTCGAGTTCGTCGTGTCGCGCCCGCGCGCGTGCGAAGGTCGTCATCCGCTTCCGGTATTCTGGCAACTGGGCGCAAATAGCGTCGACGCGTTCGGCGACGGCGTGGCGATCGGTCTCCGGCGGCAGTACCTCCAACTCCGCCCTGTTTTGGCGATGTTGGCGACGCAGTCGTTGCAGGTGTTCGTCGGTGTCGTGCGCGTTGCGCTGCGCGTCGACGATGGTGATGTCGGTGTCGGGGAAGTGATTGATTTCCTCGAGGGCGGCGAGCTCCCGCTCGGGTCCCGAACGGTCTACCCAGACCGGCCACAGGGCGGCATACGCCTTGAGGCGCTCGCGACGCCGGCGCAAATCGGCGAGGTCGGCGCAGAGTTGGCCGACCTCGTTGGTGGCGCGGCGCTCGGCGGCGCAGCTCTCGAAGTATGCGCCCTCACTCGACTGCGCCGCTGCCAGCCGTGCCGTGGCGTCCGCCATCTCGCCGAGCAGGCGGTCGAGTTCGCCCTCGCCGTCCTCGTCGAGAATTTCATCCATACGCCTGCGCAATCCGTTGGCGCCGGGCTGCATCGGTGCGGGGGGGAAACCGCAGCTCAGCACGCCAGCGGCGGCGTGACCGCTACCGACATCGAAGATGCGGCGCAGTTGCGCGCGCTCGACATGGCCGAACAAACGGCCGAGATCCTCGTCATCCGCAGGCTCGCCGCCGATGCGGCGAATCGATTCGCTGTGGGGCGAACCGTTGGTCGACAGCTCGAAGTCGCCGTGCGGGCCGGAGAGGTGCGCGCTCGCGTGGGTGCTGGACGCGCCGTTGCCGGCGACCGAGAAGAGGATCCGCCGGAGCACCGACAACGCCGCCTCTTTGCGCGCCGTGTCGGCGCTGTAGACGACGACCAGGGCGTTAGGCAGTTCGCCGCTGTCAATGCGCGGGCTTTCGCCGTCGCCGTCGATGGTCCACGAGCGCAGTCGCATCGCCGTCGTCCTCAGGCCACCACGTCGTCGCTGCCCTGCTGCAGGGCCAGCGCCGTCGCCTCAGCTATCAACAGTTCCGCGTCGTCGTTCTCGAGCTCTGATGTCCAGCGGCGCATGATGGGGTCGAAGAGGCGGGCAAACGTGAGACTGCGCTGCAGGGGGTTGGCGAGGAGCGCGCGCGATTCCTCGAGGACCGCTTTGCCGAGCGGGTCGGCGGCTTGCTGCGACGCCGGCGCGATTGGCAGGGTGCGCAGGTTCGAGCACCAAACGAACGGGTCCCAAGCGCGGGTTTCCTCGCGCAGTCGTTGCAGAAGGCTCGTCGCTTGCGCCCGTAGCTCGACGCCGGCGCCGAGCCCGCCGCGGTCGTCGTGCAAAACGATGTCGACCAACAGGGCGCGGCCGGCATGCGTGGCGCGCACGCGATTCAACTCGTCCAACACTTGGTGACAGAGTAGCCCGTCGTCGAGGGCGAAGCGCGGCACCAGCGTGAGTTCGGCGTAGCGCACGCGATCGAGAGGTACGTGGTCGACGGCGAGGATCCGGTCGCCGTCGACCGAGACCAACATCGGTCCGCGCTGGCCGCGTTCGGCGGCGGTGTTCGACCTCGCCTGCAATGCCCCGCATTCGACGATCCACGGCGAGAAGCCGCGGCGTGACGGCGCCGGCGCCGATCCCAGGGCCCAATAGGACGCGCGGCGACGAATCGCCTCCGGCTGTTGCTCGAGGGTCTCGACTGCGGCGGGTAGGGCGCCGATTCGCGGAAACTGGTCTGTCGCGGTCGAGAAGAAGGCGGCAGGATCAATGCCGCCTTCGACCGGCTCGCTCTGGCCGCAGAGCCAGGCAACCGGCTCGCCGCGGTGCTCGATTCGGACGGTAAGCGGGGCGTCGGCGGGAAAAATCGTGATCTCGCTGGCGCGGAGATCGCTGACGACGTCGACGGCATCGTCATCCGTCGAGCGCAAGGCGAGAAAGCACTTGATATGATGATCCGCCAGGCGCTTGAGGCCGCGCCGCAGGCGCATTCGACCGGCAATCGTACCGGCTTGGCGACTGCAGATCCCACCGGCGATGATGAGAAAGGCGGCGTCCTTGCCGATGCAGCATTCGACCAGGTCGTCCCAGGCGGCGAGCGACGCCTGGCTGAGAACGGACTGCACAGGCGCCGGAACCCGACCGACACCGCCGAAGGGTTCGGCCAGGTGGAGTCCTGCCGCGTGAATGAAATGAAAGCGATGCACCGAATCTGGTCCCTGCTGGCGAGCGCGAAGAGTCGCGCCAGCGCGCATGATAGCAAGGCGTGATCCTAGCCCAAGCGAATCAATTAGCTCCAGGAAAAAATCCGGGTCGACTCGCCATACGTCGTGCGCTGCGCGACGTCGGGTGTCGCAAAGCGCAAGGCATTTGCATCATTTCAGGCCTTGCCGGGCGTTTTGAGACGGGTGAGTGATGGGGATCGAACCCACAACCTCTGGAGCCACAGTCCAGCGCTCTAACCGATTGAGCTACACTCACCAGATGTCGGATCGCCGCACCGGCGATCCGACAGCGATGTTTATCCGAAATTGGCTCGGTAAATCCAGACGGGTCCGGCGAAGGTCCGAGTCGTTTGCGCTGCTCGAGCGTTCGCGGCAAGCCTGCGACCGGCCTGCCTCGGCACTCGACACGAAGTGCGCCAGAAGGGAATCGAACCCCTGACCCGCGGCTTAGAAGGCCGCTGCTCTATCCAACTGAGCTACTGGCGCGGAAGGGACAACTTCAAACTTCAGACTCCAGAATTCAAGTCAGCAGGGCCGCAGGGGATAATTTCAAATTTCAGGCTTAAGAATTCAAGTCAGCAAAGCCCACAGCTTGCCGCCGTACGAATCAGAAACCGAGCTTGAATCCGAAACTCGAAATCCGAAACTTGAAATCTGAAACTTGAAATCTGAAATCGACTGAGTCGGGGCGAGCCGATTCGAACGGCCGACCCCCTGTTCCCAAAACAGGTGCGCTACCAGGCTGCGCCACGCCCCGAAGTAGGCTTGCCGAGTAACAAAGGGGTGCCGGGAATGCAACAGACCACCGTCGGCACATTATCGGCGTGATTCGAAACGTCTGTGGAGTTGCGCTTTTCCCGACGCGCCGCCCGGACCCTTCTCCTCTCATTCGATCGTCACCCCGGCGCATGCCGGGGTCCATTCGCCATTGAATTCCATGGATTCCGCCGGAATGACGAATTTGGCGCATCCGCGACCTTTCAACCGGGCTAGAGGTCCTCTGTGGGCGGTCGCAAGAAGGCGGGCAAGTCGCGGCGCAGTGAATCGCACGCCCGCGCTCGGTGGCTAATCGCGTGCTTGCGCGACGGCGACAGCTCGGCGAAGGTCGCCTGGCTGGCTGGGTGGAAGAAAACCGGATCGTAACCAAACCCGTTCTGTCCACGCGGCTGGCGCGTGATCCATCCCTCGCAGGTGCCGGAGCCGATCAGCTCACGACCGTTCGCCGCGGCGACGACGATGACGCAGCGGAATCGCGCGCCGCGCAAGTTCTCGACCACCTCCCGCATGCGCTCCAGCAGCAGTGCAATGTTGGCGGCGTCACCACTGCCGCGGTCGGCATCCGCGGCAAAGCGCGCCGAGCGCACCCCCGGCCCGCCTTCAAGGGCGTCGACTTCGATCCCCGAGTCGTCGGCGAGAGCGGCAATCCCGCTGTGCTGCGCCGCCGCTATCGCCTTGATGCGCGCGTTGTCGAGATAGGAGTCACCGGTTTCGGCCACTTCGGGCATAGCGGGAAAGTCGGCCAGCGAAAACAACTCGACGTCGAGCCCGGCCAGCAGCTTGCGAAACTCCGCCACCTTGCCGGCATTGCCTGTGGCGAGGAGCAGCCGCGCCCTCTCAGGCATGGTCCGCCCCTGACTCGCTGCCGTCGACGCCGGGGAGGCGCCCGCCGGTACC
>JBGTMF010000186.1:0-7478 GCA_041743795.1 Thermodesulfobacteriota bacterium | reverse complement strand
TGGCGGTCGCCGGGTTCGCGGCGATGCGAGCGCTGTCGATGCGCAACGATGACCCGGCGGGTGCCAGTCGCCCGTTCGATCGCAGTCGCGACGGCTTCGTCATGGGCGAAGGTTCCGGCATCCTGCTTCTCGAGTCCCTCGCATCCGCCGTCGCTCGCGGTGCGCGGATCTACGCCGAGATGGTCGGCTACGGCGCCAACGCCGATGCCTACCACATGACCGCTCCGGCGCCGGACGGACGGGGTGCGGCCGATTGCATGCGGTTGGCGCTGCGCGACGGTGCAATCGACCCGGATCAAGTCGACTACATCAATGCGCACGGCACCTCGACGCCGTACAACGACGCCAACGAGACCGCGGCGATCAAGGCGGTTTTCGCAGACCGCACAAGGGTGCCAGCCGTCAGCTCGACCAAGTCGATGACGGGGCACCTGCTCGGCGGCGCAGGGGGCGTCGAAGCCGCATACACCGTGCTGGCGTTGCACGAAGCCGTGTTGCCGCCGACGATCAATTACGAGGAGCCAGATCCGGAATGCGATCTCGATTACGTCCCCAACGAGGCGCGCGACTGCAAGGCACGCGTCGCGCTATCCAATTCTTTCGGCTTCGGCGGCACCAACGTATGTCTCGCCTTTCGCTCTTTTCGCAACGGCGCGTGAGCGGCTACGACAATCCCCAGCCGACGATCTCGAGATAGAGCGCCAGTGGATCTTTTCGACAAGCAGCTGGTCTTCGTCGTCGGTAAAGGCGGTGTTGGCAAGACGACGGTCGCGTGTTGTCTGGCGCTTGCGGCGGCACGCCGGGGGAAGAAGGTTCTCCTCTGCGAGGTGGACGGCGTTTCGCGCGCCGCCCAGTTGCTCGGTGTCGAGCCGGCGGAAGCCGGCGCGGCGGGACCCGTCGTCGACGGCGTCGCCGTCATGGGGGTCGAGGGATCGGCCGCGCTTGCCGAGTACCTGGGAATGATCGTTCCTGTGCGGCGATTCCTGCAGGCGGTTATGAAAAGCGACCTCTATCAGTATTTTGTCGCGGCGGCTTCGGGGCTGAAGGAGCTGATGACGATTGGCAAGATCTGGTACGAAGCTCAGCGCACCGACGAGCGCGACGGCACGCGCAAGTGGGATGTGGTGATCGTCGACGCACCCGCCACCGGGCACGGTCTTCAGTACCTGCGGATGCCGACGGCGGCGCGCGACGCTTTCGGCGTCGGTTTGGTTCGTCGCGAGGCTGAGAAGGTGGTCGAGCTCCTTTCCGACCCGAAGCGGACGGCGATCCATTTGGTGACGACGGCGGAAGAGATGCCGGTCAACGAATCGGTGGTCATGGCGCGGCGTATTGACGAGGAATTGCGGATGCCGCTGGGTGTGCTGTTCGTCAACCGGCTGCACACCGAACAATTTCGCAGGGCGGATATCGACAGCTTGCTGGAAGCCGCGCGCAGCAGCCGGACACCCGCTATCAAGCGCACGCTGACCGATGTCGCCAGCCGGGCTACCGAGGAGTCCGGATGGACGCGCTTGAACAAGCGTTACCTGCGGCAGTTGAAACAGGAAGTCGATCTTCCCCGAGTCGAGTTGCCTTTCGTCTTCGCCGAAGAGTTCGGACGCACGCAGCTCCTGTCTCTCGTCGACATCATCGAGGGTGCGGCGTGACGCGCGTGAGGAAAACCATTGCCGACACTGTCGCCGCACACGATGTCATCGTCTGTGCCGGAAGCGGCGGCGTCGGCAAAACGACGACGGCGGCAGCGATCGGCCTGCTCGGCGCCAGCATGGGGCGTCGATCGATCGTCTTGACGATCGATCCGGCGAAGAGATTGGCCGATGCGCTCGGTATCGCCGAATTGGGCAATCATCCGACCGTCGTCGCCGCTGGCGAAGCGGGCACCCTGGCTGCGATGATGTTGGATCAGAAAGGCGCGTGGGATGCGCTGGTCGAGCGTTATGCCGAATCCGAGGAAGCGCGACAACGAATCTTTGCCAACGCATTCTACCAGAATCTCTCCGGAACCTTCGCCGGTTCGCAAGAGTACATGGCGATCGAGCAACTATCGCAACTGCACGAAAGCGGCGAGTATGATCTGATCGTCGTCGATACGCCGCCGACGCACCATGCACTCGATTTTCTCGACGCTCCGCGCCGCCTGGGGAATTTCCTCGACCGGCGCGTGATGCGGTGGTTCGTACGCCCCTACATGTCGGCGGGCTGGTCGGGATTGCGCGTCGTCAATCGCACCGCCAGCGCTCTGCTGCGCCGTTTGGAGGATGCGACGGGCGTCTCGGCCCTCGCCGACGTCTCCGAGTTCTTCGGTGCGATGAGCGATCTCTTCGAGGGGTGGGATGAGCGCGTCAAACGCGTAGAGCAGTTACTGCAGTCCGAACGCAGCGCCTTCGTCCTGGTTGCGACACCGGAGGAACAGGTACTGTCGGAGGCCGAGTACTTCTACTCGAAAGTGGAAGAGCACTCGATCGCCCTGCGCGGGGTGGTTTTCAATCGCATCCAAGCGGAACTGGCCGCCGACGACGAGGGGATCGACGAAGAGCGGATCGACAGTGCCGTCCAACGTGCGATCGAGAGCCCGGCGACGCGGCGCAGGCTGGTGCAGAACTTCTTGCGCTACGAAACGCAGGCGCGCGGCGATCAATTGCGCATCGAGAATTTCCGCGAGCAGTTGGCGGACGATGTGCCTGTGGCGGCGATCCCGAACTTCGAGGAGGATCTACACGACCTCGACGGACTGCGCCGTGTTCTTCAGTTCCTGCGCAGCGCCGCCTGACAAGCGCTGCAGCCAACGGGCACGGCGCCCGGCTGAGCGTCGAAACGGATCGCGGGCTGTGGAGCGCCGGGCTACGATACGATCGGGCGCAGCGTTTGCCAGGCGCGCTCGGGATCCCCGCGCTTTTGGTGTAAGTCGGCCCAGCACTGCTGAACCGTCGCTGGTGTGGCGTCGGCGATAAGCTCCAACTCGCCCTGCGCCGCCTCGAGAGCGTCACTTTGCAGCGCGGCGCTGGCGCGCAGGACGTGCACCTCGTCTTCGTCGAGTTGGCCGGCGTGCTTGTCGATCAGGGATACGATGCGACGGCGGCCGGCGTTGTCGGATTGCTGCGCGAGCATCTTCCTCGCCAGGTCGGCGCGCGGTTCGCGCTTGAAACTCTTCTCCCAGATCTTGAGGGCTTCGGCGGGGCGACCCAATTCGACCAGGCTATCGCCGACGCTGTCGACCGCCGGCGCATAATCGCGGTCTTCAGCGAGCAGCGCGTTCAGGGCCGTCAGCCGGGATGTCGGCTCGGCGACCTGCATGGCGGCGCGGTAGCGGAACTCGCGCAGCCGGTCGCGCTCGCGGTGGATGCCGGCGGAGTTGGACAGCTCGGAGATATAGCGTTTCTGCACTTCGACCGAATCGTTCCAGCGGCCTGATTGCGTATATAGTTCACGCAGCGCCACCAACACTCGCGGCGCGTGCGGGAACTGGACGCGGACGGTTTCGTGCATGCGGATGGCCGCTTCCGTTTCGCCGTTGCACCGCAACGCCTCGGCCAGCGCAAAACGCAGATCCGGGTCGGACGCGTTCTGTTCGACCGCCGCCTCCAGGGTTTGTTTGGCGGCCTCGTATTCCCCCGTGTCGGAGTACGAGTTCGCCAGGGCCAGGGCGGCCATTTTATTGTGCGGATCGCGCCGCCAGGCCTTCTTCAGGACACTGCGGCTTCTCTCGATCTCGCCGCCCCAGGCGAGCGCGGCTCCGCTCGCGTTGAGCTCGTCGACGATCGCTACGGCGCGAGCCTGGCGGCGTTCGCCCCAGGTGGCGATCCGATTGCCGATCTGCTGCAAGGCGACGGCGATTACGGCGACCACGACGCCACTGACGAGAGTGGCGACGAGGAGAATGCCGAGTGGCATCCGGTAGGACAGCGAGCGACTGAGTCGCACGTCCACATCGGTGGGATTCATGGTATACGCGTACGCCACGAATCCGACGAGAATCGCCACGGCGATGGCAAGAAGAACAGCGCGTTTCATGATGATGAGGCTGGTTAGCGCGCGGCGCCCAGTAAGCGCAAGTCCTCGGCTTGGCTGCGGTAGGGTTCGGGCAACTGAACCACCGCGGCGCGCGCCCAGAGTCGCTCGAGATCGTAGAAGGAGCGCACGTCCTCGAGGAAGATGTGGACGGCGACGTCGCCGTAGTCCATCAGAATCCACTGCCCGGCGGAGAAGCCCTCGACGAGGGTGGGGCGAATGCCGACCTCTGCCAGGTTCTGCCGGATACTCTCGGCGATCGCCTGCGCCTGCGTGTCGGAGCGGGCCGTGCAGATGAGAAAGTAGTCTGCCAGGGAGCTGAGCTCGGCGATGTCGAGCAGCAGTAGATCGTAGGCCTTGCGATCGAGCGCGAAGCGCACGGCGAGCAGAGCCACCTCTCGGGAGCGCGGAGAATTCAAGAGGGCGCTTTTCCGGCGCGATAAAGCTGCTCGCGCTCGATGTAACGTTCCACCGAGGTGGGTACGAGAAAGCGAATCGATCGGCCCCGGCGGACGCGATTCCGGATGTCAGTGGCAGAGATGTCGAGTGCTGAGACGCTCAAAAAATAGACCCGCTTTCCGGTTCGATTGACCAATGTGTGATGGTCGGAATCGTAGCGAAAATGTCCGCGGACGGCAACGGGAACCGCCATCCGAGGATGGCGCGTGTCGACGGCTGGCCGGGCGAGGACGGCGACGTCGGCGATCTCGAAGAGACTAGTGTATTCTTTCCACGTGTGGATCTCGGCGAAGGCGTCGATGCCCATGACGAGCGTCAGCTGCCAATCGCGGTTTCGCGCGCTGATTTGACGCAGGGTGTCGATGGTGAAGGACGCCCCTGGGCGCTCGATCTCGATGGTCGAGACGCGGAAGAGAGGGTGCCCGCGGATAGCGCCGCGCAGCATGGCAAGCCGATGCGCGGCGGCGGTGATCGCTCGCGCGCGCTTGTGCGGTGGGTCGGCCGCCGGGATGAGGAGGATGTGGTCGAGACGAAGCATCTCGCGCGCCTCCTCGACGCAGCGCAGGTGGCCGAAGTGCACCGGGTCAAAGGTGCCGCCGAAAATGCCGACTTTCACGACAGTTCACTCAGGACGACTGCGCCAGCGCGGCGGCGACTCGCGCCTCACTCGCGGATCTGGCCACTGCCGCGAACGATGTACTTGTACGTCGTCAGATTGCGCAGCCCCATCGGGCCGCGTGCGTGGAGGCGGTTGGTCGAGATGCCGATCTCGGCGCCGAAACCGAACATGAATCCATCGGTGAAGCGGGTCGAGGCGTTGACGTAGACGGCCGCGGAATCGACGGCGGCGGTAAAGCGCTGTGCCCGCGCGTAGCTGTCGGTGACGATTGCGTCGGAGTGCCCAGTACCGTACTCGCTGATGTGCTCTAACGCTGCCTCGAGATCGTCGACGACGCGAATCGACAATACCAGGTCGAGGTATTCCGTGCGCCAATCGTCGTCGCTGGCGGCCGCAGCGCCGGGGAGCCACTGGCGCGTGCGCGGACAGCCGCGCAGCTCGACACCGTGCGAGGTGAGTTCGCTGGCAACGGCCGGGAGAAACCGCTCGGCGACCGACTCGTGAACCAGCAGGGTTTCCATGGCGTTGCAGACTCCCGGCCGTTGCACTTTTGCGTTCACCGCGATGCGCCGTGCCATTTCGAGGTCGGCGGCGGCATCGACATAGACGTGGCAGATCCCGGCGTAGTGCTGGATGACCGGAATGGTCGACTCGCGGGTGATCGCCGCGATCAAGCTCGGGCCGCCGCGCGGCACGATGACGTCGATGTACTCATGCTGCTTGAGCAGCGCCGTCGCCGCGGCGCGCTCCGTCGTTTCGATGAGCTGCACCGAAGCCGGTGGCAGACCGGCATCGGTGATCGCCACCGTCAGTGCCTCGGCAATTGCCTTGTTGGTGTGAATTGCTTCCTTACCGCCCTTGAGCACCACCGCATTGCCGGATTTGAGACAGAGCGCTGCGGCGTCGGCGGTGACGTTCGGCCGCGATTCGTAGATCATGCCGATGACGCCGATGGGGACGCGGATCTGGCTGATCTCGAGCCCGTTGGGTCGTCGCCATTGCGTGATCGTCTCGCCGACCGGATCGTCGAGGGCGGCGACTTGCTCGAGGCCCTCGGCTACGCCCTCGATCCGCTCGTCGGTCAGCGTCAGGCGGTCGACGAGTGCGGCGCTGAGACCAGAGTCGCGGCCTGCGTCGACGTCGCGTTGATTGGCCCGCAGGATCTCGGACGCCTGCATTCGCAAGCGGCCGGCGCCGCCTCGCAGGGCGTCGTTCTTGGCATCGGTCGAAGCCGTGGCGAGACGGCGGCTGGCGGCGCGAGCAGCGCGACAGAGTCGGACAACGCCAGCTTCGATCTCGGACATGGCGGGAAGATAACGGATCCGCAGGGAAGCGCCAAGCTGTCGTCCACGTTTGGCGAAGCGCCGCCGGTATTCGCGATGATCACAAGGACCGCGAAGCTGGAGCGGTCCTTGTGATCATCGCGAATTCGTGGTCTTGACGGTGCGACGTGCTCTTTCTCCGCATGTCCGGAGTAACCAATGAAGGTTCTTCATTTCGCTGACAGCCCGCACGCTGCGTCGCGCGTCGCGGAGCAAATCCGCCAGAGCGCGCCACACATCGAGATCGAGACGGTCGTCTCGCTGCCCGAGGCGCTGGCTCGGCTGGAGGAAACCAGCGACGACCCGGACCATTTCGCCGTAGTCGTACTGCAGGGATTATGCTCGTCGTCCGAATTGGGAGAGATCGTCCAACAGTTGTGCGACGATCGCGGTAGGCAGCCGCCGATCGTCGTGCTCAGTTCCGCGGTCGAAGGCGCTCCCGGTGGACACGGCGCGGTCACGGCGGCGGTCAAGGACGACGCGGTGACGCACGCTGGCGAACTCGTCGCATTGGCCAGAACGTTCGAGTTGGCGCAGGCGAACGCGACGCTCTCGCACTCTGTCAGACAATTGCAGGAGTTGATGTCGACCAGCCCGGCGGTTCTCTACCGGTTGGTCAAGCGGGATGGCGGTTTCATCCCGACGTGGGTGAGTCCGAATATCGAAGAGATCTTTGGCTACACGGTGCCTGAGGCGATGCTTCCGGACTGGTGGACGAGCCACGTGCATCCGGATTATCTTGAGCGCATTCCGGCGAGCGAGGCCCTTCTGCTCGAACGCGGACGGTTGTCGCACGAATATCAATTCTACGACGGGAACGGCGACCTTCGATGGATCCACGACGAGCAACGACTCCTGCGCAACCCTAGCGGTACTTTCGAGGTCGTCGGCAGCTGGAACGATATGACGGAAGAAATGCGCCTGAAGGAATCGCGGGTGACGCTCGAGGGCGAACTGCGCCTGGCGCAGAAGATGGAGGCTCTCGGGACGCTCGCCGGCGGTATGGCGCACGAACTCAACAACAGCCTGGCGACGATCATCGGCAACCTGGAGTTGGCCCGCCAGGA
>JBGTMF010000185.1:0-4592 GCA_041743795.1 Thermodesulfobacteriota bacterium | reverse complement strand
GTGCGACGAGCGCGGAGGCCTCCGCCGTGCAGGCGGTCTGCAGGCGTTCGACCAGCGCCGCCACCGTGAGGGCGGGGTAGCCTGCGCCCTGGACGACCGCGGCGGACGGGCACTTGGCGCCGATCTTTGCGGCCAGTTTGGCTTGCGCTTTGAGTATCTTCGGGTTGGCCGTGTCGCACCCCGCGTCGGTTTTCGAGAAGCACTTTCTCTGCAGGCCGGTTACCTTCTGAACGCACTTGACCAGGCTGATCCCCGCGGCCTTCTCGCACCTGAGTGCCGGATCGACGGCGCCGGCGGCCGGAGTAGTGACCGCGGCGCAGAGCACGGCGGCGAGCGCGAGTTTAGTGATGCGGATTTCCATTGGTTCCCCCTTCGGTCCCCAGCGCCGATCCGGGCGCCGACCCCGCACCCTACCAGAGCCCCGCGCTGTGGCGAAAGCGAGAAGTCCAGCGAGAAGTCTTGGAGGGCGAGAAGTCGAGGAGGGTCCGGTCGTTCCGCGGCGATGGGTGATCCCGTAGTTCCCCCGATTACCCGCCGCCCAGTTTGCTTCGGAAGATGAAGAAGACAGCGCCCAGGATGCAACAACCGGCCCAGAGATAGTCGAGCTTGAGCGGTTCTTTCATGTAGAAGTAGGCGAACGGGACAAACACGGAAAGCGTGATCACCTCTTGCAGTATCTTGAGCTGTCCCAGCGATAAAACGCTATAGCCGATGCGGTTGGCTGGAACCTGCAGCAAGTACTCGAACAGGGCGATGCTCCAACTGACGAGTGCCGCGACGATCCATGGCTTGGTGCTGAGATCCTTCAGGTGCGCGTACCAGGCGAACGTCATGAAGACGTTGCTGATCGACAAAAGCAGAATGGTCAGTCCGATCTCGCGCATTTCTTTCCTGGGCGCCGCCCGATGATTCCACGCTTCTCTACCCAGCCGGAACCAAGCGAGCCACGCGGGCGAACGGGTTGCGAATAGTTCAGTCCAAATAAGCGGGATTAGCAGCCGCGCAGGGCGCTACCGACAGCGGTGATCAGCTCGTTGATCGCCACGACTCCGTCTCCGTTGATGTCGCCGGCAGCGCACGTTGCGAGCGGGCGGTTGCCGAGCGCTATGTTGACCACCGTGATCAGCTCGTTGATCGACACCGTGCCATTGCCGTCGCAGTCCGAGGCGCAAGTCGTCGCCGGTGCGGTGGCGGTGGCGACCGGAGTGCGCGACGTCGGCGTTGCCGTTGGCGTCGGCTCCGCCGCCACCAAGTCAATGACGGCGATGCGCGATGCCTCGTACAACGCCACGTAAAGCCGGCCATCAGCGCTACCGGCGATGCCGGCAGGGTACGTTTCTTCGAAGGGCACGTCGAACGTCGTGACGCGTCCATCGCGAGCCATGCGGCCGAGCTGGCCGGGCCGGCGCGGCTCCATGCCTTGCAGCTGCGACCCCTGGTCGGTGGCGGTAGCCCGCCGGGGGTCTTGCACCGCGGGTGCGATACTGAACCACAGTGCGCCGTCGGGACCCATCGCAATTTCGCGCGGCGAGCCCAACGGGTTGGCCATATCGACCTGGGTGATCGCGCCGCTGGTGGTAATGCGAGCAAGCCCTCCAACTCCACTCTGCGTGAAGTACAGGGCGCCGTCGGGACCGGTTGTGATGTCCCAGGGTTCGCTGTCGGCGGTCGGTATGGGGAACTCGACCACCGTGCCGTCTGTCGTCATGCGGCCGATCTTGTTGGCGACGAGCTCGGTGAACCACAGGTTGCCGTCCGGTCCGACCGTGAGGCCCACCGGCACCGCGTCTTCGGATGGAACAGGAAAGATCTCGACGGCACCCTGCGGCGTGATGCGGCCAATGCTGCTGATGCCGGCGATGAACCAGAAGTTGCCATCTGGACCGAGCACGATTTCACCCGGCAGATCATCGGGAAATGGCAGCGCGAATTCGACGAACTCGCCGTCCGGCGTGATGCGACCGATGGTGCCGGTATCGAAGTTGGAAAACCAGGCGCCTCCGTCCGGCGCGGCGGCGATTGCCGCCGGGCCGCGGCCATCGCCGAGCTCGTACTGGATCAAGCCGCCGTTTGGATCCAGGCGTCCGACACGGTCGCCGACGGCATCGGTGAACCAGACGCTGCCGTTCAGTCCGGGCGCCATACCTAATGGGCCGCCATTGGCGATGCTGATGCTGCCGAATGCCAGGCTGTTGACCTTGCCGATGCGATTCCTCGGCTGCTCGATGAAATCGCCGTCCGGCCTGACGATGTACCAGAGGGCGCCGTCCGGTCCGATGGTGATGTCCGCGGCCACGCCGTCGGAAAGAAAAACGATGTCGTCCACTCTTCCCGCTAGATTTAAGCGCGAGATGCGGCCGTCGCCGCGCGTAAACCACAGATTGTCTTCGGGCCCACGCGTGATGCTCACCGTATCTGCATTGGGTTCGTCTTGCAGGAACTTCGTCAGCCTGCCGTCCGTCGTCAGCCGCCCGATACCGTACCGACATGCGGTCGCGATCCCGGCCATCTGTGCCTGAACGCTGAAGAGGCACGGGCTGGTGAACCACAACGCGCCGTCCGGGCCGGCGGTAATGTCGCCTGATTGCGTCTCGACCGGGAAGAACTGGCCCTGCCCGCCGGTCGTGATGCGCCCGACCGAGTCAAAGCTGGTTACCCACAGCGCGTTGTCCGGGCCTTCGGCGAGATAAACTGCTTGGCTCTGGATCGGGAAGATGCTCGCCGTCCCGCTCGGCGTGATGCGTCCCAGGGCGCCGCCGAGCGAGCCGCCTTGCGTACCACCAATCTCGGGTCTCGCAGTCGCCGTGGTGAACCACACGTTGCCGTCAGGTCCGCTGGCGATGTCGCCGAGTTGGAACGTAGGCAGAGGGAACACGGTCACCTCGCCGCCTACCGTGGCGCGGCCGATGGACGTCGAGAAGTATTCGATGAACCACAGATTGCCATCCGGGCCCGTGACGATGGGTCCCAGTCCCCCAGAGGAGTCCTCGACAGGGAACAGGCGGAAGCTGCCTTCGGCGTCGACCCGGACGATGGCGTCGTTGTCCGAGTCGGTGAACCACATCGCTCCGTCCGGCCCGAGGACGATGCCCTGCGGGGTACCGTTGAAGTTCAAAAGCGTGGCATCGTGGAACCCCCCGGCCCAACTCAAACTGACGATCGAAAGGGTGCAAACAACGACGGCGAGACGCGACAGATTGAGCATGCAGCTATCTCCGTCCGACTCGATGACAAGTCAATCGCTTTGAGAGGGGCACCCCGAACTGACACTCGGGAAGAAAGGGGTTGGCGAGATCCTGAGGGGCCCGCGATCGAATTGCTGCGGATCGCTGCTCGGCATCCGCGCATCGTCCGAGAAAACGTGAAGTCGGCAGCATGAGGGGACGCCGCGCCTTTCGTGGCGCTCTCACACTTCCCGTATCTTCCCGATGGACGCGGGCGGTGTGGCCGACGAGGGGATCCGCGAGATTGCCGACACAAGTGAGGAGCTGTGTCGCCTCGCGGTCGAACTCGAGGATCTTCTAGCCCAGAGTGTGTTGTTGGTCGCCGACGAATACCACAGGCCACGCGTGGCTCGCCGGGCGAACGCGCTCCTACCCGACGAGTTCAAGGTGTTATACCGTTCGGTTCGCGCGCCGAGGTACGAGTACACTTGGGCGCCGAGCTGGATCAAAGGCTTCCGCTTCGGCGTCAACCGCTGTGGATCAGCTGGAACGTATTGCTCTATATGGGCTACGCCTATACTTTTGAACCCGCGCGCCACATCGTGCTCGCGCACCTCACGCGGAACGCTCGCGTCGGAATCACATGTATCAATAGCTTTAAGGCCCGACAGGCCGCCACATCGAGCGCGCGCGGCGAATTTGTTCGGCGCAACAGGAGCAGCGAATGAACGTGACACACCGAGGGGCGGAGATGGGCGTGTGCGGCAGGTTGCGCGGCGCGATGCTGGCGGCGGCGATAGCGCTGTGCGCGAGCGGAGAAGCCGCGGCGCAGACGTGCGTCGGCGACTGCAACGGCGACGGGCGCGTCACGATCAACGAACTGATCCTGGGCGTCAACATCGCGCTCGGTCAACAGCCGGTGACCGCTTGTCCGGCCTTCGACCGCAACGTCGATCAACGCGTCGGGGTGGACGAGTTGGTGGCCGGCGTCAACTCGGCACTTCGGGGTTGCGCACCGACGACCACGCTGCGCGGCACCTGCCTACGACCAGGCGCGGCGGGGTTGATCCCCTGCGCGAGTGGAACGCAGGTTCGCCTGTCCCTCTGTCTCGACCGCTCGCGGTGTCTCTTCGACCCGACGGCGCGCCAACTCGTGCAATCCGTCTCCGCCGGAGCCGGCGGCGCTTTCTCCTTTTCCGTCGCGGATCTCGGAATCCTCAACGCATTGCTGTTATGGGACTCCGACGTCGATACCGGGGCCGTGTACCGCGCCTTCGGCTTCGGCCCCCCCAGCGCCGGCGGCACGGTCGAAGGGCTCCGCCTCGATCCCAGCACCGAGGCGGCCGTGCGCCTCTTCATCGAGTACGGCTTCGATTTGTTCGTCGATGCCGGCTTACGCGCCATCCTCGAAGCGATCTTTGCGGCACT
>JBGTMF010000184.1:0-20226 GCA_041743795.1 Thermodesulfobacteriota bacterium | reverse complement strand
TGGTGCTGACTGGCTGTTACGCGCAGACCAGTCCGCAGCAGGCGGCGGCGGTGGACGGCGTCGACTACGTCGTCGGCATCGGCCGATTGCCTGACATCCTGCGCGCGGCCCGCGGCGAGATCGGCGCTGGCGAAGGCAGCGTATTCGTCGACGACGTTCGCATGCAGACAGAGGTGCGCACCCTCGGCGCCGAGATCTTCACCGGGCAGACGCGGGCGTTTCTCAAGGTGCAGGAAGGCTGCGACCTATTCTGCACGTTCTGCATCGTGCCGTTCGCCCGCGGTCGTAGCCGCAGCGTCGAGCCGCGTCGCGTGCTGGTGGAGCTCGAGCGACTGGCGGCGCGCGGTTTCCGCGAGGTGGTGATTACCGGTGTCCACCTGGGCGGCTACGGGCGCGATCTGTCGCCCGCGCTCGAACTTGCGGATCTCGTCGAGATGATCGCCGAGCGTTCGCCGGTCGAGCGCGTGCGCCTGTCGTCGATCGACCCGCCGGAGATGTCGCCGCGGCTGTTGCGCACGGTGGCGACCAGTGACGTGCTGTGCCCGCACTTCCACATGCCTGTACAGGCGGCGGCCGATGGCGTCTTGCGGCGGATGCGGCGCCAGTATGACACGGCGGCGCTGCGCGACGCGGTCGAGCGGGTCGTCGCCACGGTTCCCGGCTGCGGACTCGGTACGGATGTCATCGCCGGCTTTCCCGGCGAGAGCGAGGCGGAGTTCGAAGGCGGTCTCGAGCAATTGGCGGCGTTGCCTTTCAGCTACTTTCACGTATTCCCGTATTCGGTCCGGCGGGGGACGACGGCGGCCAAGGCGAAAGACTTTCTCGGTCGCGAGGTGGTACTCGATCGAGCGCGGCGGCTGCGCGAGTTGGGTGAGCGAAAGCGCGCCGACTTCTGCGAGTCCCAGGTGGGCCGGCCGCTCTCGGTGTTGATCGAGAACAGCCGCGACGCGGACACCGGCTGGCTGATTGGTTACGACCGCGCCTACACGCGCGTGGTGGTCGACGGCGGCGACGAGCTGACGAACCAGATCGTTGCCGTGCGCGGCGTCGATCGAGTCGGCGATCGGCTGCGCGGAGAGCTGACGCGGTGACGGAGCGGGCCGGAAGCGTCGACGCTGCGATGCTCGAGAAGGGGATCGGCTACCGTTTTTCGGATCCGTCGCTTCTCGAGGCGGCGCTGGCCCACTCGTCGTCGCTGCCGCCCGGCGTCCTGCGCGCCAGCGAGCAGCTCGAGTTTCTCGGCGACGCCGTCCTCGACCTGGCGATCGCCGATCTGTTGCTCACCCGCTTCCCCAGTCAAGCGGAGGGGGTGCTCTCCAAGTGCCGGGCGCGTCTCGTCTGCACCGCCTCGTTGGCCGAGAAGGCGCGCTCGCTGGGCATCGGCGAGGCGCTTCAGCTCGGGCGCGGCGAAGATCGCAGCGGCGGCCGCGACAAGGATTCGATCCTGGCGGCCGCCTACGAATCGGTGATTGGCGCCGTCTATCGCGACAGAGGCTTCTCTCGCGCGCGGTCGCTGGTGCGGCGCCACTTCAAGGCCGAATTGAAGACGGAGGAGATTCTCGAGAGCCAAGACTGGAAGACGCAACTGCAGGAGCAGACGCAGGCTCATTTGCGGCTGCTGCCGGACTACCGGGTCGTTGCCGAGGAGGGACCGGCTCACGCGCGGCGGTTTCGCTGCGAAGTCTGGGTCGCTGGCGAACTGCGAGCGACCGGCAACGGCGGCACCAAGCGCGAAGCCGAACAAGATGCCGCGCTGAAGGCGCTGCTCGGCGAGTCACCGACGGGCTGACGGGGGCGACCTACGGTGCGAAGCCCGCGCTGTGCGGGTGGCAGGTGAAGCACGGGAACTCGAAGTGCGGCTCACCCGTACCGTCGTTGCGATAGTAGCGGGTCTCGCTGTGGCAGGTTTCACAGACGCCCGTTCCCGGCGCACTGACACTGGCGAACCCTCCATCGCGCAGACCGCTGAGATTGGTGAGTTCGACCGCCGCCGTCTCTCCCGAGGGTGTCGTGATCGAGCGACGCACCAGCAGGAGATTCGGACTGCCGTGTGGCGTGTGACAAAGAACGCACTGCGATTGGCGATCCGGTGCCGGGTCGTGATGCGTGACCTGCTCGGCGTGACAATCGACGCACGCCGGCACGGCTCGATGTCCCGGGCCGGGATCGTTGGGGCGAAGATCGGCGTGACACGACTCACAGCCGAGATCGAAGCCGCCGTGGCCGCCGTTGTGAAAGAGGCGATCGCCGGTGCCGCCGTGACAAAAGACGCACGAGCCGTAGGCATCGACCGCCGATATGGGCTCTCCGGCGAACTTTGGCGATCCCTGGTCTCCGCAGGCGCAGAGCAGCAGGCCGGCGGCGAGAACCAGCGCGCAGTGGCGCAACGGCATCGCCATTGCTGCAGCGGCGGCGCGTTCGACCTCGCGGCGAAGATCGCCAATGCCCCTTCGCGGCGACATCAGTAGTCACCGTGGCAGTGCTGGCAGAGAGAATCGTCGCCGGCTGGCAGGCGGAGAAACCGCGTGCCCTTCTCGTGGAACGCGACGACGGATTCTCCGTCCGCGCTTTCCACGCGTCCGCGGGTCGTGACACCCTCGCGCACGGCGCGGTTGAGAGCCGAAGTCCGCGGCGGTCGGCCCTCCTCGAGAATGCTTTCACCCATGATCGCTGGGTCGTGATAGAGATGACAGGTGGCGCAGTACATGCGGCCGTCGTCGGTCAACGGTAGCGCCGGCTCCGCCTCGGCCTTGAGCGCCAGGGCGACAGCGGCGGCACTGGCACGGGAGTGTTCGATGGCCCCGCTGTGTACGGTCTCAGCGTGGCACAGTGTGCAGGTCTCCGCCTTCGACCGACTCAAGCCGAGTGAGTCATCGTGGCAATAGGCGCACTTGCCACCATCGGTCGAGCCGTCCGGGAGTGTCATCTCGTGCGGGTTCTCTTGCGCCACCGCCGATGCGGCGATCGCCAGCAAGAGCGCGACGTGGCGCAGGCCGGACAAAACGATCCTCATTGCGCCACTCCGTTGTCTCCGTGACACGCGGCGCAGCTCGCCTCGCCCTGCTCGAGCACGATGGCGCGCACGCCGGGGAGATCGATCAGTTCGTCGGGCAGGTGGGTGCGGTTGACGGTGTGGATGTTGCGGATCTCGTGGCACGCGAAGCATTGGGCGCGGGTCCATCCGGTCGGATGTTCCTCTTCGACGATCACCAGCCCTTCCGGTGATGCCAGCAAATTGCCGTAGTCCTCGCCTTCAATGTCGCCGCTGTTGCCACAGGCTGCGACAAGCGTGCCGAGGAACAGCGCAGGAACCCATTGGTATGTTCTGATCATGGCAGCCCTGACTGGCCCTGTTGATGGCAGTTGCTGCAGTAGTCCGGGCGGTGACAACTGCCACACTGCATCGGATTGGCGCGCGCGACGATCGAGTGTGTGAAGCGGAAATTGCGATCGTGGACGCGTTGCTGGACGTCGTCGCGTCGCTGGTGGCAGTCGATACAGAACGACTGCCGGTGGCAGGTGTCGCAGCTTGTGGCGTCGATACGCGCCGCGCTGGCATGCACCTTCGACCAGGCGACGAGATGATCCTCCGGTACCAGCGGCGCCATGTTCTGGTGGCAGGTTGAGCAGGCGTCGGGAGCCTCGGCCATGCGCTCGCCGCTGTCGATGTGGCAGGTGTGGCAGGCGGCGCTGCCGGGATTGAGCCCGTGCGCCGAGACAGCCCGTGCGACGGCAGCATCGCCTGTCGCGACCGCCTGGTCGAAGCGATGACAGTCGATGCAGAGGACGTTCGCCGTTGAGAAAATCGCCTCGTGGCTCTGGTGGTCGAAGACGCGCCGCGCCTCGGCGGTACTCTGCGAATTGCCGCTGCGCTCCTGCAGCACGCTACCGGGCGAGCCCAGGCCTCGGCAAGCGGCAAAGATAGCCGCCGAAGCGACGACCACGGTGAGGACCGCAACCTCCCTCCTCACGTCCGTGCTCCGTCGTCGGCGCGACCAAACTGATAACGCCTGTTGTACGTCAGCCACAATCCCATCCGGTACTCGTCGTCGAATCGCTGGTTGCTGTTGGCTTCGAAGTTGACCTCGCAGACCAGCCCGGGCAGCAACGCGTAGCCGATGCCGGTGATCGTGTTGATTGCGAAGTCGTGTTGGTTGTTTGCCTTCTCGTAGTAGGCGGCGCCGCCACCGAGGTAGAACACGATGCGCTCGTAGACGCGGCTCTCATAACGCGCGCGTCCACCGTTGACCTGTCCGCCGCCGCTGTCCGCGGTGTAGTACTCCATTCGCACCAATTCGAGGCCGTCGCCATGCGGCAGCCAGTTGAAGCCTGCACTGCCGACGTGACCGTTCTCGACGTCGCCGGCCAGCCGCTCGTAGCGCTGGTACGAATAGTCGGCGAAGAGCGACAGCGACGGGCTGAACTCATAGCGCAGACCGTTGCGGAACTGCAGCATGTTGCTGACCGAAAACAGCTCGAAAATCGGATCCTCGCGGCGTTGGAAATCCTGTTGAATGTAATTCCCCTGATCCTGCGGCTTGTAGTACGTGCCCTCGAAGTTGAAGGACAGGCGCGGCGGCAGGGCGAAGATTTGCGTACCGATGCTGGCGTGGTCGAGGTTCTGCCGGTCGGCGTCGTACGAAACCGAGCCGTAGATGTTTGGCAGACCCGGCATCGTCGGCAGGGATATGGCGCCCGAACCGCTGACCAGCTGGCGCAGCGTGACGTCGTCGCGGACCTGGTTGAGAAAGCTCAAACTGAGACTGGTGTTTTGTAGACGCGTGCTGCGCAGGCTGCCGCCCCAGATCTGCTCGTCCTGAGACAGGCGTTCGCTGGAATACGTCGGCTCGAAATACTGGGGCGCGCCGCCGAAGACGGTCAGCGACTCGTGCTCGCCGAGCGCGAATCGCACTTTGCCCGCGTCGGCGACGAAGACACCGCCAGGCGTTTCGGCGAGGAACTGCCGGCCGACCGTGAAGTCGACGCCCGGTAGGATGCCGGGGACGTACATGTTGGCCGAGTACAACTCGGTGAACAGACCCTCGTTGCGGCCGAAATCGTGCGCCAGGCCGAAGTAGGTGTCGATCGCCGCGCCGTAGGGCAGGCCGCGCAGGCCGAGATCACCGTAGACGATGGCCGGCGCTTCGAAATCGCGCGACTGATCGCCTTCGCGCAACTGACTCACCACGCGCAGGTCGGTACGCAGCTCGCTGGCGAATGCGCTGGAGACGAAGGGCGGTGTGCAGGCAACTGTCACGGCGACGGACAGGCCGAGCGCAAGCCAGTTGCGAGACGGGGTCATTCGCCTTCGGCGCCCCGCCGACGCGGCTCGAGCCGTCACTCCCCCCCGCTTGCGGGGGGGAGTCGAGGAGAATGCCTCGAGGAGATTCACGTCGGCGTCTCGCGGACGTCAGCGCGCGTGCAGCGCCGAGACCGGATGCGGTCGTGTCTCCGAGTGGCAGACGCTACAGGCTTCGCTGCCGCCGTCCGCGGTTTGCGTATCGGCATGGGCGAGCGACTCGTCGCTATCGTGGCAAGACGTGCATGCCGAGGTGATAGGTCCGAGGCGGCCGACTTCGAACTCCGAGCCGTCGACCGGATCGATCGCCGTCAGCAGCGAGCCGAGCGCGCCGTCACCAGGGAAGGGCGGTATCATGTAGGTCCCCGGCAGGTGACAGGTGTCGCAGTTGCGCAAATCGCCGGGGTAGAGGACGTGCGAGAAGTCGTGCGCCGTGAAATTCGCCGGCGCCGCGCCGAAGCCGTAGAGCAGGTACGGGTGCTGCTCGAGGTGCTCGCCGCGGTGGATCTTGTGGATCATCACCTTGAAATCGATTGTTTCGTTCAAGTCGCCCATAGCCACCGCTTCGGGGTCGCGGCCGCGGCGGGCGAAATCGGTCTCGTTCGGGTTGTGACAGAGCACGCACATCTCGACCTGGTTGCGCAGATTGCCGTGGATCGAGAAGCCCTTGGAAAATTCGCCGTGACAGCTCGTGCAGTTCGCGTTGCTGACCACTTCGCGGCGCACGGCCGCGGTCGCATCGTCGGTGGAGAAGGTGACCACCGGGTTGACGGCGGCTTCATTGACGCTGCGTTCCGACACCATCACGCTGCGCCGGGCTTCGGCGCCGAGCGACCATGTGCCTGCGGCATCGTCCGGCAGGGCGGCCGGTAGGCGATACTGGAACTGCCCCTGACCGTTCGGCCCGGTGAGTGTACCGCCGGCGCCGCCGCCAACGGCGGTGGCAACCGTCAGGTGCTCGTATTCGTCGGTCGGCCCGGCGAGGATGAAGGCCAAGCGATTGAGTCCACTCAGATCCGTCAGTGGCGCGCCGGCGTCGTTGGTGATCTTGAACGTCACCAGCGGCGTCTGACTCGCCATGTGATCGGCAATGCCCTCGATGGCGATGTTGAGTCCGGCGAGTTGGGCGGAACGTTCGGGAATGGTATGGGCACCCGGCACACTGATGTCGAATTCCTCGCCGAGGTCGGCCGTGTGGCAGGCGGCGCACTGGCCTTCGGCGTAGCCGCGATTCTGGAAGTGATTGGTACCGGGCGCGCCCGCGCCCGTGTCTTCCAGTGAGGGGTTCACATCGTCATGACAGCTGCTGCAGGCGGCCGTCGATGCCTTCTCGAGGTGGTACTGCGCCGTTGGCGCATCGACGTGGCAGGCGGTGCAGTCACTCAGCGGTCGCGGGAAGCTGATGCCGGAGACGACGCCGTCATCGTCCTTGCGGGCGAAGACGATGTCCGCTTGCTGAAAGCCGCTGAAAATTCCGTAGGACGACCCCGGCGGTCCGTCGGCCACCGACGGCAGATCGACGCCTGCGTGGATCTTGTGGATCATGTCGCGCATGTCGATGCTACGGCCGAGCTCGTCGACAGCGGCCTCCGTGTGGCAGTTGTTGCAGAGGCGCACTTCGAAGCGGGTACCGTGCACCTGGAGCGGATCGTGGCAGGTGTTGCACTGTGCCGTGGTGACGCCGGCGCGCACGCCGGGCTCGTCGCCGGACGGTGTGAAATCGAAAACCGGATTGGCGCTGAATGTCCGACCGGAGACGTTGCGGTCGGCCTGCATGGCGACCGAATATGTCGCCGCCTGGGAATGGCCTTGCTCCAGCGCCACGCTGAATGTGAAGCGGTAAACGCCAGTAGCGGCGTCGATGGTCTCGAGCACACCGTTGCTGTCGTAGCCGGGACGGGTTTCGTTGACGATGTTGACGTAGCGCTCGAACGTGTTCGCCAGGCCGCCGCCGCCCGAGTAGCTCTCCAATCGAGCCGCGGTGAGACGGACGCGGGCTTGTTGCGGGTTCTGCGTTGCGGTGAGAGTCGGTTGCACCGGTTGGCCCATCGCATCGGTGAGGAAGAAATCGACGACGATCTGATCGTCGGCGCCGACGGAGGCGTCCGTGATCTCGGCAACCAAGCCCGGCCCAGCTGGAGCCGTTATTGCGGTTGGTGTCGGCGGTGCCGCGTCGGCAGTCGGCGTGGCCGTCGCACCGCTCGAGCTGTCGTCGTCGCCGCCGCAACCCAGCACAAATGTCATCGCGACGAAAGAAAGCGCGATCGCTGTCGCCCTACGGTCGATCCAGCCCAGCATGATTCCTCCTCCAGTACGACAATCCGACCAAGACATTCGGCTCGCCCTACGCAATACTTATTCCATTGACTCAGGTCAACTTCAAAACACGACAACGTGAAGTTATCCTTCTTACTAATTGGACGAAGTTGCCGTCGACTTTCGCAAGAAGAGGAATCGGAGCTGTTAGGATGCCGACAATTGCCGTAACGCGACGCAGGCGCTATAAGGTCCGCCCATGTCGCTGCTCGAGGGAATCGACTTTGCCACTATCGTGCGCGCCCTCGGGATACTGGTCTGCAGTGTCGGTATCGTCTTCTGCTTGTGGCTCGCACTGACCAGCCGCGAGCGACTGCGTTCCACCAGTGTCTTGCGGTTGGGCTACATCGATCTGCCGGCTGTCTCCTTCTACAAATTATTGGGACTGTTCGCCATGTTCCTGATTCCGCTGGCGGCGGTCACTTTGGCCAGTCACGAGTTGTTCGTCGGAACGAAGGAGACATCTGCGTGCGTGCAGTGCCACGTCATGCGGCCGTATGCCAACGACATGGTCGATGCGGAGAGTACCCTTTTGGCGGCGCGCCACTATCGCAATCGCTGGATCCACGAGAAGCAGTGCTATCAGTGCCACGTCGACTACGGTTTCGGCGGGACGCTGATGGCGAAGATGGATGGGCTGCGCCACCTGCTGAAATATACCAGTCGCACGTACCGGGAACCGATCGGGTTGGTGCGTCCCTTCAACAACGACAACTGCATGCACTGTCATGGAGGCACGCCGAAATATGTTAACGAAGGCATGCACGAGTTGATGGCGGATGTGATCGCCAGCAACGAAGCCACGTGCACTTCGTGCCACGGCGATTCGCACCCGAGTCGCGATCAGCGCGCTCCCGGCCACGCCGACTACGAGCACCTGATGCGTCCGGTGGAGGGATTGAAGTGAATCACCACATTGCGGCCTTGGGGGTGATTTTCGGTCTTCTGCTGACGATCATCTTCATCCTCGATCGCGGCCCGTATTCGGCTTTCGCCTTTACCTTCGTGGCGATTCCGATTCTAGCAGTCGTTGTGGTATTCTATTACCTTCGAGAGGTTTTGCGCGAGCTGCGCAGCCGTGACGTTTTATAGGTTCCACGCAACGGAGGTTCCGAAATGAAGTTTGCCGTTCTCGCTTTCAGTGCAATCACCTTCGCGGTCGCGTCGGCGTCCGCGGGCGATCATCCGCCGCTTTACAAGGCCAAATGCGAGTTGTGTCACTCCATCGCCGGTACCGGTGGCTTGAAGAAAGATCTCGGCGGGCCGCTCGACGGCGTCGGTAGCAATCGCGACGAGGCCTGGCTGCGGGCGTATTTCGCCGATCCCAAATCGAAGATCGAGAATGCCAAGATGCCCAAGATGCCGCTGACCGAGGCGGAGTGGGATGAGATGGTCGCCTACATGCTGATTTTGAAGGCCCCCGAGTGAAGTGAGTTCGGACCCCGGGCGGCTCAATCACGCAGCGCGTCCACTGCGCGCAGCCATTCGAGGGCAAACGGCCACGGTCCGTAGCCGCTGGCGATGTTGATGTGGCCGGCGCCGGCAACAAAGTGGAAGGGGAGTCCTAGCTGTTGGCTGATCTGGACAAACTCCCCCTTCGACGTAAACTCGTCGTCATCGCTGCCGACGACCAGCGACCTCGCCGCCAGCGGCGCCCATACTTCACGCGGGCGCGGTGGCGGCAGGAAGCTCTCCACAGGTTCGAAGAGGAGAAACGGCGACGGTGGCGCCACCAGCAGGACGGCGTGGATGTTGGCGCCGCCGCGCTCGGCGAGCAGGTGATCTACGGCCCAGCAGCCGAGCGAGTGGCAGACGAAGGTCACCGGTAGCGCGGCGGCGTCGACGAGCTCTCGCAGCGCGGACACCCAGGCATCTTTGCGTGGCGCATCCGCGTCGGGGAGCTCGGGGAAGGCCACCGGCACGCCGCTCTGGCGCAGTTGCTCCTGCAGCCAGCGCTGCCAGTGGCCGGGGCCGGAGCCCTCGTAGCCGTAGACGATGACGATCATGCGATTCCTCGATTGGTGGCGCGGTGAGATTGTGCGCTGGTCGTTCAATTTTCAAGAGCGGGGTCTTCGCTGTGCCCGCCCGGCGATTGCCGCCATGCACCGTGCGCCGGTCGGATGCGGCGCTGAGATTTGGCGCAGGCCCAGCTTCCGGAAAACCGGAATCACTGTCGAATGGACGTTGCTTGGGTGTGCCCACTCTTGTGGTACACTTCTTGGTGAACACCTTTCAGTGCGTTTGCGCGCAACGTGCGGCAGGTTGCGCGTCCCGCGGCGGTGTCCGCGATGAAGGAGGAATGTGATGGGTGCAATTCGACAATTGATGGTGACGGAGATGATTACGGCGTCGCCGGACGAAACCGTCGCCGATGTCGCCGGCAAGATGAGTCGCAACCGCGTCGGTGCGGTGCTGTTGCTTCGCGATGGCAAACTGGAAGGGCTGTTCTCCGAACGCGACCTGTTGAACCGCGTCGTCGCCGAGAACCGCGCACCGGCCTCGGTGCGCGTCGGCGAGGTGGCGACGGCCGAAGTGGTCACGGTCAACTTGGACCAGCCGGTCAAAGAGTTGCTGCGAGTGTTTCGCGAGAAGAAATTCCGCCATTTACCGGTGATGGAAGGCGGCGTGCCGGTCGGTATTCTGTCGACCCGCGATCTTCTCGAGCGCTCTGTCGAGGTATTGGAGAGTTACATCGAACGGATCGCCTACGACGGCGATCTCAAGGACGGATCGGATCCGTACGACCAGTTCGGCGGTGCCTATCAAAGCCGCTGAGCGGTTGGTCAGCGACAGTGCGCGCGTCGCCAGCCTGTGGCGCGGGTGCCATCCGTTTTCCCTGCCGCGGCGAGCGCAGGCGCGAAGCCCGCGCCGTTCCGGACTACCCTGAGATGCAGGTTCTCGTGACAAAAGAAACGCAATCCGGAGAAACCCGGGTTGCGGTGACCCCGGAAACGCTGAGAGGACTGCTGCAGCTCGGCTGTACTGTGGCGATCGAGCAGGGGGCCGGTGAAGCGAGTTTCTACTCGGATGGCGCGTATGCGCAGGCGGGGGCGACGATCGCGCCGGACGCTTCTGCCGCGTACTCGCATGCTGACGTCGTGCTCGCCGTCCGCCGACCGAAACTGGAGCGGATGAAGGAGGGCGCCCTCGCCATCGGACTTCTCGATCCGCATGCCGGTGCCGAGGTCTGGGACGCGTTGAAGGATCGATCGCTCAGTGCTGTTGCTCTCGAATTGCTGCCGCGCATCAGTCGCGCTCAGAGCATGGACGCGCTGAGTTCGCAGGCCAGCATCACCGGCTACAGAGCGGCCTTGCTGGCAGCGCAAGAACTGCCGCGCTACTTCCCGCTGCTGATGACGGCGGCCGGCACCATCCGCGGCGCCAAGGTCGTCGTCCTCGGCGCAGGTGTCGCCGGGTTGCAAGCGATCGCGACGGCGCGCCGTCTCGGCGCGGTCGTAGAGTCGACCGATGTGCGATCAGCCGTTCGCGAGGAGGTCGAATCGGTCGGTGCGCGCTTCATCGAGCCGCCGACTGCGCCGCAGCCGGCGGAATCCGACGGCGGCTACGCTCGCGATCTCGGAGCGGAGTTTGCACTGCGGCAGCGAGAGGTCCTCGCTGATCCGATTGCCCGTGCGGACGCCGTCATTTGCGCCGCGATGATTCCCGGCAAACCCGCCCCGATGCTGGTTTCGACGGCGATGGTGGAAACGATGCGGCCGGGATCGGTGATCATCGACCTGGCCGCCGAAAGCGGCGGCAACTGCGAGTTGACGCGTGCCGATAAGCGGGTGCAGCACGGCGGCGTCTCGATTCTCGGTCCGACGAATCTGCCGGCGACCATGCCGGCCGACGCCAGCACCCTCTACGCGAAGAACATTCTGGCATTGCTCAAGGAGTTGATCGCGGACGGCGAACTCAAACTGGACGCGGACAACGAGATCGTACGTGGCGCGCTGATGGCGCGCGACGGCGCGATCCAGAATCACCCGGTGGCGCGTGGTTTCGGCTTGGTCGACGAGGCCGAATTGCGGCATTCGAACGCGTCGCGGAAAGCGGGGTAACATGGGTCCAATCCTCATCGGTGTCTACGTCTTCGTCTTGGCGATGTTCGTCGGCTTCGAGATCATCAACAAGGTGCCGCCGACGTTGCATACGCCGCTGATGAGCGGCGCCAACGCCATCAGCGGCATCACCATCGTCGGCGCGCTGCATACGGCGCAGACGGCGGACGTCACGGTCAGCAACGTGCTCGGCTTCCTCGCCGTGGCGCTGGCCACGGTCAACGTCGTCGGCGGTTTCGCGGTGACGGGGCGAATGCTCAGCATGTTCCGCGTCGGCCGGCAAGTCGCGTCATGACGGATTTCACCAGCGTGAGCGGCTCGTTGGTGGACGCCGCCTACCTGCTGTCTGCCGTCCTCTTCATCATCGGAATGAGACAGCTGACGCGCGTAAAGACGGCGCGCCGAGGCAACTCGCTGGCGGCGGCGGCTATGTTGCTGGCGGTGTTGGCGACTCTCGTCGACATCGGCAACGTCGACTATCGCTGGATTCTCGCCGGTGTCGTCCTCGGCTCGTTCGCCGGCGCGGCCTTGGCGGCCAAGGTGCCGATGACGGCGATGCCGGAGCTTGTAGCCGTGTTGAACGGCTTCGGCGGCGCCGCATCGGCGCTGGTCGCGCTGGCGGTGACCTGGTCGTTGGCGATCGAGCCCGACGCGGCCGGCACGTTGAACGCACTGCTCGCGTCGCCGGCGCAGAGCGGTGGAGCCGTCGCCGCCACCATCGTCGGTTCGATCTTGATCGGCAGCCTGACTCTGAGCGGCAGTCTGGTCGCCTTCGCCAAGCTGAACGGCACACTCCCCGGCGAACCGTGGCTGTTCCGCGGGCGCCACGTGGTCCTCCTCGTCGTCACCATCTCGAGTCTGGCGGTGGGCGTCTATTTCGGATTCGCCGCGCAAGGCAGTGGACTGGCTGCCAGTGCCTGGACCCTCGCCGCTCTTGCCCTGTTGCTCGGCGTTCTGCTGGTGATGCCGATCGGCGGTGCCGACATGCCGGTCGTCATCTCGCTTCTCAACTCCTATTCCGGATTGGCCGCGGCGGCGACGGGATTCGTGCTCGCCAACAACCTGTTGATCATCTGTGGTGCCATCGTCGGCGCCGCCGGTCTGATTCTCACCGGCATCATGTGCAAGGCGATGAATCGATCTCTGCTGAACGTGATGTTCGGCGGCTTCGGCGCGGTGACTGCGGACGGCGCCGACGCGGCGAGTGAGTACGGGGTCGTGCGTTCGTGCGGCGTCGATGAGTTGGCCCTTTTGTTGGAAGACGCGCGCAAGGTGATCCTGGTGCCCGGCTACGGGCTGGCGGTGGCGCAGGCGCAGCATGCGGTGCGCGAACTCGCGATCATTCTCGAGAGCATCGGCACCGACGTGAAGTATGCCATTCACCCAGTCGCCGGGCGCATGCCGGGGCACATGAACGTCCTTCTAGCCGAGGCCGACGTGCCATACGGACAGTTGGTCGAGATGGACGAGATCAATCCGGAGTTCAAGGATACGGACGTGGTCCTGGTGCTCGGTGCCAACGACATCGTCAACCCAGCCGCGCAACGCGACGAGCGCAGCCCGATCTACGGCATGCCGATTCTGGAGGTGTACCAGGCGCGCTCCGTGTTCGTCATCAAGCGCAGCCTCGGCGCGGGGTTTGCCAACGTCAAGAACGTTCTCTTCGAAGCCGACAACACGGTCATGGTCTACGGCGACGCAAAGCGCGTCCTGCAGGGCCTGGTCGCCGCGTTGAAGGAATCGGTGCAAGACGCGGCTGCCTGAGGCCGATTTCATTGGATTGGTCGCTGCACTGACACGCCATCAGTTCGTTGAGAATCGGCCGCAAGGGCGGCAAGGTAGTGGCAGCGCAGGGAGGATCGGTATGACGCGGAACATGGTCACGATCGACGGCAACGAGGCGGTGGCCCTGGTTGCCCATCGCGCCAGCGAAGTCATCGCCATCTATCCGATCACGCCGTCGTCTCCGATGGGGGAACTCGCCGACGAATGGTCGTCTCGCAGCGAAACCAATCTCTGGGGCAACGTCCCGAAGGTGACCGAGATGCAGTCCGAGGCCGGCGCCGCCGGCGCGGTGCACGGCGCCCTCCAGGCGGGGGCGTTGACGACGACCTTCACCGCGTCGCAGGGCCTGCTCCTGATGATCCCCAACATGTACAAGATCGCCGGTGAGCTGACGTCGTTCTGCATGCACGTGACGACGCGCACCATCGCCACCCATGCGCTGTCGATCTTCTGCGACCACTCCGACATCATGGCCTGCCGGCAGACGGGTTTTGCCATGCTGGGCTCGGCATCGGTGCAGGAGGCGCACGATCTCGCCGCCATCGCCCACGCTTCGACCCTGCGGGCGCGGATTCCCTTCCTGCACTTCTTCGACGGCTTTCGCACCTCGCACGAACTGGCGAAGATCGAGACGCTGGCCGACGACGACCTGCGGCGCATGATCGATGACGACCTGGTCAGTGCGCATCGTAGCCGAGCGCTGACGCCGGATCGGCCGGTCGTGCGCGGCACCGCGCAGAACCCAGATACGTTCTTTCAAGCGCGCGAGGCCTGCAACTCCTACTACGATGTCTGCCCCGATCTGGTGCAGGCCGAGATGGACCGCTTCGCCGGAATCACCGGTCGCCAGTACCGGCTCTTCGAATACGTCGGCCATCCGCAAGCGGAGCGCGTCATCGTCCTCATGGGCTCGGCGGCCGAGACGGTGCACGAGACGGTCGAGTGGTTGGCGGCGCGCGGCGAACGGGTCGGGGTCTTGAAAGTCCGCCTCTATCGTCCGTTCTCCGTCGAGCACCTGATCGCCGCGCTGCCGGCGACCGCCGGCCGCATCGCCGTTCTCGATCGCTGCAAAGAGCCGGGTGCGGTTGGTGAGCCGCTCTATCAGGATGTGATTACCGCCCTGTACGAGGGGCGGCGCGCCGGCCGCTACGCTGCGGACCCCGTCGTCATCGGCGGCCGCTACGGACTATCCTCCAAGGAATTCACACCGGCCATGGTCAGCGCGGTGTTCGGCGAGCTGGCCGCCGCCAACCCGCGACCCCACTTCAGCGTCGGCATCACCGACGACGTGACACACCAGTCCCTCGACTACGACCCCGAGTTCGACATCGAGCCGGATGACGTCGCCCGCGGCGTCTTCTACGGGCTCGGCTCCGACGGTACGGTCGGAGCCAACAAGAACTCGATCAAGATCATCGGCCAACGCGAGGGCACATGGGGACAGGGGTACTTCGTCTACGATTCGAAGAAATCCGGTGCCGTGACGATCTCGCACCTCCGCTTCGGCCCGCGTGCAATTCGTTCCGCCTACCTGGTGCGCAAGGCCAGCTTCGTAGCCTGTCACCAGTTCAATTTTCTCGAGCGCTACGACGTCCTCGACTGCGCCGCGCCGGGCGCCGTCTTTCTCCTCAACGCGCCGTACGGGCCCGACAATGTCTGGGCCGCACTGCCGCTCGAGACGCAACAGGCGATCGTCGCCAAGAAACTGCGATTCTACGTCATCGACGCGTATAAGGTAGCAGGAGAGGCGGGCATGGGCCGCCACATCAACACCGTCATGCAGGCGTGTTTCTTTGCCATCTCAGGCGTGCTGCCGGCCGACGAGGCCATCGAACGCATCAAGGCGGCGATCCGCAAGACTTACGAGCGCAAGGGGGAAGCGCTGGTGAAGCGCAACTTCGACGCGGTCGATTCGAGCCTCGCCGCGCTGCACCAGGTCGTCGTACCGGCGCAGGCCGACGCATCGCACAGCGTGCCGCCGATCGTATCGCGGGCTGCGCCGGATTTTGTCCAACGCGTCACCGGAATGATCCTGGCGAACAAAGGGGACTTGTTGCCGGTCAGTGCGTTTCCGGCGGACGGCACGTGGCCGAGCGGCACCGCGAAGTGGGAGAAGCGCGGCATCGCTCTCGAGATCCCTGTCTGGGATCCGGCCATCTGCATCCAGTGCAACAAGTGCGCGATGGCGTGCCCACACTCGGCGATTCGGGCCAAGGTGTATCCGGTCGGCGACAGCGGCGGATCTCCGGCGACCTTCAAGAGCACCGACTACCGGGGGAACGAGTTCGGCGACGCCAAATACACCATTCAGGTGGCGCCGGAAGACTGCACCGGCTGCAATCTCTGCGTCATGGTCTGTCCAGCCAAGGACAAGTCGAATCCCCGCCACAAGGCGATCGATATGCACCCGCAGCCGCCATTGCTGCAGGCGGAGCGCGACAACTACGCATTCTTTCTCGAGATTCCCGAGGCGGATCGCGCGGCCTTCCGCGTCGACGTCAAGACGGCGCAATTTCTCGAGCCGCTCTTCGAGTATTCCGGCGCCTGTGCCGGCTGTGGCGAGACGCCGTACATCAAGTTGCTGACACAGCTGTTCGGCGATCGTATTCTGATCGCCAACGCGACGGGCTGCTCGTCCATCTACGGCGGCAACCTGCCGACGACACCCTATACGACGAATGCCGCCGGCCGCGGCCCGGCGTGGTCCAATTCGCTGTTCGAAGACAATGCGGAGTTCGGCCTCGGCATGCGCATCGCCGTCGACGCGCTGGCGACACACGCGCGCAATCTGACGCGCGGCATGGCCTCGACGGTGGGCGATGAGCTGGTCGCAGCCATTCTAGCCTCGTCGCAGGCCGGCGAGGGCGGCCTCGCCGAGCAGCGCGAGCGGGTCGTCCTGCTACGTCGGCAGCTGGCGGCAGTCGATCGGCCCGAGGCGCGCCGCCTTGCCGAGCTGGCCGATTACCTGGTGAACAAGAGCGTTTGGATCGTCGGCGGCGACGGTTGGGCCTACGACATCGGCTTCGGCGGCCTCGACCACGTTCTCTCGAGTGGCCACAACGTCAATGTCCTGGTCCTCGACACCGAGGTTTACTCCAACACCGGGGGGCAGCAATCGAAAGCGACGCCGCTGGGCGCGGTGGCCAAGTTCGCCATCACCGGCAAGGCGACGCCGAAGAAAGACCTCGGACTGCTCGCCGTCTCCTACGGCCATGTCTACGTCGCCCGCGTCGCCTTTGGCGCCAAGGACCAGCACACCGTTCGCGCCTTTCAGGAGGCGGAGGCTTACCCCGGGCCGTCGCTCATCATCGCCTACAGCCACTGCATCGCCCATGGCTACGACATGGCGTTCGGCGCCGAGCAGCAGAAGCTGGCCGTTGCCTGCGGCTATTGGCCGTTGTTCCGCTACGATCCGCGACGCCGCGACGCCGACGAGAATCCCTTTCAGTTGGACTCGCCGCCGCCGCGCGCGCCGCTGTCGAGTTTCACGCGCAACGAAGCGCGCTTCCGGATGATCGAGCAGCAGGACCCGGCGCGCTATCGCCAACTTCTCAGCGCCGCCGAGGCGGAGGTGCGGAGGACGTTCGACACCTACGCCGATCTGGCGCAGCGGAAGTTCGGAGAAGCGAAACGGGGCGCCGGCGGCAATGTACCGGGAGGAGGTTCCTGATGGATCTGTCGACGACATACCTCGGGCTGCATCTGGCGCATCCGCTGATGCCGGGGGCGTCACCGATGGTCGACGATCTCGACCAGGTGAAGCGGCTCGAGGACGCCGGCGCCTCGGCGATCGTCATGCACTCGCTCTTCGAGGAGCAGATCGAGAACGAACTCTCGGGTCGCGTGCGCCCCGGCGAGGCGCACGCCGACTCCTACGCCGAGGCGTTGACGTACTTTCCGCAACCAGACGATTACGCACTCGGACCGGACCGCTACCTCGAGCAGATCCGCAAGATCAAGGAAATCGTCGCGGTTCCGGTGATCGCGTCGCTCAACGGCACGACGCCTTCCGGATGGTTGGAGTACGGTGGGCTGATGCAGCAGGCGGGCGCCGATGCCCTCGAGCTGAACATCTACTACGTCGCGACGGATGCCGAGGAAACGGCGGCGCAAGTCGAGAGTCGCGTCGTCGACACGGCTCGCGCCGTGAAGCGGGGTTTGCAGATTCCAGTCGCCGTCAAGCTGTCGCCGTTCTATTCGTCGTTTGCGCATCTGGCGCGCCAACTCGACGGCCTCGGCGTCGACGGGTTGGTGTTGTTCAATCGATTCTACCAGCCACAGATCGACGTCGAGGAGCTGGAGGTCGTGCCGTACCTGAAGCTGTCCGATTCGTCCGAATTGCTTTTGCGACTGCGTTGGCTGGCAATCATGTCGGGGCGTGTCGGCTGCTCGCTGGCGGCGACGGGCGGGGTGCACACACCGATCGACGCATTGCGCGCCGTCATGGCGGGCGCGCACGCCGTGCAGCTGGTGTCGGCGCTACTGCAGTTCGGGCCGGTGTACCTGCAGACGGTACTCGACGGCATGGCGCACTGGATGGAGGAGCACGAGTACGAGTCGATCGCGCAGATGAGGGGCAGCATGAGTCTCGAGCGCTGCCCCGATCCGGCCGCCTTCGAACGCGCCAACTACATGCGCGTACTGCAGAGCTGGCGCTGAGCGGTCGTGGCGTCTTCGTCTTTGCGCGTCACGGCAACGTTCCGCTCAACCGGGCGAATGCCACCGCGAGTCCGGCCAGCACGGCCGTTGCCAGCGGCACGGCCACCCGCATCCCAACGGCTCGTCCGCCGATGCTCAGCGCCAGGCCGACCTTGACCAGTGAATTGACGGTCGCGGCGATGGTGATTCCGGCTGCCGCGGATTCCGCGGAAAGGGCGTTGCCGCTCATCCGCGAGAGCGTCAGCGTGATGGCGTCGACATCGGCGACGCCGGAGGCCGCCGCCAAGGCCCATACACCGGCGTCGCCGAACCAATCCGTCAGTGCCTTGCTGAGCAGCATGACAAGAGTCAGCAATGCGCCGAAGGAGAGCGCCGCGGACAATTCGAGCGGATTTGACGGCAGCGCGGCGTCCGAGGAGACCTCGTGGTGGGGGCGCCTGAGCAGCCAGATCGCCGCGGCGTAGGTCGGCACTGCCATGACCACTACCGGCCATACCAGCAGCGAAAACAGCAGCGGCTCGACGACTGTTGCGACCAGCAGCAAGCGTGGAAACATCGTGCCGCAGGCGAGCAGGATTCCACCGGCGAGCAGCGGCGCCGCCGCCTTTCGGCGAGTGGCCAGGCGAGCCAGAGTAAGAGTCAGCGCCGTCGAAGAGGCCAGCCCGCCGAACATGGAGGTGTAAATGGTGCCGGCCCGCGGACCGGCGATGCGGATCGCGCAGTAGCCGATGAAGGAGAGCGCGGCGATCAGCACCACCATCCACCAGATCTCGTACGGGTTGACGGCCTCGCCCGGCCCGAAGCCGCGGTTGGGCAACAGCGGCAACAGCACCACCGACATCAGCAGCAGTTGGATCCCGGCGGTCAGCTCGTGGCGCTGCAGCGCGCTCAGCCAGCCGTGCAGCAGCGATTTGTAACTCAGCAATAGCGCCATGACGACGCCGCCGGCGGCGGCGATCGACAACTGCCCGAGCCCCGCCAGTGTGGTGAGAAGGAACGTGCCGAGAGCGGCGATCTCCGTCGTCAGACCGATATCTGCGCTGTCCCGGGTCTCGACCATGTACGCCGCCGCCAGCAGCACCGACAGGCCGATGAACAACATGCCTATGACGAACTGGCCGAGCCAATCGCCGAGCAGCCCGGCCATGCCGCCGAGTAAGCCGATCAAGCCGAAGGTGCGCAGCCCCGAGACGCGCCGGCCGTCGTCGGTATTGCGTTCCTTCCAGCCGCGCTCGATGCCGATCAGCAACCCGATCGCCAGCGCGACCGCCAGCCGGAGGAAGGGCTGAAGATCGATGCTCACCAGGACAGAGTACCTCTACGGACGGAGAAGTGAACCTCGGCGAGAGCTAGGGGTATCACACGGGGATACGCTCCGCGCGAGCACGGGCCTCGGCAATGCCGAGGAGGATCGTCGTCGGCGGGGAAAGGCGAACGACGCCGCTGCGCGGCGTTGCGGCTCCCGCGCGCGTTCAGCGCGCGGTCCAGCCGCCGTCGACCACCAGCGTGGTGCCGGTGACGTAGCTGCTGGCGTCGCTGGCGAGGTAGAGCAGGGCGCCGTCCAACTCGTCGATCCTTCCCGGGCGGCGCAGCGGTGTGTTGCGTTCGATCCAAGCGAGCGAGCGCTCGCTGGCGAACATGTCGGAAGTCAATTCGCTCTCGAAATACGCCGGGGCGATCGCATTGACGCGAACGCCGTAGCGGGCCCATTGCACGGCGAGCTCACGGGTCAGCCCGAGGAGCGCTGCCTTTGACGCGACGTACGCGGCCTGGTTGTTCGGCGCCGCGGCGCACAGGGCGTGGATCGACGCGATATTGATGATGCAGCCCTGCTTGCGCTCGATCATGCCGCCAGCGAGCAGTGTCGACAGCTGGAAGGCGGCTGTTTGGTTGACGGCGATGACGCGTTGGTATTCTTCGAGCGACAGCTCTTCTGCCGGGACGCTGCCCTCGCTGGCACCGGCGTTGTTGACCAGAACATCGACATGGCCGCGGCGTTCACGCACGGCGTCAACCAGCGCCCGGATCTCATCGGGCGAGGCGAGGTCGCAGGGCAGGGCGATCGAATCGGCGAGCTCGGCGCTGAGCGCCGCCAGGCGCTCGGCG
>JBGTMF010000183.1:0-5874 GCA_041743795.1 Thermodesulfobacteriota bacterium | reverse complement strand
CCGCTGGGTTCGATGGCTCAAGGGGATGGGTGTTTAAAATTTTCCTCGCCGAGGGTGATCCCGCAACGGTGCTGCGTGGCGGCGTTGGCGGTGTCCGTGGCGGTCGCCGTGGCGGTCGCCGTCTCGGTCGCAGTGTCCGTCGCAGTTTCCGTCGCGGTTTCCGTCGCGGTCGCCGTCTCGGTCGCAGTTTCCGTCGCGGTCGCCGTCTCGGTTGCGGTTTCCGTGGCGGTGGCCGTCGCGGTTGCAGTTTCCGTGGCAGTAGCGGTCGCGGTGCCTGTTGCCGTCTGCGCCAAGACCGGCCACGGGGCCGCGGCGACAATCGAACAAAGTGCGGTAACTGTGCACAGGATGCGAACGACGACTCGCTGTTCCCGGCCGGTCGCCGTCCTTGAGTGTCCGGGTCGCGCTGCAGCAGCGCGCTGTCGGGCAGAACTCCTCACCGGTCGTCGAACGGACGTATCGATCAGCTGGGGCATCTCATCGTCTCCCGTCATCGTTAGGAATGCACCCGCCCCGGCGCAGTGAACTTCGCGCACTATTCTCCAATCACTGTAACTCGTCAAGTTCGAAGCCTCCGGCGGGACTAGTGGGAAGCACGCATTGCGTTGCCGCCGCGGCCACCGCCTGAGGGGGCGGGGGGTTACGTTCGACCGCGCCACCATGCATGGGCCGACCTATCGAGGCGCACGTTCGAGTTCGACATTTTGTCTCGTTGTCTTGCTCGGAATGACAAAACGGGACAGGTCCATTTGTCGACGTGAATCCCGTACGATTTTCGTTAGTTACGGAAGCAAATTGGACCTGTCCCCTTTTCTGCGCTCGTCAGCCCAGAGGATGGCGGCGTAACGATCTGCGTGACGGCGACGGCGGCCCATTTCGGGGTCGAAATGGGCCGCCTAATCGTAATAGCCAAGGCTCAATCGGAGAGAACCGTTTAGTGTAGGACCGACCCCGGATCAAACATCGAAGACGCAGTGACGCGATACGGCGTATCACGCGACGAAGTTGTCCGCGACGAAATCCAAAGAATGAGTCTACGCGGATTCCCCAATAGGCGACGATGACCTCAGATGCGTAGTCTAGGTAGAAGATGGCATCCTAAATAGTTGTGTTCTCGCGCTGCGCGACATCCTCTCCAAGAGACATCGGACTGTGTGCACGCCGAAGAACACATGAGCCTTCGCCGCAATGGAGTCGTAAATGGACCTGACGAAAGTGATTCTGCGTGACCGCATCCTGGACAACGCCGCCAAGTTGGATCTCTTCAGGTACACGTTTTACATCTCGGGCATCGAAGTGACGCAGGCGGTGCAATACTTCGATGCTGACCAACACCTCACCGACTCGGCAGACCGTGGTCCGGACAACTCGATACGGGCGGTGGCGAACAAACCAGCTTGGGCACGTGTGTATCTCGCCAGTATTTTCGGGAGCATAGGCGTGAGCGGCACCCTCGAGGTGCAGCGCCGGCAAGACGGTTTTCGGTGGACTACGGTGGCGACGCTGAGTCCAAGCCCCCCGGTACCGGCCGCGATTCCGGCGTTCACAGAGGTCAACTATGCAACCACCCGTGGCACGCTGGGTGCAACCCTGAACTTCATCATTCCCGCCGACCAGATGATCGGAACGTTGCGCCTGATCGCCAGAGTTCAGTCCGCGGGAAACGGGGCCAACTATCAAACCGTGGTCACGGCCACATTAAGGCAGACGCTGCGGTTGGCGGGCGTGATGATTTCGTACGATGGGCCGGCGAGCAGTGCGCCGAACGCCCCCAACCTTACGCTTGCCGCACCGATATTGGCAGATCTGCAGGCAATGTCCGGGACGGCTTTGACGCTGTTCCCGGTCACATCAACTGCTGACTTTCGCTCCGCGGGTTCGATTGTCCTGACGATTCCTCTCCAAGATACGAGCTTCCCCACCAGCGGCTGCGGTACCAATTGGGATGCGCTGCACGGGCGAGTAGCCAACGCACGAACTGCCGACGGCAACCAGCCCGGCTGGATCTATTACGGCCTGCTGCCCGCCGGCGTACCGATGGGACCCGTCGACGGATGCGGTGGCGGTGGTGTCGCAGTCGGGCCAATCAACCAGCCAGGCATTCTGGCACACGAGGCGGGCCACGCCTGCGGGCTGCAGCACGCCCCCGCGGGAGACGCCCCCAATCCAGATCCGAATTACCCCGCATACGAGCCGTACGACTCGGTCGGCAGCCGAATGGCATCCACGGGGGAATACGGGCTCAACATCAACAACGGAAACATTGCTGGGCCGCAAACGTTCCGCGACTTCATGGCTTACGGTGCTCCCACCTGGATCTCGCTGTACCATTGCCGGAGGTTGCTCCAAAACGCACGCCTGAACCCTGTAACTGTCGGCGAAGACTCGCCATGGTGGAAGGATCTCGTCTGGGAGGAGTACCGTAAGTGGCCGTGGATCCCGCTTCCCGATCCGCCCCCATTCGATTTCGACCTGGAGCTGCCAATGTTCCCCCCGCAGAAACCGGAGAATGTGATCTCGCTGATCGTCCACATTGAACGCAACCGAGTCGGGGAAGTAATGCACGTAGCGCGCACGCAGATGTACACCGAGTTGGAAGGAACGACTCCAACTGAATTCACGGCAAACCTCCGAAGCGAGGATGGCAAGGTACTGGCAGCAGCGCCGCTGCGTCGGCTGGCCACCGCCGCCAGCGGCTGTAGTTGTTCTGGCGCGAGGGAGCCTGATCGCTCCAGTTACCTGGCCCAGGCTTTGATTCCCGATGTCGCCCCGGGCGCCGCCTTGGACATCACCGATGGAGAGACAATCGCCTGGGAACGAAGAGCGCCGTCCAAGCCCTGCCGCATCAAGAAGTTTGAAGCCAAGCTGGATCGAAAGGGTGGTCTTCGCCTCACTTGGGACTCTTCGCGCGACGTGGTCGAATCCTGGATACGGTGGTCGAGCGACGACGAACACTGGCAGTCCCTAGCCACCGCCCTCACTGGTGGGCAAGCCCGTATCGACCCCGATCAGCTACCTGAGGGCAAGGTAATGCTGCATGTCGTCGCCCACGATGGTTACTATTCGACCACATCGAAAGCGATCGCCATAACCCTGCCCCGACGCGGGCCCAGTGTTGCGATTCTGCACCCGGTGGACGGCCACGACTACAGCGAGGGTCAAACGCTGCGCCTCTGGGGAAGCATCGCCGGCGCGGGCGGGCGCGAGGTATCACCGAAGCGTTTCGTTTGGTTCGCGGGCAAGAAGGAGATCGCGCAGGGCCTTGACACCTGGGTTACCCTCGACCCCGGTCGGCACAAGCTGACCCTTCGCGTAGAGGGCTCGTTCGGCACCATCGAGGTGGCCTCGACAATCACAGTCACGTCGAGACGCAATGCCGATCGATCCGGCGGAGAGGCCTGACGCTTGCCACGCGAACGACCGCCCCCGATCCAGATCGAGCAGGTCGCCGTCTGCCCCGAGGGAGGTGGCGGGAGTGGGGGACACCTTTGGAATCTTCTTGTAGAATTTGAACCTCCAGTCACCCCCGCTTGAACCTCCAGTCACCCCCGCGGGTCGGACCAGCGCAAGTGGTGAGAAGCATACGTAAATGATCGCGTGCGTCGCTTGATTCGGTGGTCAGAACTTCGATTTCGATCCCTAAATGGTGTGTCTGAGTAGAGCTGACGATGCCGCGTGCGAACCGATATCGAATAGGCGGACAGATCTGGCAAATCACGCAACGGTGCTGCGTGACGACGACGGCGAGTAAGGCCGCGAACGAGCGCTGCCGCCGCAGCGTTTGGGTCTCGACGGAAGACTGAAGTTGACACCCGCGCGCCCGTGGCCGTACGCTCGTAAGGCACACTCACCGGGGGGGGACCATGCGGATATACATACTCTGTATTGTCGGTATCGCATTGCATCTGACCGCCGCCGCTAGCCCGGCGGAGGACATTCCGATCAACGGCTCGCGGCTCGTCGCCAAGAGCGCGCCTCAATCCGGCAAGCCGCGATTCATGTTCCGGTCGAAGTCGGAAGCGGTCGTCAATCTGCTCGACCCCGCCGTTGCTGGAGCTGCCCTGACCGCGACCGAAGTGTCATGTAGCGGCGTCGCTCCGGCCGAAGTATGCACGCAGGCTTCGACCTCGAGCCGGATCGATCTGGCCAGCGAGAACTGGCGGGGCCTCGGTAATCCAGCGGGCAGCCGCGGCTACCTCTATCGCGATCGCTCGGGGGCCAGCGGTGGTGTGCGTCACGTCCTCTACCGGGACGGTCAGATCAGGCTCAAGGCCGTCGGCACCGACTGGCCGTGGCAGCCGGTCGGCAGCGAGGACCGGACGTTGTTCCGCTTCGAAGTCGGCGACCGCACCTACTGCAGCGAGTTCGGCGGCATCGCCAGGGTCAACCAGGCCGGCTTCCTCCTGCTGCGCAACGCGCCAGCGCCGGCGCAATGTCGGGACGTATGCGGCGATGGGGAGGTCACGGGTGACGAGACGTGCGACCCCCCCAATGGCACCTCCTGTAGCGCCACCTGCCAGGTGCTCTGTCCCGAGGAGGCTTCGAACGTCATCGTCGAGTGCGTATCTGCGACGGTTCCCAGCATTGGCATGAGCGCCAACGGCGCGACCTTCGCCGCCGCTTACCGGATGCTGACGGGGACGGACTCGCACCTCTTCGTGAAACGACTCGACGATTCGGGGCAGACGCTCGATGCCGCGCCGCTGCGGGTGAGCAGCGACCTGCCCCCCCCACCCCCCGAGGTGATATCCACGAGTAACGGTAGTCCCGCCCTAACCGCACTCGATTCAGGCTTTTACGCGGCCTGGTCCGGAACCTTCTCGACGGATTCTGTCTTCATAGACTATTTCCACGGTCGGGTCGTTCCTGCGAGCGGTCCGCTCGTCGAAGACGTCGACATTCTGCATACGGAGGTTCCGTTCGGCCAGTGCAGCACGTACTCCGCCCCACCGTTGCACGTGACCGCCAATCTGGCGGCGACTGGCGTGCATGTCACCTGGCGCAGCGTTGCCCAATGTTCCGGGTCGATTCTGTTCGAGAACATCGTGGGCGTGCCGGGGGACTTTGCCTCCCCCCCACCTGGCAACACCAGCCGGGGCTCGGCGCCGCTGGCGACCAGCGACGATGACGTCGCGGCGGTCTGGTGGAACATGTACTCGCCGACGGCGGGGCCACCCGTCGAATTGACTCTCAAGGCGGGGTGGATTGATCCGGAGCCGACGCTGTCCATTGTCCTCACCGAGCTCGCCTCGGTGGCGCGATCCGATAGTCCCGCACTGGCGGTGATCGACGATTTCTTTCTCGCTGTCTGGACGACCGCGACGGCACCGCCGCCAGCGGTGCCGACTGAGGTGCGCGGTATGCGCTTCACACGCACCGATGGTCCGCTCGACGCGCCGGGAGGTTTCCTCATCGCATCGTCAGCCAACGGCGCGGCGCTGCAACCGGTGGTTGCAGCCGATGGCAGCGTATTCGCCGTCGCTTGGCGCGAGACGACCGCTTCGGGCAGCGCCGTGCGCGCAATCCGTGTCGAGACCGACGGAACGCTGGCCGACGCGGCGCCGATCGATGTCGCGACCAGCGACGCAGCGGCGGCGATCGGCATCGCAGCAAGCCCGGCGGGCACGCTTGTCGGCTTCACCCGCAGCGAAGATTTCGGCTACACGTCTGTGCGCGTCGCGCCCCTTCCGTGATGAGGTTGCCGCACCGCGCGCGCTCGATCTGGCGTGCGGTGCGGTCGTCTCGACTGCCGTGCGAGGCTTCACGAGGTGACGCTTCCTCGTCGTGCTCCGCGTAGGCATCCGCACGGCTCTCGAGCGTCGCTACGCGACAACAGAAAGGAATAGAGCGGGTGCTGCGAATTGCCGATCGTCT
>JBGTMF010000182.1:0-7686 GCA_041743795.1 Thermodesulfobacteriota bacterium | reverse complement strand
CGCGTGGCATCCCGAAGGGATGGCAGAGAGTAGCCGGTGGTTGAGCGAAGCGGTACCACCGGTTGCGAAAATCCCCACCCAACCGCACCCCGCAGGGGTGCCAGCCAGACCAGTTCCCCCCTGCGAGCATCGGCTCAGGCTAGGAGCCTGTCGGAGTATGCGGAGTCGGCCCTCGTATGATGCGATACCCACAGGCAGATCGCTCTCGGCCGAGAAGATTTTGCTCTAATGCGCTCATTCGAACGATGGAAAGGTCCGTTGAATCTTTCTCCGGCAGCTCCGCTAGCGCCCCTTCCACTGCGGCGCGCGCTTTTCGGCGAATGCCGTGATCCCCTCGCGCAGATCCTCCGAGCCGAGCAGCCCGCCGACCAGCGGATACTTCTTCGCCAACGCCTCGGCCAGCGGCATGCCGCCGCTCTGCAACGCCACTTGTTTGCTGGCCCGTACCGAGGTCGGTGAGCACTCGCAGACCTCCGCCGCCCAGCGCTCCGCCGTCGCCATCAACTCGGAGGCAGGCGCGACTTCATTCACCAGGCCCAGTTCGTAGCCCCGTTGCGCGGAGATTGGCTTGCCCGTCAGCATCATGCCCAATGCCACCTTCTCCGGTACCAGTCGCGGCAGGCGCTGCATTCCCCCGGCGAGCGCCGCCAGCCCGACACGCGGTTCCGGCAGACCGAAGGTCGCGTGCTCGGCGGCGACGACGATGTCGCACGCCAGCGCGATCTCGAAACCGCCGCCCAGAGCCTAACCGTTGACGGCGGCGATCACCGGCTTGAACTGGTCGAAGCGCGAGTGCATGCCGCCAAATCCCGACGGCGGAAGGTCGAGAGGCTTGTCCGGATTCTGCGCCGAATACTTCAGATCGTTGCCGGCCGAAAAGGCCTTGTCGCCGGCGCCGGTGATGATCGCCACCCAGCAGTCATCGTCGGCGGCGAAATCGTCGAGCGCCGCCGCCATCTCGCGGTTCGCCGGCGGATGCAACGCGTTGCGCACCTGCGGGCGGTTCATGGTCAACGTCGCTACGCGGTTCTTCTTCTCATACGTGATGTATTCGTACGCCATGACTGACTCCCGATCTCTGCTCAACCCTGCGCCGCCAGCAGGTTCCTGGCGATGACTTTCAACTCGAGAATTGGCTTGACGCCCTCGAAGATCGGCAACACCGTGGCGTCGACGACATATCGCGAAATGGCGAACTCCTCTGCGTATCCCCAGCCGCCGTGCACCAACTGTCCCTCTTGCGTCGTCCACACGGCGACATCGGAGGCGAAGAGCTTGGCCATTGCCGGCTCGAGGGCGATCGACTCGTCGGCATCCATCGCCAGCGCGGCGCGGTAGGTGAGTTGCCGCGCCGCCATGATGTGCGTCGCCATGCGGCCGATCTTGTGCTGCGTCAGCTGGAAATCGCCGATCGGCTGGCCGAACTGCTTGCGGTCGGCGGCGTACTCCGCGGTGCGCTCGAGCGCCGCCTGCGCCAGGCCCGTGGCTCGCCCACCGGTCTGCAAGCGTCCGGCGGCGAATCCGTTCATCTGCAGGTAGAAGCCCTTGTTCAACCCCTTCTCCTGGCCGACGAGGTTGGCCGCCGAAACGAAGTAGTTGTCGAAGGCCAGGGTGAACGAGTGCATACCGCGGTACCCCGGCGTCGGGTCCGCCTTGCCTTCGAGAAGGCCGCCGGTCGCCTGCCGCATCTCGAAACTGTGGCCAGGGAACGCGTCCTTGGGCACGATGAACAGCGACAGGCCGCGCGCACCCTTGCTGAGATCGGGATCGGTGCGAGCCAACAGGGCGATGACGTTGGCGCGGCCGGCGAAGGTACACCAAGCTTTGGCGCCGTTGATGAGGTAGCCGCGCTCACCGCCGACCTCGCTTTCCTCCGCCTTACAGCGCACCGACGCGACGTCCGATCCGATGTCGGGCTCGGTCACCGAGATCGCCGCCATTACCTGGCCCGCGGCGATCGACGGCAGCCACTCTTTCTTCTGCTCCTCGGTGCCGCCCTTGAGCAGCGCCTTGGTGAGAATTTCCGGCCGCGTGATCAGACTGCCGGCGGCCGCCAGCGAGCAGCGCGACAGCTCTTCGGTGGTGACGATCATGGCGAGGTTGCCCATGCCGCCGCCGCCGTACTCCTCCGGCACCGCCATACCGAAGAAGCCGAGCTCGGCCATCTTGCCGATCATCTCGTCGGAGACCAGCTCGTCGTTGCGATGGATGTGTTCGGCGATCGGCGCCACCTCGATCTCGGCGAACTGCCGCACTGAGTCGCGCGTCATCACCGCCATCTCGTCATCGATCGGCGAGTGGTTGACGCCGCGATTGGCGATGACGTGTCGGCCGATGGCGCACAGCGTCTCGTCGGCGACGGCGGCCCGCGCGGCAGCGAGTACCGCGGCGGAGCCCAGCGTCTCAGCGAGGCGATCTTCGCTGATTCCGAACTCGCGCAGATGCGCCGAAACTTGACCGCCGAGTTTCAGCGCGAACTCAGCGGCGAAGGCGGCCGCCATGGACGGCACCGCCGGATCCGCGGCGCCTGGTCCGCCGGCGTAGTTGAGCAGGTCACGCGCCGCCGCCAACTCGGTTGCCGCATACGCCAGCCGCTCGCAGTGCACCTGCTCGTCGTCGATGCCCTTACCACCATCCGTGCGCTTGCTCGCCACCTCCAACGACTGGCGAACCACCTCGTCCGCTGCCGCGAAAATCTGCTCCGTCGCTGCCAAATCCGCTTTCAGTTCCATGCCGTCCTCCCAGATTCGTCGTAGGGTCATGATCGCTACCACCCCGGCGCCGTCGCGGCCAGAACCCCTGAAATCGGGCCAACTGACAGGACCCGCCCGGCGCAGCAATTAGTCTTACTTGATTCCCTGGGGCCAGAATAGTAGCAACGCTTAACCTAGAGTGGACTGCCGGCGCGGGCAATCCCTCGCCAAAGCCCGACCGTTCGGTATAGGAGGAGGCTCAATGTTCGTACTCGACAACGGCAAGCGGTTCGTCATTCCGCGGACCGAAATGACCTACCCCGGTCACAATATGAAGCTGCATCAGAACGCGGCCGACCCGGAAAAATCGCCTGTCGATCACATCATGGCCGATTTCGAGGACGCCTGTCCGTATGAGTTCAAGGGGGAGAAGAGCCGCAAGACGGTCGTCGAAGCGCTCAACACCCTCGACTTCGGCAAGAAGGTCGTGACGGTGCGGCCCAACAACATCCTCTCGCCCTTCTTCGTCGGCGACATGGAGGCGATCTACCTCGGCGCTCCGGACAAGTTTCACGGCATCGTACTGCCCAAGACACGCGGTCCCGAGGACATCCACTATGTCGCCTGCGTCATCGACGAACTCGAGCGCCGTGCCGGCTGGAAGACGCGCAGCAGGATCGAGTCGCTGATCGAGACGCCGCAAGCGCTGGTCAAGGCATACGACATCGCCACGGCGTCGCCGCGCATGTGCGGCCTGATCTTCGGCATCGCCGACTTCGCCGCCAACCTCGGCATTCGCGAAGTCGTCGACAACCAGACGCAGATCTTCCACTACTCCAAGCAGGCGATGGTGGTCGCCGCCAAGGCGGCCGGGTTGCACGCCATCGACAACGTCTACCTGCGGCTGGTTCGCAAGGACGACACGCCCGAGCGGAAGGCCGAAGTCGAAGCCGGCCTGCGCGAAAAGAACGTCGGCTCGCAGCTGCTGGGTATGGACGGCACCTGGGTCATCCATCCGCAGCAGGCGAAGATCTGCAACGAGTGTTACGGCCCGAACGCGGAGCAGGTCGCCTACGCCAAGCGAGTCATCGAGCTGTACCACGAGAAGGGCGGCGGCTCGATGGCCGATCCCGAGAACGGCGAGATGATCGACGAGGCGACCATCAAGATCGCCATCATGGACCTCGCCAAGGCGGTACAGGCAGGCGATGTGTCGGCCGAGTACCTCGCCGAACACGCCAGGAAATCGGCCGACATCACCGGTTACGACATCCTCGAGTACATCGGTCGCGTCGCCTGACGCGGCGCGCCCGAATCCAAGGAGAGCGACCCTCATGCGCAGTGCAAAAGATTTCTTCAAACCCCTGGCCATCGGCGCTCCGGCGCCGCTGCGCGAGATTCCTTTCCGCCCTTCGCGGATGATTCATTTCTTCGATCCCAGCAACGCGAAGATGGCGGCCAAGTTGCCGGACCTCGCCGTGCGCTGCGATGTCGTACTCGGCAATTTGGAGGATGCCATCGCCGCCGACAACAAGGTGGCGGCCCGAGAGGGACTGATCCGCATCGCACGGGAGTCCGATTTCGGCAGCACCCAGCTTTGGACGCGGATCAACAGCTTGGACTCGCCGTGGGCGCTGGACGACTTGACGCAGCTGGTCTCCAAGATCGGCGATAAGCTCGATGTCATCATGATTCCCAAGGTCGAGGGCGCCTGGGACATCCACTACGCCGATCGCCTCGTCGCACAGTTGGAGGCGCGCGCTGGGTTGCAGCGCCCCATCCTGTTTCACGCCCTGCTCGAGACCGCGACGGGAGTCAGCAACGTCGAAGAGATCTGCGGCGCCAGCCCGCGCATGCAGGGGCTATCGCTCGGACCGGCCGACCTCGCCGCATCGCGGCGCATGAAGACGACGCGCGTCGGCGGTGGTCATCCCGGTTACCTGGTACGCAGCGATCCCGACGCGGCCGACGAGAACGCCCCGCGGCCGACGGCGCAGCAGGACCTCTGGCACTACACGCTGGCTCGCATGGTCGACGCGTGCAACACCTACGGCATCCTCCCCTACTACGGCCCCTTCGGCGACATCAAAGACACCGTCGCCTGCGAAGACCAGTTCCGCAACGCGTTCCTCCTCGGCTGCGTCGGCGCCTGGAGCCTGCATCCGGTTCAGATCGACATCGCCAAGAAGGTGTTCAGTCCGCCGGCCGAGGAAGTGCTGTGGGCAAAACGGGTCATCGCCGAAATGGGCGACGGTACCGGCGCGGTGATGATCGACGGCAAAATGCAGGACGACGCTACCTACAAGCAATGCCGCGTCATGGTCGAGTTGGCCGAGAAGCTCGCGGCCACCGACGAGGACCTGCGCAAGGCCTACCAACTCGACTGAGGATTCCTCGCAGCGAAGGCGGACCTCCCAGCAGCGCTGCAACGGCGCCCGTCTCAGCATTGAATTCACCTGCGCGAACGACTAGTAAACGGGGTTCTTTGTCCCCCGGGGCGTCTCGCAAGAGGGATCCAACCACCTTGAATAAAGGGAATCGCAGATGAGGTTATACGAGTTCGAAGGCAACCAGGTGCTCGGCAAACACCGCATCCCGGTCGCCCCGGCAAAGCTGGCTGCTACCGCCGCCGAGGCCGAAGCGGCAGCCGCCGAGTTCGGCGGTGCTGTGACCCTGAAAGCGCAGGTCCTCGCTCCCGGATTGCTGCATTCCGGCTCGGTGGAGACGGCGCAATCGGCGGCCGACGCGGGCAAAAAGGCCGGCGCGTTGCTGCAGCTCGACGACGGCGGCCGCAAGCCCAAGGGCGTGCTGGTGCAGAAGAAGATCGACGCCGCGGCTGAATACAGCCTGGCCGTGACCTACGACGGAACGCGCAAGCTTCCGGTGATGATTCTCAGCAGCATGGCGGGGAACGTCGAGGACATCGCCGAGAAGCATCCCGAGCGCGTCGTGCGCCGACATTTCTCAGCGCTGGTTCCGTTCTCGGATTACCTCGCCAAGGAACTCGTCTCGTCGCTGGGAATCAAGGGCGCAGAGCTGACTCGCCTGACGCCCATCGTGGCGCGACTGGCGCGGCTGTTCCTCCAGTACGATCTCACCCAGGCAAACATCTCGTCGCTGGCGCGCCTCGCCGACGGCACCTTTGCCGCCGCCGCCTGCTACATGGACATGGAAGTCGAGGGCCGCGCTCGCCAGGGCACCCTACTGGCCGAATTGAAAATCGGCGACGACGACACGCGCGCCGTGCGCGAACCCACCCAGTTCGAGATGGATGGTAAGAAGATCGACGACGACGACCCGCGTGGGATTGTGGGTCCGGTGGTCGAGTTCGACGGCAACATCGGCTTGGTCATCGGCGCCGGCGGCGGCTCGCTGACCTTGACCGACGCGGTGATCAAGGCCGGTGGCCGCCCCGCCAACTACGCCGCCATCGGCGGTAACCCGAGCGTCGGCAAGGCGGTGGCGTTGACCAAGCTGGTTCTCTCGAAGCCCGGTGTCGAGAAGATCGCGGTGATGTCGAATGTCGTCTCCAACACGCGCGCGGATTTGGTCGCGCGCGGCGTCATCAAGGGCATCAAGGAGCTGGGCTTCGAGCCCGCCGACAAGATCGCCATCTTCCGGGTTCCGGGAGCGTGGGAGGCCGACGCTTTCAAGATCCTCGAGAAGTACGGCGTCGACTACTGCGATCGCACCGTCTCGATCAGTGAGGCGGCAAAACGAGCCGTTGAGAAGATCGGCGGGTGAGGTTGAGTCATGGGCGTTCTCATTCACAAAGATTTCGAATTCATCATCCAGGGAATCACCGGCCGCGAGGCGGTCAATTTCACCCGCGAGTGCCTCGAGTACGGCTCGAAGATCGTCGGCGGCGTCACTCCCGGTAAGGGCGGCAGGGACGTATACGGTGTCCCCGTCTACGACACGGTGCGCGAGATCACCGCGCAGCGGAAGGTCGACGGCGCCGTCATCACGGTGCCCCTCGCCTTCGCGCCCGACGCGGCCTTCGAGGCGATCGACGCCGGCATCAAGCTGCTGGTAATCATCACCGAGGGAATCCCGCGGCGCGACGCGTCTGCGGTCGTCGAATACGCCGCCCTGCACGGCGCGCGGGTGATCGGCCCCAACTGTCTGGGCCTCATCATTCCGGATGTCTGCCGCTTCGGCAGCCTCGGCGGACCGGCCGTGGACTGCCGCAAGGCATTCAAGCCGGGAATCGTCGGCGTCATGTCCCGCTCCGGCGGCATGACGACGGAGATCTGCAACGCATTGTCCGGCGCCGGACTCGGTGAGAGCACCGCCATCTCGATCGGCGGCGACCCGGTCATCGGTTCGACCTACACCGACCTCATGCCGCTGTTCGAGGCGGACGAGGACACCAAAGCGATCGTCATCTACTCGGAGCCGGGCGGCTCGTCGGAAGCTGAGTTGGCGCAGTGGAGCAAGGACAACAAGAGCCGGCTGCCGATCGTGGCCTTCGTCGCCGGTCGCTTCATGGACGAGATGCCGGGGATGAGCTTCGGGCATGCCGGGACCATCGTCGAGAAGAAGCTCGATTCGCCGGCCGACAAGATCCGTCGCATGCGCGAGGCAGGCATCTCGGTCGCCGACGAAATCGGCGACATTCCGAAACTCGTCAAGGAGCGCCTCAAGGGCGCCTGAGCGAAGAAGGATTCCCTAGCATGGCCATGTTCATACGAATCGATGTGGATCAAGCAATCGTTGCCAAGACCGCCGGTCTGGCGGCAAAGCTCGTCGAGGTCTGCCCGGTGAAGATCTACGCGCCCGGCAGCAATGACGGTGTCGAGATCGTCGAGGCCAACGTCGACGAATGCACGCTTTGCGACCTCTGCATGCAGGCCTCTCCCGACGGGGTGCAGGTGGTCAAGCTCTACGAGAACTAAAACCTCGCGCCCCTTCGCCGCTCAGCGCGGCGCAGGGGCGGCAACGGCGCGCACGCGCTGTCCCGGGTGGCTCGGCTCGCCCTCGACGATCACCT
>JBGTMF010000181.1:0-1673 GCA_041743795.1 Thermodesulfobacteriota bacterium | reverse complement strand
AACGCCGCGCCCCAGCGGACGCCGGCGTCGACCGAACTCAACTCCGTTTCGATCAGGGCTGCCGCCGCCGCGCAACCAGCGGCGCGATCGGCGAGGATCTCGCCGGCCCGTCGTTGCACCCGCTTGTCTCGATCACCGAGGAGGGCCTGCAACAGAGGAAGGTCTGCGCCGGCGGCCATCTGTCCCGCTGCGATCGCGTCGATTGCCCGCAGGCGGCGAGCCGGGTCGGTCGAATGCGTGTCGGCGTCGACGCTCACCAACGCTCGCCGCTGAGGATCGCGTCGCGCACCGCGCTGACGGAACCGACACCGAGGAGAAAATCACCCGGGCGCGAACAGGCGCCGGCGATCACGCCGTCGATTGCTTGTGCCTCGCGGCGGCAGCCACGCAGTGCCGTCTCGAGCCGTTCGATGGCATCCGAATTGGCGATGAAATCGCCGCTGACGACGACCTGCCCGAGGACCCCGGCCGAATCCTCGAAATAGACGTCGAGCTGGCCGGCGGCGCCCAGCCGCGATCCCCGATGCGTCAACCGATCCGACCGACATCGACCGTAGACCCATTGCGACAACGTCGTCGGATCGGCGGCGAGCTGTTGCACCTGCTGCGCCTCATCCGGCGCCAGGGTTCCGGCGCGTATCGTCGCGCCGCTGTGCTCGGCGAATCCGTGCCGCAGGAATCGCGCGAAATCTTCAAAGGATACGGCCTGCTCGATCTCCCGCTCGAGATCCGTCACCTCTTCCGGCGCGAGAATGGCCGCCGTCACCACACCCTCCGGATCTGCGCGATCGATCAGCGACGGAACCTCGTCGAAGGCGCGCCAGACGGCGACCACCATTTCGAACACCGCGGCGCCGCGGCGGTCGGTTTCGAGCGCCACCGAGGCGAGGATCTTCTTGCCGACCGTCACCACGTCGCGCCCGGGATAGATGGGATCGAGGCCAACTGAACGACATCCCTTGAGAAAGCCGCGTACGTGGCGGTTCAGCACCTGCGGCGCGCTGAGAGATCCGGGGGGGTCGTCCGTCAGTGCGTCGCGGCGCGGCAAGACCAAGGCGACGCCGGCAAAACCGGGGCCGATCGGCAGCACGCGGCCACCGCAAAAACGGCGGTGCAGATCGGTGCCGCGGTCATCCGGCGCGAGATGGAAGCGCCCCAGAGCCGCGTGATCGTCGCGAAACGAATAGACGACCAGCGCCGGCGGACGCCGGCCCTCGGCGGTGGCGTTGAGCAGGAACAACTGCAGAGCCAGGCAACTCGCCGGGTCCGATTCCGGCAGGAGGAAACAGTCGACCACAGGGGTCTGGGTTTGCATGTCCTTGAGAAAACACGAGTTGGGCAAAATGGGAAGAGGGAAATCGCGGATATCCGCAGGCCGAGGGGCCGGGCGCGGTCCGCCCGCCACCTAGTCCGTAGAGGAAATCCTTTCCTCGTCCCCGCGGCGAAAGCCGGTGTCCAAACGCCGTTGAAAACTATGGATTCCGGCTTTCGCCGAAATGACGAAGGCGGAGATTCGCGTTTTTTTCAACGGACTAGGAGTCTGCGCGGCAGAGCGCGCGGACGGGGTTCAACACGCCAAGGTTGGAAAGTTTCGCGAGATCGGGTTGCGGTCGCGGTATCGGCGGATGACCGGCAGCGATGCGCTGCGGATCATGAAAGGCGCGTTTGAGGCC
>JBGTMF010000180.1:0-8707 GCA_041743795.1 Thermodesulfobacteriota bacterium | reverse complement strand
GCCCGTCGTCGCGGTGTGGATGTTGTCACCGCGCCTGGCGCAGTGGGCGAGTCGTCCGCCGACCATCGTCGGCCCAGCCCCACTGGCCGATGCGGACGCGGCCGCCCTGCGACTCATCGCCCGTCGCACTTGGCGCTTCTTTGAAAGCTTCGTCGTCGCCGCGGATCACATGCTGCCGCCCGACAACTTTCAGGAACAGCCGTCGCCGGTGGTGGCGCATCGGACCTCCCCCAGCAATATCGGCCTCTACCTCTTGTCGGTCGTTGCCGCCCGCGATTTCGGCTGGCTGGGGACACACGAGGCCGTCGTCCGGTTGAGCGCGACCCTCGACAGCGTGGACCAACTCGAGCGCTTCCGCGGCCACCTCTACAACTGGTACGACACGCGCGACCTGCGACCGCTCGAGCCGAAATACGTCTCGTCCGTGGACAGCGGAAATCTCGCCGGACATCTCCTTGCGCTCGGCAATGCTTGCCGCGAGATGACGCTCGAGCCCGTGCTGCATCCGCAATGGCGGGCCGGGATCGAGGACGCGGTCGAGATGGTTCGCGCCAGCCTCGACGCGATGTCCGACGACCGGCGGACACAAACTGTGACGCGTAGGCAGTTGCGGGACGCGCTCGACGCGATTTCCGGGGAGCTCCTTCGTTCGCCGGCACTGCCTGCCGACGTCGCCTGCCTGCTGGCGGAACTATCGGTGCACGGCGATACCATCGTCGATATCGTTCAGACGCTTACCGCCGAACGCGGAGATGGCGACGGACATGAAGTGTTGTTCTGGGCCGAGTCGGTGCGCGCGTCCGTTCGCTGTCACGCCGGCGAAGTCGCCGCGCTGGTGCCGTGGGCCAGTGTCGACCCCGGCGAGGTCGCGGCGTTGCGGCAGTCCGGCCCAGTCGACGCCGCCCTGCGTCCCTGTTTCGACGCGATGCCGACGCTCGGCGAACTGCCCGATCTCTGTGCGGCCGCGATCGACGCGTTGACTCGTCACCGAGCGGAGATCATCCAGGGCGAGGACCGAGAATGTGGGCAGACCCGGGTCGAAGCGCTGATCGCCGCCTTCGAAATCTCCGCCAGTGCTGGCGGATCACTGCAACGGCGCCTGACGGAGTTGGCCGAACGTACGTCGGCGATGTTTTCCGAAATGGACTTCGAGTTCCTCTACGACCCGGCGCGCCAGCTGCTCTCGCTCGGCTACCAGGTCAGCGAGGGCCGTTGCGACGAAACCTGTTACGACCTGCTGGCATCCGAAGCGCGGCTGGCGAGCTTCATCGCCATCGCCAAGGGAGAAGTGCCGGTCAAGCATTGGTTTCGCCTCGGCCGAGCCCTGACGCCGATCGACCGCAGTTCGGCCCTGATCTCCTGGTCGGGATCGATGTTCGAGTACCTCATGCCGTCGCTGGTGATGCGCGCGCCGGCGGGGAGTCTGTTGGAGCAGACGAGTCGCTTCGTCGTTCGCCGGCAGATCGCCTACGGTGCCGAACTCGGCACCCCGTGGGGAATCTCCGAGTCGGCCTACAACGTGCGCGATCGAGATTTCACGTACCAATACTCCAGTTTCGGCGTCCCGGGTCTCGGGCTGAAGCGGGGACTCAGCGGTGACGCCGTCATCGCGCCGTACGCGACAGCGCTGGCGGCGATGGTCGATCCGCACGCCGCGCTGCGGAACTTCGCGCGTCTCGCCGAGGAGGGCGGCCGCGGGCGGTACGGCTACTACGAGGCTCTCGACTACACGCCGACGCGCCTGCGCCAGGGCGCGCCGGTGGCGATCGTTCGCTGCCACATGGCGCATCACCAGGGAATGACCGTGGTCGCAATCGCCAACGCCCTGCAAAGCGGAAAAATGCGTTCCCGCTTTCACGCGGAGCCGATCGTGCAGGCGACGGACCTCTTGCTGCAGGAGCGTACGCCGCGCGGCGTTGCGGTCGCCCGTCCGCGCGCGGAAGAGGTGCGGGAAGCCGCCAACGTCCGCGAGATCATTCCGCTGACTCTGCGTCGCTTCAACACGCCGCACAGCGCTGTTCCCCACACCCACCTTCTTTCGAATGGCCGTTACGCCGTCATGCTGACCGCGGCCGGATCGGGGTACAGCCGCTGGCGAGACCTGGCGATCACGCGTTGGCGAGAGGATGTGACCTGCGACGGCTGGGGCTCCTATGTATTTCTGCGCGACGTCGGCAACGGCAGTGTGTGGTCCGCCGGATATCAGCCGACCGGCGTCACGCCCGACAGCTACGAGGTCGAGTTCGCCGAAGGCCGGGCCCAGATCGTGCGGCGCGACGGCGCGATCAGCACCACCCTCAAGGTGGTGGTTTCCGCCGAGGACGAGGCGGAAGTGCGTCACGTATCGATCACCAACCTCGGCATCCGCACGCGTGAGATCGAACTGACCTCGTACGCAGAGGTCGTATTGGCGCCGTCGCCTGCAGATGCGGCCCATCCGGCGTTCTCCAAGCTCTTTGTCCGCACCGAGTTCGTTGACGATGTAGGCGTATTGTTGGCGACGCGGCGACGGCGCTCCCCAGCCGAGCCCGAAGTGTGGGCCGCTCACCTCGCTGTGGTCGAAGGAGAATCCGTTGGAGGTGTGGAGTTCGAGACGGACCGGGCGCGGTTCCTCGGGCGCGGGCGCGACGTCCATACGGCGATCGCGATGCTCGATGGCCAGGCGCTTTCTCACACGGTGGGCTCGGTGCTCGACCCCATCTTCAGTCTGCGCCACCGCTTGCGCATCCCCTCCGGCGCCACTGCTCGAGTCGCCTTTTGGACGCTGGTCGCGCCGACCCGCGAAGACGCCCTCGATCTGGCCGACAAGCACCGCGACCCGGCTGCCTTTGACCGGGCGTTGACGTTGGCCTGGACGCAGGCTCAAGTGCAGCTCCATTATCTCGGCTGCGCCGCGGAGGAGGCGTACCTCTTCCAGCGTCTCGCCAGCCATGTGATCTACGCCAATCCGACGGTCCGGCCGCCATCGGCTATCCTCAAGCGCAACGATCGCGGCCAGTCGACGCTATGGCCGTTAGGCATCTCGGGCGATTTGCCGATGGTTCTGGTGCGCATCGATCAGGGCGAAGATCTCGAGATCGTCCGCCAACTCTTACGTGCGCATCAGTACTGGCGGATGAAGCAGTTGGCCGTTGATCTGGTGATCCTCAACGAGAGGAGCGTGTCGTACGCACACGATCTGCACGCATCGCTGGAAGCACTGGTGCGAATGAGTCAACAGCGATTGCAAGCGGCAGGGGAAGGAGCGCGCGGCAACGTGTTCGTCTTGCGTGCCGATCACATCGCCATGGAGGCGCGCACCCTCCTGCAATCCGCTGCGCGCGCCGTTCTGGTGAGCCGCCGCGGCAGCCTTTCCGAACAGCTCAAGCATCTGGAGGCGTCGTCGGTCGCGCGCCGGGAAGCCGTTTTGCAATGGAGCCCCCCGGCCGCGCGACGCAACAAAACGGAGAGAGGCGCTGCGGCGCCCAGCGGTGTCCCGCCGGTCGAGGAAATGGAGTTCTTCAACGGTCTCGGCGGATTCACCGGCGACGGGCGTGAGTACGTCACCGTCCTCGGCGAGGGGCAATGGACGCCGGCGCCGTGGATCAACGTAATCGCCAACCCGTCGTTCGGCTTCCAGACGTCCGTCGACGGCGGCTGCTACACGTGGTCGATGAACAGTCGCGAACGCCAGTTGACACCCTGGTCGAACGATCCGGTCGGCGATCGCCCAGGGGAAGTGCTCTACCTGCGAGACGAGGACAGCGGAGTGCTCTGGTGCCCCACACCTCTGCCGATTCGCGACGAGGTGGGACGCTACGTCGTCCGCCACGGACAGGGCTACAGCCGCTTCGAGCACCGTGAGCACGGCATTGACCTGGAGCTGACGCAGTACGTGCCTCTCGGCGATCCCGTCAAAATTTCTCGCCTGAAGATCTGCAATCGCTCGCGGCGAACTCGTCGCCTTTCCTTGACGGCCTACGTCGAGTGGGTGCTCGGCACGCAACGAGTCGCTGCGGCTCCGGTGGTGACGACGGAGGTCGATGAGGCCAGCGGCGCGATGTTGGCGTACAACCCCTGGATCGACGAGTGGGGCGGCCGCGTGGCGTTTATCGACCTGGGGGGAAGGCAGACCGCATGGACCGGCGACCGCACGGAGTTCATCGGTCGCCACGGAACGTTGCGCCATCCGGCGGCGCTGGCGCGGCGGGCGGTGCTTTCCAACCGAACCGGCGCCGGTCACGATCCGTGCGGAGTCTTGCAAGCCCCGTTTGCGGTCGAACCGCGTGAAACCGTCGAGATGGTTTTCCTCCTCGGCGATGCGCCGACGGCCAGCGAGGCGCTCGACCTGGTCGCGCGATATCGCCAGCTGGATCTCGACGAGGTCGAGCGGGAGGTGAGCGAACACTGGGAGAGAATCCTCGGCACTGTGCAGGTGAAGACACCCGATCGCGGCATGGACATCCTGCTGAACCGCTGGCTGCTCTATCAGACTCTCGCTTGTCGAGTGGTGGCGCGCTCGGCATTCTACCAGGCGAGCGGCGCCTACGGGTTTCGCGACCAACTGCAGGACGGAATGGCCCTGGCTGTGAGTCAACCGCAGTTTACGCGCGAGCATCTCCTACGCGCGGCGGCGCGGCAGTTCGTCGAGGGCGACGTCCAGCACTGGTGGCTGCCGCCTTTGGGCAGGGGCGTGCGGACGCGGATCTCCGACGATCGGATTTGGCTGGCCTTCGCCGCGGCCCACTACCTGCAGGTCAGCGGTGACGATGGCGTGCTCGATGAGATGGTCGCATTCCTCGAAGGCCCACTCCTGCGGCCCGGGGAACACGATTCATTCTACCAGCCGACTATCGCCGAGGAGCAGGCGACCCTCTTCGAACACTGCGCCCGTGCCCTCGATAGTTGCCTTTCCGTCGGTGCCCACGGGCTGCCACTGATTGGCGTCGGCGATTGGAACGACGGCATGAACCGCGTCGGCGAAGACGGTCGTGGCGAAAGTGTATGGCTCGCCTGGTTCCTCCACGCGACCCTCACGGCCTTCGCGCCGGTGGCGGCGGCGCGCGGCGAGGCGAATCGCGCTGAGACGTGGCAGCGACACGCCGAGGCGTTGCAGGCATCGATCGAGCGCGAGGCCTGGGACGGCGAGTGGTATCGCCGCGGCTACTTCGACGACGGCACGCCGCTCGGCTCTGCCTCGAGCGACGAATGCCGTATCGATTCGATTGCGCAGTCGTGGGCCGTCATCTCGGGCGCCGCGCAACCGGCGCGCGCCGCACGCGCCATGGCTGCCGTCGACGAGCACCTGGTTCGCCGCGACGACAATCTGGTCCTACTTTTCACGCCTCCCTTCGATCAGACCGCACATGATCCGGGGTACATCAAAGGATATCCCCCGGGCATCCGTGAGAACGGCGGCCAGTACACCCACGCTTCCGCTTGGGCGGTGATCGCGTTCGCGATGCTCGGTGACGGCGACAGGGCGGGGGAGCTGTTCTCGATGCTGAACCCTATCCATCACTCGAAGACGCGGACCGCCGCCCACCGCTACAAGGTGGAGCCGTACGCGGCCGCGGCCGACGTCTATTCGCAGGCGCCGCACATCGGCCGCGGCGGTTGGACGTGGTACACCGGCTCGGCCGGCTGGTTGTACCGCGCCGGGCTCGAATGGATTCTCGGCTTCCGCTTGCAAGGCACGAAGGTGCTCATCGAACCGTGCATACCCAGACAATGGCCCGGTTTCGAGATCGTCTACCGCCACGGCTCGGCGCGCTACGAGATCGCGGTCGAGAACCCTGCGGGCGTCTGCCGGGGAGTCGCGTCGCGCGAACTCAATGGCACTCTACTTCCCGCGGAGCAAACACATATCGACCTCGTGGACGATGGCGCCACCCATCGCCTACGCGTCGTCCTCGGCTGATCGCGGTTTCCGACAACGTCGAGCCCCGCCTTTTCCAGGTTTCCTGGGAGACGATAGATGATGACCACTGCGTGGTTGAAGCGAACTCCTGGCAGGGTGTCGGGTGGGGTAACAGTCCGTTGAAGCCGCGACGGCGGTCGGTCTCACGCCTACTATTGCATTGGCGACTACCATAGTGGTGGCCGCCAGTGCGGACTTGCCCCGGGCGAACGGATCGACGGAGCCGTCGTCGACGCCGTCCTTGCCCGGCTCGCGCCGCCGCGCCTGGAGGTCGTCCGAGACGCTGTCGCTCGAATCGGCGCTGTCCAGCGGTCCGAGCGCCACCGCGAAAAGCTGGAACTCAACCGGCTCCAGAAGGACGCGATGCTCATGGAGGACAAGTTCATTTCGCTCGACCCGTCGAGCACCGAGGTCGCCAAGAGCATGGAGTCCCGCCTCGAGGCCACCAAGCGGCAGATTCGCCAAGTCGTACGGAAACTGGCCAAGGAGGCCACCCACGTCCTCACGTTCGACGACGACATGTTCGCCGCGATGATCGACCTGTGCAGCAACGTGCGGGCGCACTGGGACGCGTCGACGACGACCTACCAGGACCGCAAACAGATCCTCCGCCTTCTCATCAAACACGTGATCCAGGAACACCGCGACGCCGAGCGCATCCTGCTCCGCATCGTCTGGACCGACAGCAGCACTGACACCACCGTCGAGGTCAAGCTCGGCGGCTACGTGAATCGCATCATGGCGGAGATGCTAAACGCCGGCGACGACTTCGCGACGATCGCCGACAAGTGCAATCGGCGCAGCATACTCACCGCCCGCGGCCGCGAGTGGACGGCCCACACTGTCGCCCAAAAGCTCCGACGGACAGATCGGAGCCGTCGGGTGAGTGCATCGCGGCAATAGTTAGGACGGACGCCATGGGGCCCTCAAAGCCACCCCATGGCGTCCGCTTCTCCGCTCCCTCAGCGAGTTAGGGTCAGCCGGGGACTGCATTTTTCTCGGGGAGATTTCATTTCGCTCGAGGATCAAGGCTGTGGCTTACCGTAATAGACTCACCTACCCTTGCGGGGATGGGCAGGCGCGTAGCGAGACTTAATTGGCTGATCGAGCGCTGGATCTGTACCCTTGTGGTAACGAGTACCCTTCTAGGGTTTGCCTTTGCCCAGAATCTGCCCCCAACGCCGGCCAGAGTACCAAACGAGGTTCTCGTCAAGCTGCGGGATGATTTTCCTGAGTGTGCCCACTGTTTGCTGGCGCAGCGTCAAGGACTGAGTCGCGCCACCGGGCGGCGCACGCTGGACGGGGTGCGGCTCAAGCACGGAATCACAGAAATGGAACCGTTGTTTGGCGGCGTTCACGCCGCGGCGCGACGAACCGCCGCCCGACAGGCGCTTGCCGGCGGTGCTACCAGCAGCGCGGGCCCCGAGATAGAGAACCGTCTCAACCAGATCTACCGGGTGCGGTTCGGTGCGGGGAGTGACCCGGAGACAGTCGCTGCCGATCTGCAGCGCGATCCCCTCGTGGAGTGGGCGGAGCCCAATTATACCTATCGGATCGGTCGCGCTTTCACGGACCGTTACGACCTCCCGAGCGCAGGACCTCATTTTCAAGGCGGATCCGATGCGAGCGGTGACGCCGCGATGCCGAATGATCCATTCCTTCACTCGTCCGGGAGCTGGGGGCAAGATTTCGCCGACCTCTGGGGGCTGTTTCAAATTGACGCTCCTGCTGCATGGGCGCACTCGCAGGGGGAGGGCGTTGTGGTAGCCGTGATCGACACCGGCCTCGACATTGACCACCCCGACATCGCTACCAACGTGTGGACGAACGAATCTGAAATCGCCGGCAATGGCGTCGATGACGATGAAAACGGATTTGTCGACGACGTATATGGCTGGGATTTCACGACGTGTGCCCGTCGCACTGGAGCCGGCTCTTGCCTCGAGGAAAAGCCGCGGGGATCAGACCTGACGGATTCCAACGGCCACGGAAGCCACATAGCCGGCATCGTCGCGGCCGTAGGTGACAACGGCGTCGGGATCGTCGGAGTCGCGCCGAGAGCACAGGTGATGGCTGTGAAGGGGTTCGATTATTCCGGTCGCGGGAATACCGTGGACCTGGCGGAGGCACTCGTATACGCGGCAGAGAACGGCGCCGACGTGATCAACGCAAGCTGGACGGGACCGCCGACGGAAACCATCGGTATGGCGCTCACATACGTTACTGAGGTCTTCGATGTCGTTGTGATCGGCGCAGCCGGCAACGACGGCGCGCCACTCGAGCGGGGATCCTTTCCGGCCAATCATCCCGGAGTGCTCGCCGTGGGCGCGACCACCGAACTAGAGGAACGCTCGCCGAGTTCGAACTTCGGCGGATCATTAGACTTGACGGCCCCGGGTGGCGGCGGATCCGGCTCCGACGAGATCCTTTTCCCCGGTCGATCGATTCTCTCGTTGTTGAGCAACGATGCACGGGAGAGCGACGGATTTGCCGCTGAGTGTGATCTCCGTTGTATTTGCGAGGACGGCAGTCCGCAGCTTCCGGACGGCGACTGTATCCACAATCGTTGCGCCGAATGGGTGGAAGGCTGTGACGACGGACTTTGCTGCCTCCGGTGTGATGACGGAACCGTCTTTCCGGAGCCTAGGAGTCAGGATCAGTGCCCTTTCTCGAACAACAGTTGCGAGACATGGTTCGAGGAGTGCCCGCCGGGCCCCTGGTTGGTTGGAGACGGCTACGTGCGCGCCTCCGGCACCAGCATGGCGGCACCGCACGTGGCGGGAGTGGCAGCGTTGGTGCGCGCACGTC
>JBGTMF010000179.1:0-2049 GCA_041743795.1 Thermodesulfobacteriota bacterium | reverse complement strand
GCCAGAACCTGCTGCTGCAGATCGGGCAGCTCTCTGTGCCGTCCCATCCTCACCACCTCCACGTCCGCAACGTCCCTATCACAACGGCAACCGAATCGGTGGCAGAATCAAACAACTCCCCGCAGAAAATCGACAGTCCCGAAAGCCGGGGTCCCTCCCTATTATGAGATGAGCCGGAAGTCATCCACCGAAGACGCGGATGAACGCAGATCCACTTGCAAGGGGAGGTGGATCTGCGTCCATCGGTCAAATCTCGCGCAGATTCAGTTGCGGTCGCTGCGCATGCGCGGCAACAACATCGGGACTGTACGTCGGTAGCGCGCGTAGGGAGCGCCGAGGATGGTTTCCAGATCGCGCTCCTCGAGTTGGATCGCGATGAGGATGTACGCGGTCGTCGCCAGGGCGAAGAGCAGGTGTGCCGCCGACATCGTCGGCGCCGCCCAGAAGATGGTCAGCCAGCATACGTAGATGGGGTGTCGCACGAAGCGGTAGGGTCCGGGAGTGCGAAAGGTTTTCTCGACGCATTCGCGCCCGACCAACTGGCAGTAGGACTGGCGCAGGCCGAAGAGGTGAAAATGGTCGATGCAGAAAGTCGCCGCGACCAAGCCGATCCAGCCGGCGCCGTAGAGGCCGTAGATCGCCGTGCGCAGCGCCGGTGACGACACTGACCAGATGGTTCCGCCGATTGGCTCCCAATAGTAGCAGAGTCCGAGGATGGCGAGATTCGACAGCAAGACGTAGGTGCTGCGCTCGGCCGCCGGCGGGATGATCCGCGTCCACCAACGCTTGAAGGCGGGCCGCGCCATGATGCTGTGTTGCAGGGCGAACACAGTCAGCAGCAAAAGATTGATAGCCAATGCCTGGCCGATCGGCGTCGTCGCTGCCGAGTCCATGGTGCGCGACAAGCCGAAGTTGCCCAGGAACGCGGCGGCGATCAGCGCCGTCACCAGGAACAAACTGTAGCTGCCGACCCCGTAGAGAAAGATCACCATTTTCCCCGCGGTAATCGCAAAGGACTGCGCCCCGTAAGCACTCGTGATTGTCTTCATCTCCCGTTTCCTCCTTTGATCTGATGCGAAATTGATATGGACGAGAAGGGCAAGCGGCGTGCCACTCTCGAATAACTATTGAATATGCATAGGATTTGCCCTGCCCCAGTGAGCTGAACCGGTTCGCTTGTGGTTCTTGGGCCAGAAGTGGTTCTATGGCGACCGTGATGAACCATCCGCTGCGCGGCACGGATCCAATCGACGCGATCATCGGAACGACGGCGGCGATCGAGGACCTGCGCCGCCAGATCCGCCGTCTGGCCGGATTCGATTCGGTACGCAGCCCGCATGTTCCGACCGTCCTCATCTGCGGCGCGACCGGTACCGGCAAGGGCCTCGTCGCCCGCGCGCTACACGACTGCGGGCCGCGGGCCGCCGGGCCTTTCGTCGACGTCAACTGCGCCGCCATTCCCGAAACGATGCTCGAGGCGGAGCTCTTCGGCTTCGAGGAGGGTGCGTTCACCGACGCGCGCCGCGCCAAGCCGGGACTCTTCGAGGCGGCCGGCGGCGGGACTCTATTTCTCGACGAGATCGACTCGTGCTCGCTGACATTGCAGAGCAAGTTGCTCAAGGCGATCGAGGACAAGACAGTGCGCCGGCTCGGCGCAGTGTCGGCGCAATTGGTCGACACCAAGTTGATCGCCGCGACCCAGCGCAATCTGGCGGACCTCGTCGCCGCCGGACAGTTTCGTTCCGATCTCTATCACCGGCTGGCGGTCGTCGTTCTCGAACTGCCCGCCCTCGTCGAGCGCCGAGAAGACGTCGTCCCTCTCGCGCAACACTTCTTGCTTCAGTATGCCGCCGCGCACGGTCTCGATGGCAAGCAGATCACCGAGGACGGCGAGCGCTGGCTGCGCGAGCATCCCTGGCCCGGCAACGTGCGCGAGCTCAGCCACCTGATGGAGCGCATCACGCTGCTGGAAGAGGACGCGCGGATCGACGCTGCGGCCTGTGTGCGGCTCAGTATGCCGGCGGCGGGCGGGACGGCGGCGGTCGTGCG
>JBGTMF010000178.1:0-3177 GCA_041743795.1 Thermodesulfobacteriota bacterium | reverse complement strand
AACGATCCGGGCGCGGCGGCCGGCGCCGGCGCGGCGCCCGAAGAGAAGGCACCGTTCATCCCCGGCCCGGCGGACCTCAAGCCGAACGCCAATCTCGCCGGTGCGGAGTTGGCACACGCGCAATTGGAGGGAATGGACCTTCAGGGCGCCGACTTGTCGCAGGCCAAGCTACACCGCGCCAACATGGCGGACACGTTGTTGAGCGAGGCAACACTCGCCGGCGCCGACCTTACGCACGCCAATCTCCGGCGTGCCGAGTTGATCGACGCCGATCTCAGTGAGGCGAAAATGGACCAGGCCGACCTGCGCGGCGCCAAACTCCCCGGCGTCGACCTCAGCGGCAGTTCGATGGTCAAGTCAGTCGTCGCCGGCGTTTCGTTCTATGGCGCCGACCTGGCCCGCGTCGACTTTCAGGAGGCAGTCCTCTTCGGCGTCGACCTGCGCGACACCAATCTGGAGGACGTCAACTTCCTAGGCGCCGACATGCGCGACGCGAACTTGACCAACGCCGACCTGACCCGGTCGAAGAACCTGACGTGCACCCAACTGACGACCGCGCGCGGCTGGGAATCCGCCTTCCGCGGCGAGGATCTCGGCTGCGGCGCACCGATCCCGGGATTGGATCACTGAGCGAGTGGGGACATCGCGGCGAACGCCGGATGTCCCCGCTGTCGATCAGAACTGCTCGTCGTAGAGGCTCCAGAAGAACTCGCACTGCTCGCGCCGAAAATCAGTGACGATCGTGTTGTCGACGTCGAAATTGATGCGCAGGTCGTTCGCCTCGCTATCACGCGGCCATGCCAGGGCTCCATCGCCGTTGGATTCTATCAGCCGCGGTGTCGTCGTCGGCGCCGCAACCGCCGGCGACGAGCGCACTGCCGACGAGGCAGGACGAAAGAAACCACCGCGCGAATTTTCGCATCGTCACGGCCCTCCCTTGATTCAGGTGTAGGACGGATCGATCGGCAGGTCGTTGCGCGATTGCCAGGCGACGAGGTAAGCGGCCGCCTCGGCGTCGTAGTGGTCGGTCAATTCGACAATCAACCCGTCGCGATAGCGCACGGTCGAGCGGCCGCGCAGGATGTAGTTCTCATAGCCGTCGAGCGTGTACGTTACCGCCCATGTCATTCTGATCTCGTCACCCTCGATTTCCGGCGATCCAATCACCTCGATCTCGCGGGTCGTGAATCGTCGGTCGAAGCCGTTGACCGATTTCCTGATCCCGGCAGCGATCGCATCCGGCCCTTTCATCGTGCTGCCAAATTCACCGAAGTCGACCCTGTAGACCGCATCGGCGGTGAAGTACGGCTTGATCCGCTGCCAGTCGTCGTCGCTGTAGGTGCGCTCGAAATCGTTCGCGTATTCCATGAATCGCTCGAGAATATTCATGGCCGCAACCCTACCATTTCGCGCTCGGAGCGCCACCTCTCGCCGCCGTCGGCGCCAAGCGCCCGTGCCAGGTCGCTGGTCCGACCAGCTATAACGTCTATACTCGCCAGCGGAGGTACCCATGAATCTCACCTTGAGGAAACTGTTGTCGCTCGCGGTATGTCTGCTTCCCGCCGGAGCCGCCGCCGGCATGCCCGCGGCCGGCGATCCCTTCCCGGCCTGGTCTCTGCAGGACCACCGTGGTCAGACCGTGTCGTCGGCGCAATTGGCCGGATCGACGTACGTCCTGTGGTTCTATCCGAAAGCGATGACGCCCGGCTGCACCGTCGAGGGCAACGCTTTTCGCGACCGCGCCCCGTCCTTCGAGGATAAGGGAGTCAAGATCTTCGGCATCTCCTTTGACCCGCCGAAAGACAACGCCGCGTTCGTCGAGGCGCAGGGCTTTCCCTTCCCCTTGCTCTCCGACGAGAAGCGAGCCCTCGGCGAGGCGGTCGGCGCGGCGACCGCCAACCAAGACTACGCCCGGCGCATTTCCTTCCTCATCGGCGCCGACGGTATCGTGCTGCAATCGTACGAAAGCGTCGAGCCGACCGGCCATGCCGACGAGGTCCTGCGCGACATCGATGCCGCGGCCGGCGCGACCAAGCGATGATGGCTCGATCCGCTAACGCGCATCCTCGCGCCGAATTGCGGTTCGCGATTTGCGCGGACGGGCGAACACCGCCGGGCGGACGCGAGCGCCCTGCCCCGGCCGGAAGCTGACGACTCGCAGAAACACGTCTTCGAAGGAATGTTCATCGGCGCGGCGCACGCCGGTGCCGCGCGCGAAGAACACCACGGCTAGGCCGCGCAACAAGGCCGAGATGAAGAATACGTACACGTAGCCACCGCTGCCGACGAGGTGCAGGATGATGCCGCCGAGAAGCGTCCCGGCGACGACGGAGATGCCATTGCACAGGTTGTAGAACGACAACACGCGCGCGCGGTTGATCTCGTCGGTACAGTCGAAGAAGTTGAGAAACAGCGTCAATTCGTAACCCGCCCAGGCAAAACCCGCGAGGAGTTGCAGGGCAAAGAGGTAGCGCACGTCGTCGGAGAACAACCACAGCGCCGGCAACGGTACGATCAGCAGGGCCGCCACCTGAAAGGAGCGCCGATTGCCGTAGCCGCGCGCGATCTCCCCCCAGTAGCTCGACGACAGCGTGCGCGAAAGCGCTACCGCCGCGTTCAGCATGGTGAACGCAGCGTAAGACAGGTGCAGGTCGTCGAGCATGAACGGCGTGAAGAACGGCGAGGCGACATGCACCGATCCGCTCATCAGCACGGCGAGGAAGATCAGCCTGGTATACGGGCGCGGGTGGCCGCGAATCTCCGTCACTACCGACGTGTCGAGACGCGGCAATCGAATGCGATACGGCGAGTCGTGGTGGCGGTGCAAATAGTAGGCGCTGAATAGCCGGCTGGCACAGGCGATTGCGAAGATGAGGGCAAAACCCGAGGCTGCGCTTTGCAGGCCGCTGCTGGCGAAGTGCACCACGCCGCCGGCGACCATCATCGAGGCGAACAGGGCTGCCTGGATCGGTACCGTGCGCCGCGCGAAATAGCGGCTGCGAATCCGCGGGGGAACGAGGTGCCCCATCCAAGCGTTCCACACCGCATTGATGCCCAGGCCCAGTACCCAATAGGTACACACCAGGATCATCAAGACGGCGACGCCCAGCGCCGGCGCCACCTGCACGGCCGCCAGCGCGGCGACCGGCACGAAAACCAGGCCCTGCAGCACCGCGC
>JBGTMF010000177.1:0-8951 GCA_041743795.1 Thermodesulfobacteriota bacterium | reverse complement strand
GGCGCTCGTGGGGGAGGAGGCCGGGGCGGCGGCGGACGCGGCGGCGGCGGGCGGCGTTAGGGGCCTGGAGGAGAATGAGATGATGATGACCATTCCCATGCGAACATTGGTCGTGCCGCTCGCACTCGCGGGCCTGATCTCGCTCGTCGGTTGCGCAGCGACGGACGCCGAGCTACCTGCCACCCCGCCGGTGGTCGCCGACGGACAGATGCGATTCCGCACCCCGGAGGAGGCGGTCCAGGCTCTTGCGCAGTTCGCCGCCTCCGGGGGCACGACAGGCGCCGATGGACTCTTCGGCCCCGCCGGCATGGACCTGGTCCAATCGGGAGATCCGGTTGCTGACCGAAACGCCGCCCTCGACGTGAAGCGGCTGATCGATGAGAAAGTGGCGTTTGAGGACCTCGACGACGACACGGTGATCCCGGTCTTCGGCAACGACGATTGGCCGTTTCCAGTTCCACTGGTCAGGGAGGCCGGCGTTTGGCGCTTCGATACGGAGACCGGTCGGGAAGAGGTTGCGAACCGTCGTATCGGCCGCAACGAGCTCTCCGTCCTGGCCACCCTGCACGCCGCGGTTGACGCCCAGATGGAGTACTTCGCCGGCGCTCACGGCGGCCGTCCCGGCACCTACGCCCAGCGGTTCTTCAGCACGGAGGGCCTGCGCGACGGACTGTACTGGCCAACCGGCGAGGACGAGACGCCAAGTCCGCTCGGCCCCCTGATCGCCGATGCGACCGGCGAAGGGTATTCAATCAACAACGCCGAGCCCCGCCCGTACCACGGTTACTACTACCACCTGCTGCCCGCCCAGGGTCCGAGCGCACCGGGCGGCGCGATGAGCTACGTCGACGCCGACGGGGAGATGACCAGAGGTTTCGCGATCGTCGCGTGGCCGGCCGAACACGGAGATTCAGGTGTGATGACATTCATCATCAACGAGCGCGGGATCGTGTTTCAGAAGGATCTCGGAGCCGAGACGAGTACGGCAGCCGCGGCAATCGCCGAGTTTGATCCGGACAACACCTGGGACCCGACCGGCGATTGACGAGTTCTGCGTCACCAGCAATCGCGAGCCGGGCTCCACGGACCGAGGAGCCGGAGGCACTTCAAGGCTCGGTGCTCGTGGACCACGCGCCGACGGCGGGCCCTACTCCGTCGCCACCACCACGGCCGCCAGCGGCGCGATGCGAGCGAAGTCTATCGACACGATCACGGCCGGTCGGCGCGATGCCCCGCGGCGCCGCCCGGCGCGACCGCATCGAGGATCTCGCGGCGCCTCGGATACTGATCGGGGTGACGCGCCTCTTCCGCTCGCCAACCGCCGCCGAGCGCGCGGTACAATTGCACGATCGCCGTCAACTGATTTAGTTTCGTGCGCGCCAGCGTGATCTCGGCGGGAAAGAGTTCCTGCTGCGCCTGGAGCACTTCGAAGTACGACGCCAATCCGCCGTCGTAGCGCAATTTCGAGAGCCGCACGGATTCGCTGAGCGCCGTGACCTGCCGCACGAGCTCGACACGCGACTCCGCGAATCGCTGACGAGCGACCAACGTATTCGACACTTCGCCAAGGGCGTTCAACACCGTCTGCTCGTACAGCAACACCGCCGCCTGCCACGACGCGACACTGCCCTTGTAGGAATAGTACAGACGCCCGCCCTGAAAGATCGGCCCCAACAGGGATCCGCCGATCGCCCAGACGTTTCCGGGACCCTTGACGAGGTTCTCGAGCTCGGTGCTCTGCGCGCCGTACAGAGTGGTGAGGCCGACGCGCGGGAGGAAGTCCGTGATCGCGACACCCACCAGTGCGTTCGCCGCCACGATGTTCTGCTCCGCTTGTAAGATGTCGGGGCGCCGCTCCAGCAACGCCGCCGGCAGACCGGCGGGAACGTCCGGCGGGTAGGCCTGCTCGGTCAACGTCGCACCCCGCGGGATGGGCCCCGGGTGCCGGCCCAGCAGGATGCTGATCTGATTTTCTATGGCGACGATCTGGCGTCGCAAGTCCGGAATGGTCGCCAGGGTACCGGCGAGCGCCCCCTCGGCGCGCGTCGTCGCCAGCTTGTCGCCGACGCCGCCGCGCAGCTGCCGAGTGAACAGGTCGAGAGTCTGTTGAAACGAGTCGCGCGTCCGCTGCGCGATCTCGATCTCGAGGTCGAGTTCGCGCAGCTCGAAATACGATTGCGCGACCTCTGTCACCAGCGACAGAATCACGCCGCGCCGCACGTCCTCGGCGGCCATCAGATCGGCGAGCGACGCTTCGGTGGAGCGGCGGATGCGGCCCCAGATGTCGATTTCCCACGCCATCTGGAAGGCGCCGAAGAACTGATTGGTCGTGACGTTGGCCCCGCCGAGCGGATTGCCGAACCGGCCGCGCTGCGCCGCGCCCTCGTACCCCACCTGCGGCAACAGGTCGGCGCGCGTCACTCCCACGGCATAGCGCGCCTGCTCAACGCGCTGGGCCACTATCCGCAAGTCATAGCTGTTGACCAGAGCTTCCTCGATCAGCTCCCTGAGCACCGGGTCCTGAAACACCTGCCACCACGGCAGGTCGGCCAGTGGGGCCGCGTCAATCACCGTCGGTGCCGGCACGTCCTCGACCCGGTAGGCTGGCGGCGTGTTGATCACCGGCCGTTCGTAATTCGGTCCGAGCGCACACGAGCCGAGGGCGAGGCACAGCGCGCCGACAGGGATGCGCCGCCACGCTGGCAAACTCCAGGATCGCGTTCGCGGAGAACGCCGCCATCTCGACCGCGCCATCAGTGCCCCCCTGCGTGCGACGAAGCCTCGGGCGCGCTCGCGGCGACGGGTTTGCGTTTGGCAAACAGGCTCTGCGCAAACACGAAATTACCGGGGATGAGAAACACGCCGAGCGCCGTGGCTACCAACATCCCCCAGAATACCGCCGTGCCCATGACGTTCTGCGACGCCGCGCCGGCGCCGCTGGCCCGCATCAACGGCACGACGCCGAGAATGAAGGCGAAGGCGGTCATGAGAATCGGCCGAAAACGCAGCCGCGCCGACTCGAGCGCGGCATCTTCGATGCTCATCCCTTCGTCCTGCTTGGCCTTGGCGAACTCGACGATCAGAATCGCGTTCTTCGCTGCCAGACCGATCAGCATGATGTTGCCGATCTGTACGTAAACGTTGTTGTCGAAACCCATGAGCCAGACGCCGAAGAAGGAGCCGAGGACCACCAACGGCGAGCCGAGCAGCACCGCCCAAGGCAGCCGCCAGCTCTCATAGAGAGCGGCGAGCAGCAAGAAAACGAAGACGATGGCCATCGCCAGAGTCGGCCCGGCCGGCGGCGCCACCTTCTCCTGGTACGACATCGAGGAGTACCCGAATCCCATCTCCTTCGGCATCGTCGCGTGGAAGACCTCCTCGAGCGCCGCCAGGGCCTGGCCGGACGTGAAACCGGGGCCGGGGGCGCCGGTGATTTCCACCGAGCGGAATAGATTGAAACGGTTGGTGATCTCGGTGCCCGATTCCGACGTGATCGCAACCATGGTCGACAGCGGGATCATCTCGTTGGTGGTCTTGCTGCGCACGTAGATGTCGGCGATGTCCTGCGGCTTGCGCCGGTAATCGGCCTCGGCCTGGGTATAGACACGGAACAGGCGGCCAAAGCGGTTGAAGTCGTTGACGTAGCTGCCGCCGAGAACAGTCGACATCGCTTCAAACACTTCGTTGATCGGCACCCCGAGCATACGCGCCTTCTCGCGGTCGAGTTGCACATTGACCTGCGGGTACTGCGGGTCGAACGAGGTGAAGACGTTGCCCAGCTCCGGACGCTTGCGCGCGGCTTCGATGAACGTCCGCGCCAACTCGCCGAGTTGCGGCACGGTGAGCGCGCCGCTGCGGTCCTGTAACAGGAAGTTGAAGCCCGACGACGCGCCGAAGCCCGAGATGGTCGGCAGGTTGAACGGAAACGCAACGGCTTCGGGAATGGCTGCGAAGTGCGGCAGCAGGCCGGCCATGATTCCCTTCACGTGCAGCGCATCGCCGTGCCGATCCTCCCATCGCTTCAAGCGTACGAAGACCGTACCGAAGTTCGGCTGGAACGTGCTGGTGACCGCCCCGTAGCCCCCGATCGTCTGATACGAGTCGATGCCTTCCGTCTTGCTCAGGATCTCCTCGACCCGCGCCAGCACCGCGCTCGTTCGCACCAGGGACGCCGCCGGCGGAAGCTGCACGGCGATCCCGAAAATCCCCTGGTCTTCCTCGGGAACGAAACCAGCCGGCAGTCTGCTGCCAACCAACCCCACCCCGACGATCACGACGGCCACGACGACGATGCTCAACATCGAACGCCGCACCAACACCCGCGTGCCGCCGACGTAAGCGCCGGTGGCGCGATCGAACGCCCGGTTGAACAGAGCGAAGAAGACACCGAGCGGGCCACGTGTCGGCGCGCTGTGCGGCTTGAGGAACATCGCCGCCAGCGCCGGCGACAGCGAAAGCGCGCTGAAAGCCGACAGCAACACCGAGATAGCAATGGTGAGCGCGAACTGCTGGTACATTTGCCCGGTGAGACCGCCGAGAAAGGCGACCGGAAGGAACACCGCGGTCAGGATCAGCGCGATCCCCACGACCGGTGCCGACACCTCCTTCATCGCCTGCACCGTGGCGTCCTTCGGCGTCATTCCCTTTTCGATGTGGTGCATCACCGCTTCGACGACCACGATCGCGTCGTCGACGACGATGCCGATGGCCAGGACCAGGCCGAACATCGAGAGCGTGTTGAGCGAGAAGCCGAGCAACGGAAAGAACATGAAGGTGCCGATGAGCGACACCGGAACGGTGATGAGAGGGATGATCGTCGCGCGCAGATTCTGCAGAAAGATGAAAACCACCAGGGTGACGAGAATGATGGCCTCGATAAACGTATGGACGATCGATTCGATGGACGCCTCGACCGCGGGCGTCGTGTCGTAGACGATCTTGTAGTCCATGTCCTGCGGGAAGAGTTCCTTCGCGCGCCGCATGGTCTCGTAGATTTCTTCCGACGCCTTCAGCTGGTTGGCGCCCGGCAGCAGATAGACGGCCATGGCGCCGGCCTCTTTGCCGTTCAGACGACCGAACGAGTTGTAGTCCTGCGAACCCAGTTCCGCGCGCCCGACATCCCGCACTCGAATCTGCGCCCCGGTTTCGGTTTCGCGCAGGATGATGTTCTCGAACTCCTCAGCGGTGATCAGTCGGCCCGGCGCGCTCACCGTGTACGTGAACTCCTGGTCCGCCGGCGAGGGAGCCATCCCGACCCGACCCGCCGGCGCTTGCAAGTTCTGCTCGCGAATCGCTGCGATGACGTCCGACGGCGTAAGCCCGAGGTTGGCCAGCCGATCCGGCCGCAACCAGATGCGCATGCTGTAGTCGGTGCCGCCAAAAAGATCGACCTGGGCGATGCCCGGAATGCGCAGGAGCTGATCACGGAGGTTGATGCCGCAGTAGTTGATGAGAAAGGGAGCGTCGTAGGTGCCGTTCGGCGAGTACAACGAGATCAGCATCAGGATGCTGGGACTCATCTTCTTGACGGTGACTCCCTGCGCTGTGACTTCCTGCGGCAAACGCGCCTGGGCGGCGGAGACGCGATTCTGCGTCAGCACGTTGGCCATGTCCTGATCGACGCCGACGGTGAAGTTGACGTCGAGCTGCATGCGGCCGTCGCTGGTGTTGGACGACTTCATGTAGATCATGCCCTCGACGCCGTTGACCTCCTGCTCGATAGGGGTCGCCACCGACTGCTCGACGGCGACCGCCGACGCGCCGGGGTAGGTCGCCGTCACGCGAATCGTCGGCGGGGCGAGGAACGGATACTGCTCGATGCTGAGGCCGGAAAGCGCGAACAGGCCGAGCAGAACGATGAGGATGGAGATGACGATCGCGACGATCGGGCGTCGGATGAAGAACTCTGCCATGGTGGGACCGCGCTACGGGCGGGCCGGTTTGGGATCGACGACGACGCCGTCGCGAACCTTCTGCAGGCCTTCCACAACGACGCGTTCGCCGGGCTTGAGCCCTTCGTCGATGATCCACTCGTTGCCGACGCGTGGCCCGGGCTTGACGCTGCGCATCGCGACCTTGTTGTCGGCGCCGACCACAGCGACTTGGTAGGTGCCCTGTATTTCCTGCACCGACCGCTGCGGTACCAGCAGAGCGGCCGATCTGGTTTCGATCGTCGCGCGCACTTTCGCGTACTGGCCCGGTCGCAGGCGGTATTCGGGATTGGGAAACAAACTGATGATCGTCATCGTGCCGGTTTTGACGTCCACCTCGCGGTTGGCGATGGACGCCGTGCCGCGGTGCGGATGCACTTTGCCGTCGGCGAGGATCATCTCGAGGTTGGGTCCCCGTTGGTTCGGTTGATCGACCTCGATCCTGTCGGCGAGGCGAAGATAATCCTGCTCGCTGATCGAGAACGAAACCTTGATGGGGTCGACCTGCGACACCGTTGTGAGCACCGAGGTCTCGCTGATCAAATCGCCGATGTTCGCCACGCTGATCCCGGCGATGCCGTCGATCGGTGACTTCAGTTGCGTCCAGTCGAGATTGAGCTGCGCCTTCTCGACGTTCGCCCTGGCGGCCTCCACCGCCGCGCGATTGGACCGGGTTGCCTGGACCGCGTTGTCGAGCTCCTGCTGGCTGATCGCGCCCTCGGTCGCCAGCGGCGTGTAAGGCGCAACATCTTGCTGCGACTTGGTGAGTGCGGCGTCGGCGCGGCCGAGCTCGCCCTTCGCTTGATCGAGGGCGGCCTGGTACGGGCGCGCGTCGATCGCGAACAGCAGATCGCCGGTCTTGACGAGCGAGCCTTCCGTGTAGGGACGCTGTTGTAGATAGCCGCGCACGCGGGCACGGATCTGCGCGTTGATATACCCGTCCATCGTGCCGACCCACTCCTGAAAGATCGGCACGTCCTTCTGCACGACGTCGGCGATGTAGACCTCCGCCGGCGGCGGGGCAACGGGAGCCGCTTTTTCTTCACAGCCGGCCACCGCGACTGCCAACGCTAGCAGCGCGGTGCGCAGGGCCGTGAACCTCGCCTGAGTCCGATGCGGACCGAGGATCACCCGAATGCGCTTCTTAGCACCGTCCCTCCCTGCCCCTGCCCTTCTCTGTCGGGCCCGGTGATCCCGTTGCGCAAGGGCGAACCGCCCGTCCGCGATCCGCCCCCTCCGGGCATAAACGACGCCATCTCCTAGCACGCCGTCGGAGGTTCAAATAGCCTGCCCTCGCGCCTCGGTGGTCGCGCCGGGGCGGCGGCTTCCTTGAGCTCCGGCGGCGTACCGATTCGCGCCCGCGTCGGCATCGTCCTATTGAGTGCGCTCAGCGAGGCGGGACGTTTCGAGATGCTCGCGCTCGGCGTCGTACTCAACGTGGCGGCGCCGATCGATTTTTCGTTCGCACTAGCGGCAGTTGATCACGCCCAGACGGGTGGTGCAGGCGGCGGCCGGCGCCGCGAACGTCGCCACGGCGCACTGGGCGCTGTCCACAGCCGGCGGCTGGAGAGCGACGAGACCGATGAGCGGTAGGTTTGCTTCGTCGACGGCGTAGGACCCATCGACTCCTCTGACGACGAACTGCACCAGGCCGGGCGCACGGCTGGAGCGGTCCTTGACGACGACGCGGGCGATGCCGTTCGGCGGCGCCGCACCGCGGTTCACGTAGGTCCACTTGTTGCCGCGCCGCGTCGTCCTCCACCCCACCTTGGTGTCGCGATCGTACGCGCCGCCCGGCAGGACGACGTCGAGAACTCGGTTGTCGGCGGCGTCGGCGATGATCATCTCGATTCCATCTGTCGCGGGGTCGAGAGGCGGGCTGAACGGATACGGCAGCGTCACCTCGCCAGCAAACCTCAACACGTCGTCGCCCGGCGGCGTGTCGAGACGGCGGATGCGAATCCGTGATCGCGCCGCCGCGGTCGTGCCGGAACACGACGGCGCGCAAGCCACCAGCGGCTCCGGTTCCGGCAGCGTCGGCGGATCGCCGGTCGGTGGATTCTCCGGATCGTAGGGGGCGATGGCGACGGTCATCACAAACGGCCCAGTCGCCGGCGGCTCACCCGCGCAAAAGTCGGCCCGCCGGCCGAGACTGTCGTTGCCGTCGAACACCGTATCGTTCTCGCCGTGTACCCATCGGTAGGGACTGAGATTGCCGTCGATCCAGGCCTGATTGTCGGAGATCGTCGTGTCGTCCACCGGCAAGCCGAGAGAGGAGGTTCGCTGCTGCGTGCCGACGATCACCGCCTGGTGCGCCGGGTTGCTACCGAAGAATCGGTTGTCGTCGATTACGGCGCCGTCGTCCTCGATTCGTACACCGAAGGTGACGTTCTGGAACGTGTTGTCGCGCACGACGTTGTCGCTCGCGTAGTCGAGGACGACGCCGGGCAGATAGGCGGGATCGCTGCAATCCATCGGCAGGACGTTGGCGCTCATCCGCGCGCCGATCCACACACCGTAGCGTTGGCCGACGAAGGTGTTATTCTCGATGAGGTTGCCGTTGGCGCCGTACAGGCGGGTCCACCAGTTGTTCGGGCGTGTGTTCACGAACTCGCCACAGTTCTTGTAGAGGAAGATCGCCCCCGCGGCGTTGCCCGAAAAGACGTTGTTGCGCACCACGTTGAAGCGCGAACCGTCGATCGCCAGGCCCTCGCGGCCGGTGCCCCAGAACCAGAACGTAATCCCACCGAAATCGAAGGTCTGTCCGCTCGGTCCGTTCTCGCCGTACCCGTTGTCGACGATCTGGTTGTTCTCGACGACGTTGTCCTTCGAACCGGCCTCGAGATAGATGCCGGCGCTCCCCGAGCCCTCTACACGCAGGTTGCGCAGGGTCACGCCCGTGACGAACCCGTCGACGAAGATGCCGACGCCACGGGAGTCGAGGCTCGTGCTGTCCTCGATGAGGATGTTCGAGAATGCGTGTTGGTAGGCATCGGCTTCGTCGAGCTCGGCGAGACCGAA
>JBGTMF010000176.1:0-20869 GCA_041743795.1 Thermodesulfobacteriota bacterium | reverse complement strand
GCGCGCTCCGCCATGGGCGCACGCGCGGATCCGCGCCCAGGTCGGGGCCTACCAGACCGACGGCGAAAGCCGCTTCGTGTGCTTTCACGACTACGGCCGCGACTACGACCGCCACGCCATCCTTCCCGATCAGCTGCGCTCAGTGCGAAGCGAGCTGCTGTTCCCCGAAGGCCCCCTGGTCTACGGCGAGCCGCGACCCGATTCGTCGACGAACTCGTTCTGCCTGACCTGCCACTCAGCGGACGGACGTGGCGGGCTGGGCACCGCGGCACTTGTGCGCATCGACCAGGCGATGGAAGACGACAGGCGCCGGCAGCCGTCGCAGCCACTGCGGCGCGTCTTCGGGAACGTGCCGGAAGATTGGCTGGGTGCCGGCAAGCCGCCGCGCCACATCCAGGCCCCGGCGGCAGGGCTCAAGGTCGAAGCATTGCTCGAAGGCGTGATCGACCCGGTCGACAGCGTCGCGCCGCCCGGTGCCGTTTGCGCCGGCGATTGCGACGGCAACCGCGCCGTATCGATCAGCGAGCTCACCACCGCCGTGCGCATCGCAATCGGAGTCTCGCCCTTTGCCTCGTGTCGCCGTGCCTTCGATTGCGGCATATCGGACCAATGCCTCGGCGTAGCGCAGCTCATCGTGGCCGTGCGCAACGCCCTCGATGGCTGCCCCGCGGGCCGCGGTGCTCGTTGACGAGCAGTATTTACGGTTGTACGGTTCCCCGCATGAAGACGACCTTCGACATTCCGGAAGAACTCTTGATTCGGGCCAAGAAACGGGCAGCCGAGCTGCGTCGCCCGCTGCGGGCGCTTGTGACCGAGGGCCTACGTGCGCAGCTTGAATCCACCCGCCGGGCACCCGGGATGAAGACGAAGGTGCAACGCACGCGGATCCGCTGGGTGACGGTGGCCGGTGACTTGGCGCCGGGCCTCGACCTCGCGGACCGGGAGAGAATGACGGACTGGTTGCGGCGCGACCCGTGATCGCGGTCGACACCAATCTCCTCATTTACGCACACCGGAGTAGTCTGCTCGAACACCGGAGCGCACGAGCCGCTCTCGAACGGGCGAGCGCCGACCGTCGCGGCTGGGGCATCACGCTTACGACCGTTGCGGAGTTCTGGAGCGTCGTCACGCACCGGGCAGCAGCTCGGCCGTCGACCGGCGAGGAAGCGACCGCGTTTCTGGCGGCGTTGAAGATGGACGGTGACATGCAGGTCTGGACCCCGGGGCCGGGTTTCGACGATCGGTTGCTGCAGCTGGCGGCCGACCTGGCGGTCGCCGGTGCCCGCGTCTTCGATCTGCAAATCGCGCTGACCGCCTTCGAGCACGGGGCGTCGGAGCTTTGGACCCACGATCAAGGCTTCGCCAGGCTTCCGGGTCTTCGCGTCATCGATCCCCTCGCTCGCTGAAGCTTCATTCCGACTTTGGGGAATCTATTTTCGTAGACGGCCGCAGATTCTACATTCCAGAGCAGGGGGATTGGAATCTGGAATTTGGAATCTGGAATTGAATCATCACGGGTCGAAACGAGTCCGGTAAATCGTTGTCTTCCGCCCGGTGCCGTGTAACCGTGAGCCGCCGCCTGTGTTATCGCTCCCGGCCTCGAAGTGTTCCACCGGTTCGAGGGCGCACTGCACAGGGGGATTCGGATTCGAAACCATCGTGGAGGTACCGGGCGTGCAGCCAATTGCGTGGCAAGAGACAGCGTCGGTCCGACAGGTAATAGGGTCGCGGCGTGCGTGGTTCGGAGTGGCGGCGACCGCCCTGGCGTTGCTGCTGGGCAACCCGCAGGCGGGGCAGGCGGTCTGTTCCAGACCGAGTTTCAACGCGCCTGCGACGAACTTCGCGGTTGGGGCGGGTCCAACTTCCGTGGCCGTGGCGGACTTCAACGCGGACGGGACGCCGGACCTCGCAGTTGCGAACGGCGACTCCAACGATGTGTCGATCCTGCTGGGAGCGGGGGATGGCAGCTTCGCGGCGGCAATGAACTTCGCGGTTGGGGCGAGTCCTCAATCCGTGGCGGTGGGGGACTTCAACGCGGACGGGGCGGCGGACCTCGCGGTGGCGAACGGCGACTCCGACAACGTGTCGATCCTGCTGGGAGTGGGGGACGGCACCTTCGCGGCGGCGACGAACTTCGCGGTTGGTTCGGATCCAGTTTCCGTGGCGGTGGGGTACTTCAACGCGGACGGGACGTTGGACCTCGCGGTGGCGAACAACGGCTCGGATAACGCATCGATTCTGCTGGGAGCGGGGGACGGCAGCTTCGCGGCGGCGACGAATTTCGCGGTTGGGTCGGGTCCTCAATCCGTGGCGGTGGCGGACCTCGACGCGGACGGGGCGCTGGACCTCGTGGTGGCGAACCTCTTCTCTTTCAATGTGTCGATCCTGTTGGGAGCAGGGGACGGCAGCTTCGCGGCGGCGACGAACTTCTCGGTTGGGGGGGGACCTCGATCCGCGACGGTGGGGGACTTCAACGCGGACGGGACGCCGGACCTGGCGGTGGCGAAACTACTCCTCTCCCAAAACGTGAGGATCCTGCTGGGCGCGGGGGACGGCAGCTTCGGGACGCCGACGGATTACGAAGCTGGGTTTCCGAATTCCGTGGCGGTGGGGTACTTCAATGCGGACGGTACGCCGGACCTCGCGGTGTCGAACGGCGGCTCCCTCAACCTGCTGATCTTGCTCGGAGTGGGGGACGGCAGCTTCGCGGCGGCGACGGGCTTCGCGGCGGGGTCGGGTGCCGTGGCGGTGTCGGATTTCAACGCGGACGGGATGCCGGATGTCGCGGTGACGAACCATGGCTCCAACAACGTGGCGATCCTGCTCAATACCTGCCCCGCACTTGTCGGCTGCTCGGAGGTGCCCGATGGCGGCTGCCGCACGGCGGAGAAATCGTTGCTGTTCCTCAAGGACAACGTCGACGACGACAAGGACAAGTTGATGTGGAAGTGGATCAAGGGGCAGGCGACAACTCAGGCCGAACTGAGCGATCCGACGACGACGGCCGACTACCGCTTCTGCGTCTATGCAGCGAACGGATTCCTACTCGGAACCGAGGTTCCGGCCAACGCTGTGACGTGGTCGGCGCTGAGCGACAAGGGGTACAGTTACAAGGACAAGACCGGCAGCGAGGCCGGCATCACCAAGGTGGCGCTCAGGAGCAAGGCCACGCAGGACAATGCGAGGGCGTTGATGAAGGGCCGGGGAGGGAATCTACCCGATGGGACGCTGGGCGGTCTGCCGCTACCGGTGACCGCGCAACTGCGAAACATACAGACGGGGATCTGCATGGAAGCCGTCTATGACACGGCGGACGTGGTCAAGAACGACACCAAGCTGTTCAAGGCGAAGGCCAAGTAACGACCAGAAAATTCCAGATTCCAGATTCCAAATTCCAGAGGTGGGGGATTGGAATCTGGAATTTGGAATCTGGAATAGAATCAAACCCGTCTCACTCCTTTCGGCCAGCGACGCTGCGCCAGTCGATCATGGCGAAGTCGATGACTGTCCAGGGAAAGAACGAGATCCCCATCAAGTAGTAGATCGACAGGTGGAAGCACGCGCCGCTGAGGAGTAGGCCGGTGCGTAGCGCGCCGCCGGCCAGCACCAGCGGAAAGGCTAGCTCGAGCGCGATCGTCGCCACCGACAAGACGACCATTAGCGCCGGAATCTCTGCCATTCGCCGCGCCAGATCCACCGGCCGCGCACCGTACAGATAGTGGGTGAGACCGATGCCGTCGCGCCAGCGTTCCGCGGCGTCGACCGACGGCAACGTTCCGATCTGCTGGATATGCGACGAGAGGCTGTTGCCGCTCATGTAGAAGGCAAGCGTCTGTCCATCCATCCATTCGACGCCGGAGATCCGCAGTTTAGCGAAGCCGGAGGCGAAGTAGAACGTTGCGACGAGGACGAGAACGAGCTGCACGCCCCAACGCGGCGCCGCGGCGCCGATCAACGCTGCCGCGAGCGGCTGGCCGCGGCGCGGCCTGAACAGGCGGCGCCAAACCAGGTCCAACGAGAGAGAATCGACGCCCGGCAGGAACGGCATCACCGCCACCACCTGGACCACCAGGCTGGGCCCGTGATCGTGCCAGCCCCAGGCCGATTGGATGGCCTCCAAATATATGTACCCGACAGCGAACAGGAGGCCCGTGGCGCGGGTGAACAGACCGAGCGCGGCGAGAATGCCTAGCTGCATCATCACGGTCTGGAATCCACCAATCCAGCGAGCGGGAAACGGGAAAGGCAGCGGGTGCCACCTCAGAAGGATTCCCGGCGCCATGAACTCGGCCGGCAGCTCAGCGGCGACTTCGACATCGGCGATCAACTGGGGAATGCGCGTCGTCAGGTAGCCGATCAGGAGAATGCGCAGGATGCCGAGGCAGTACGGGCTCTGGCGGCGAAACAGCCAGCGCTCGGCGGCACTCGTCGCCTTCACGATGGGCTTTCCCATTCGTGTGTGTAGCTCCGCCTCGCAACGTCGTAGACACCCAGGCGGCGCATGGCGCCGCGCTGGTTCGAGGCGCCCTGCAGCGGCGTCACGCCGAGGACCAGGCTGCGCAGCGGCTCTGCGTCCGCCCGCCGCGCGTGGTAGCGGTCGACGAAAACCTCGAAGAAGCGGCTCAGGCGCTCCTCGAGGCGCGTGCGGTCATCGTCGGGGTAGACGCAAAAAGCGCCGCCCGCCGGCACCGCGCCGTAGACGAACTTGAAGAACAAGCGCAACAGCGACCAGCGTGCGCCGGCAGAGTAGTAGCCGAGCTCGACGAAGTCGCCGGCACGCGTCTGCCCGGCAAAGACGAAGGCGTACCTGGGAGTTTCCGGCGCCACCCGGTGGGCGAACATCGGCGCATTGGTGTAGGGCCAGCTCTCCGCCGGAATCGCCACGGCGACGAGGTTGGGCGCGACGACTGCCGCCATGAACACCAACGCGAGCAGCTTGCCAGCCCCCGACAGCTCACCCTCTGCACCCACCTCACCAGCCACCCAGCGATTCTATAATCGAATCGGCCGATTGCGAAGCGCGTTTTCGAATTCCAAATTCCAGATTCCAAATTCCAGAGGGGGGATTGGAATCTGGAAACTGGAATTTGAAATCTGGAATTGTCAGCGGCCGCGGGCGCAGTTGTAGTTACAGCGCTTTAACTTTTCGGCGTCGTCGGCGAAGCGTTCATTGCAGCGCTCGATGCAGCGCGCCGCGGTCTGGCAGCCCTGCACGCATTGGCCGGATTTTACGTCGTCGGCGCCGAAGAGCTGATGGCAGAAGTCTTCGCAGGCGCGCTCCTGAGTGACGGTGCGCGATGGATTGTCAGAGGGCTGGGCCGCGGCCGCGGCGGCGAACAATCCCATGCAAAAGAACACTGGCGGGAGTAAGCGTTTCACGCTTACCAGAATTCACCGGCGCCGCAGTGGGTGCAAGGGGACTGCGATTGCCCGGAAGTTTTTGGCGATCTCGCCGCCAGCTGGCATTTTGCCTGTGCAGTGTGATTCCTCTACGGTTTCGTCTGCCGATGGAGGAGGAATTCGGGTGGATGACATTGAGCTGATTGAACACACCGCAATCGAAGCGGTGCGGCGCGCTGCGGTGATTTGCCGGACGGTACAAGCGGCGCTGGTCGACGCCTCGACCCTCAAAAAGGAAGACAAGAGTCCGGTGACTGTTGCCGACTTCGCCTCGCAAGCGGTGGTCTGTGCAATACTGCAGCGCCACTTCGGCGAAGATTCCGTCGTCGGCGAGGAGGATTCGCGGGAACTCCGCCGCGCCGAGAACGCCGCGTTGCGCGCCGAGGTCGTCGCCCAGGTGCGCTCGGTGCTCGGCGGCGACACGTCGGAGAGCCAGGTATTGGATTGGATCGATCGCGGCGGTGGCGACGCCCGCGGCGGTCGCTATTGGACACTTGACCCGATCGACGGCACCAAGGGATACCTGCGCGGCGGACAGTACGCGATCGCCCTGGCTTTGATCGAGGATGGCGAGGTCGTCTTTGGCGTACTCGGTTGTCCGAATCTACCGCGCGGCGGCGAATTGGTCGCCAACACGGCAGGCGCGCTCTTTGTCGCGACGCGGGGATCGGCGGCACGCGAGCTCGATCTGTGGACGGACGGCGACGACCGCGGGCGGGCGATCGCCGTCGCCAGGTTGGCCGCGCCGAGCGAGGCTCGCTTCTGTGAATCGGTCGAGTCGGGGCATTCCGACCACGACGAGTCGGCGGAGATCGCCGGCCGATTGGGAATCACCCGCGAACCCTTCCGCATCGATAGCCAGTGCAAGTACGCCTGTGTCGCCCGCGGCGACGCGTCGATCTATCTCCGGATGCCGACGCACGCCGACTACCGCGAGAAGATATGGGATCACGCCGCAGGCAAGCTCGTCGTCGAATCCGCGGGCGGCAGAGTGACCGATATCAAGGGAACGCCGCTGGACTTCCGGCACGGCCGCGCCCTCGATAAAAACCGTGGTATTATAGCGACGTCAGGGCCAATTCACGATGCGGTACTGGAAGCCGTGGCAGCGGTGATCGGGGACTGAGGGGACGGTTCGTCAAGTATTTCTACGCGGCCAGATCTCGCTTGCAAGCCAGCCGAGCAAGGCATTACCATTGCTAACAGATTCGCTGAGTTTGGCTGATGTGGTCCTGTCGAAAATCGATGGCCGCTTGGTCGGCACTTTTCGCAATGACCGCGGCTTCGGCTGCGGCCTTTGACGAGGAGACGGCGGCGAGAACCGGAGTTCCCCGCTGGGGCGACGAGACGGAATACGTTCGCTTGGCGCTCGATTGGCGCGAGGTTCGCGAGAGACAGCTTCTCGCCAGGCTGATCGCCTTGCCACAGGACCAGCCGCGGCAAAAGCGGCGATCGCTGGATCTGACGCCGCTGGCGGAGATGGCGATCTCGTACGTGCGCGGATTCGGTGTGCCGCTCGTCGAACATCGCGATGCGGACGGCAAACGACCGATCGCCGTGTCGGCGCAGTTCGCTGTCGCCGCGGATATGCCGAATGTGAAGCTTCACCTGGGCGACCGCCCGGCGGAGCCGATGGGAGCGTTCTATCCGGCTGAGAAGGGCTTTCGCTTCTCGCTCGTCTACCCTATGAAGCACCTGTCGCTGCGCCTCGAGGGCGGCGACGACAGCGAGTTCGGCAGCCTGGCGGTGGCTGGGCTGTCCTGGGTCCACCCGAGCAAGCGATTCGCCGCCGGGTTCGGCGTGCCGATGCGATTGAAGAACAGCCGCGGCGATTCGGGCGCGATCTTCCAGTTCCGCATGAACCTGCCGTAGCCGGGTCGGTTGCATTTGGAGAGGTTGGCAAGCGGCGAGCCTGTTTGCTGGATTGGCTCCGCCAATGGCGATAGCCTGCGCCAATGGCTGAGAGCGCGCAGGACGGGTTTGCATCGGACCGATTGATTCGCAACGGCATCTTTCTCGCACCGTTTCATCCGACGCGGGAGGATCCGACGCTGGCAATCCAACGCGATCTCGAGCTGATCCAGTTCCTCGACGGGATCGGCTACGATGAGGCGTGGATCGGTGAGCACCATTCGGCCGGCTTCGAGATCATCGCATCGCCCGAGGTGTTCATTGCCGCCGCGGCCGAGCGCTCGCGGCGCATCAAGCTCGGCACCGGAGTCGTATCGCTGCCGTACCACCATCCGCTGACGGTGGCCAACCGAATCCTGCAACTTGATCACCAAACGCGCGGGCGGGTGATGTTCGGAATCGGCCCCGGCCTGTTACCGTCCGACGCAGCGATGCTCGGCATCGAGGTGGCGACGCAGCGGGCGCGCATGAACGAGGCACTGGAGGTCATCCTGCGGCTCTTCCGCGGCGAGACCGTCGACTGCGAGAGCGATTGGTTCACCCTGCGCGGCGCCACCTGTCAGTTGCGGCCCTTCACGCGGCCGCACCCGGAGATCGCTGTTGCCAGCACGGTGACTCCCAACAGCGCCATCCTGGCGGGCACGCACGGGCTCGGCATGCTCTGCGTCGCGGCGACGACGATCAACGGCTACGACGTTCTCGGCACCAACTGGCAAATCGCCACCGACACGGCGGCGCAGCGAAACGCGGAAATGGACCGCGGCCGCTTGCGTTTGGTGGGGCCGATGCACCTTGCCGAGACTCGCCAGCAGGCTATGGAGAACGTCCGCTTCGGCCTCGCCGACTGGATTGCCTACTTCCGCGCCGTCAACCCGGCCTCGCCGCCGGAGCTGTCGGCCGACGACCCGGTGGCGGCGATGATCGAGTCCGGCATGGCGGTGATCGGCACCCCCGACGACGCGATCGCCCAACTCGATCGCCTGTGGCAGCGCACCGGTGGCTTCGGTTGTTTCCTGCAACTGGCGCACAACTGGGCCGACTGGGAGAGGACCCGCCTCTCCTACGAGATGTTCGCCCGCTATGTCACCCCCGTCTTCGCCGGCGCCAATCGGGCGCGCGAGCTGTCCCTGGAGCGCTACCGCTCGCAGAACCAGGAACTGATCGGTCAGGCGCTGGCGGCGACGATGCAGGCGATCAACAAGAACGCGAAGGAGATCGAGCAGGCGATGAAGAACCGCGCCGAGGCGCAAGCGGATTAGGTTGGTTCCCTCAGCCGGCACCGGTGAGTAGCTGCAGCGCGTGATCGAGCCGGCGCAGGACACGGTCGCGGCCGAGTACGGCGACCACTTCGAAGATGCCCGGGCTGACACTGCCTCCCGTCAACGCGACGCGCACCGGCTGCGCCAGCTTGCCGAGCTTGAGGTCGTGCTGATTCATCACGGATTCAAAGGCAGCGTGGATGCTTGCGTCGTCCCACTCGGCGATGTCGGCGAGTGCGCTCCGCAGCGCTGAGAGAATTTCCGGCGCGGCGCTTTTCAGATGCTTCTCGACGGCTTTTTCGTCGAACGCGAGATCGTCCTGCAAGTAGTAATAGGCGGCGTCGACCAACTCGTTGAGGGTCTTGGCGCGCTCCTGCAGCGTCGTCGCCATGCGCGCCAGCCAGGCATCGTCGCCGGGGATCTGCCAGCTGCGCGCCTCGATCAGCGGCTTGATCTGGGCGGCGAGCAGCGGCGCGGCCAGCGATTTGAGGTGCTGGAAATTCAGCCACTCGAGTTTCTCGGGATTGAAGACGCCGGCGGACGAGCCGACGTTGTCGAGTGAGAAATACTCGATCAATTCGGCGCGCGAGAAGATCTCCTGGTCGCCGTGCGACCAACCGAGGCGGGCCAGGTAGTTGTTGACCGCGTCGGGCAGATACCCCATCTCGCGGTACGCCATTACCGAGGTCGCGCCGTGTCGTTTGCTGAGCCGGCTGCCGTCGGGGCCGAGGATCAGCGGCACGTGGGCGAAACGCGGCACCGGCAGGCCGAGGGCTCGGTACATCATGATCTGCTTCGGCGTATTGGAGAGGTGGTCTTCGCCGCGGACGACGTGGGTGATTGCCATCTCGACGTCGTCGACGACGACGACGAAGTTGTAGGTCGGCGAGCCGTCGCTGCGGCGGATGATCAAGTCGTCGATTTCGCTGTTGTTGAATAGCACCGGGCCGCGAATCATGTCATCGACGCCGGTTTCCCCCTCGTCAGGGGTGCGAAAGCGCACGACGTGGGGTTGCTCCGGGGCGACATCGGTGCGCTCGCGACAGGTGCCGTCATACCCCGGTCGCTGCCCGGCCGCCTGGGCGCGCGCGCGCATCGCGTCGACCTCCGCCGGCGTGCAGGCGCAGCGGTAGGCGTTGCCGGAGGCGATCAGCTTTTCGACGTAGGGGTTGTAAACATCGCCGCGCTCGCTCTGGTAGAAGGGGCCCTCATCCCAATCGAGGCCGAGCCAGTGCATGCTTTCGAGGATGGCGGCGATCGACTCGTCGGTAGACCGCTCGCGGTCGGTGTCTTCGATCCGCAGGACGAAGGTGCCCCCCTGGTTGCGAGCGAACAGGTAGTTGAACAGCGCCGTGCGGGCGCCGCCGACGTGCAGATAACCGCTCGGGCTGGGAGCGAAACGAGTGCGAATTTGCGACATCACTGGCGAGTACAGTGGCGCGGTCGGCAGGTCAACGAGGCGCGGCGCGCTGCGGTTTTGCCTCGAAGCGTCGGCCAACACGAAGCCAAATCAGATGTGGGGACGGAACGGCGTTATAAAACTCGCGCAAGCGGCCAGATCGAAAATTCATGGAAAGACCCGACCTTGATTCTGCCGGCGCCGATTGATATGCAGCGGGGCTTGGCTAATTGTCTAAATTTGCGCGGTTTTGTCGTGGAGCGCGCCGGCGGCTGAGCGAAGGGATCCGAGGTATTGGCATAGCGTAATCAAACGTTGTTGAAGGCACGTAGCTCAGGGGGAGAGCACTTCCCTGACACGGAAGGGGTCGGCGGTTCAAATCCGCCCGTGCCTACCATCACGCGCGGAGGAACGGCCCGGGCCGCTCCTCCGCGGCGTCAACGCATGCGACGAATATCATGGCCGCCGAGACGACATACGAGATCGATAGCGCGAACACCCCTGTGCTTCGCGCCGTCGACATTTTGAAGGCAGCCGGGGCCAACCTCAAAGAGGCGGTTGCCGCCAAGGTGGACGGCGTCGTCGTCGACCTGTCGCGAGAGGTGTCCGACGAGGCGGTCGTCGAGCCGGTCGAGGCGTCGAGCCCGGCCGGTCTTGCCGTCATTCGTCACTCGGCGGCGCACCTCATGGCGCAAGCGGTGCAGCGGCTTTTTCCGGGAACGCAGGTGACGATTGGCCCGGTGATCGAGAACGGCTTTTTCTACGACTTCAAGCGCGACACGCCGTTTACTCCCGAGGACCTCGAGCGGATCCAGCAGGAGATGAAAAAGATCGTCAAGGAGAACCTTCCGGTGCGGCGCGAGATGCTGTCGCGCCAGGCGGCGATCGATCTCTTCACGTCGATGGGCGAGTCTTACAAGGTCGAGATCATTCGCGACTTGCCCGCAGACGAACCGTTGTCGCTCTACCGCCAGGGCGAGTTCGTCGACCTCTGTCGCGGACCGCACGTGCCGACGACAGGTCGCCTCAAGGCGGTGCAGCTGACGCACGTGGCCGGTGCCTACTGGCGCGGCAACGAAAACAACGAAATGTTGCAGCGCATCTACGGCACGGCGTTTGCCGACCGCGAGGCGCTCGAGGCACATCTGGCGCGGCTGGAAGAAGCGAAGAAGCGAGATCACCGCCGCCTCGGCCAGGATCTCGACCTCTTCACCTTCGACCCAGTGGCGCCGGGCAGTCCGTTCTTCCACCCCAAGGGCGCCTTCGTCTACAACAAACTCGTCGACTACGTGCGCAACCTCTACCTCAAGTACGGCTACGACGAGGTGATCACGCCGCAGGTGATGGACGTCGAACTGTGGCACAAGTCGGGGCACTACGAGAATTACAAAGAGAACATGTACTTCTCGCACCTCGAGGAGCGGGAGTTCGCCGTCAAGCCGATGAACTGCCCGTCCCACTGCATCATCTACAACACGCGCAAGCGCTCGTACCGCGAGTTGCCCATCCGTTACGCCGACTTCGGCCGGCTGCACCGCGCCGAACGCTCCGGCACTCTGCACGGCCTGACGCGGGTGCGTTCGTTCTCCCAGGACGACGCTCACATCTTCTGTACGCCCGAGCAGATCGGCGATGAGATGACCTCGCTGCTGAAGATGGTGGAGGAGGTCTACACCGACTTCGGCTTCGATCAACGCCGAGTCTACCTGTCGACGCGCCCCGAGAAGTCGATCGGCAGCGACGAGATGTGGCAGCAGGCCGAGGGTGCGCTAGAGACGGCACTGCGCGGCGCCGCCATGGACTTCGAAATCAACGCCGGCGACGGGGCCTTTTACGGTCCGAAGATCGACTTCGTCTTCTTCGATGCGCTGCAGCGCGGTTGGCAACTGGCGACGATCCAACTCGATTTCGGTGCGTTGCCGGAGCGATTCGACCTCAAGTACGTGCGCTCGGATGGAAGCGACGCGCGGCCGGTGATGATCCATCGGGCGATTCTCGGCGCGATCGAACGCTTCATGGGCATCTTGATCGAGCACTGTGGCGGCGCCTTCCCGACGTGGCTGGCGCCCGAGCAGGTGCGGATCTTGACGGTGACGCAACGCCACGATGAGTACGCGGCTCGCGTCTGCGAGCGTCTGCGGGCGGCGGGAATTCGCGCCGAGTTGGACGATCGCTACGAGAAGCTGGGTTACAAGATTCGCGAGGCGCAGGTAGAAAAGATTCCGTTTGCCGTCGTCGTCGGCGATGATGAGATGGAAAAGGAAACCGTTGCGCCGCGCCGCCATGGACGCGGCGGCGGCGAGGCGATGTCGCTGCAAGCATTCATCGACCAGGTGCGAGCTGAGGCGACACCGCACGCGATTTGAGTACGACTGAAGGAGAGACCCATGCCCAAGATGAAAACCAACCGCGGCGCGGCAAAGCGATTCACGGTGACCGGAACCGGCAAGATCCGGCGGCGGCGCGCCTACCTGCGACATATTCTCAGCAGCAAGTCGGCGACGCAGAAGCGCCGGCTGCGCAAGAGCACCCTGGTCGCAGGCGTCGACGCGCCGCAGATTCGCGCGATACTGCCCTATCTGTAGACGAATATGACGATCGGCGCTGTGAGCGTTCGATCGTCGAGGCGCCGCGAGCACGGTTCGCGGTGTCTGCCCTCGATGCGCAGCGCGCACGGCGGCGAATTTCCCATGGAGGTAAGAGACAATGCCCCGAGTAAAACGTGGAACCACAGGGCGTGCGCGCCACAAGAAGGTTCTCAAGCTGGCCAAAGGCAACGTCGGTGGCCGGCGCAAGCTTTACAGGCAAGCGCGCGAGACGGTGGAGAAGGGGCTGACCTACGCCTACCGCGATCGCAAGGTGAAGAAGCGTGAGTTCCGCGCTCTCTGGATCGTGCGCATCAATGCCGCCGCGCGCTGTGTCGGACTGACCTATCGCGAGCTGATCCACGGCCTGAAGAAAAGCGGCATCGAGATCGACCGCAAAGTGCTCGCCGACCTGGCGATGCATGATCCGGACGGATTCAACGCCATTGCCGAAGCGGCCAAGCAGCAAATCGCGGCGTGAGCCGAAGTGCAGTCGCGCAGGGGTTGGGGGGCAGGGCGAGAGCGAATCTCGGCCTGCCTCGCGACTTCTGACCCAGAAGTATGAAGGATCAGCTCGACAAAATTCGGGCGTCTGCGCTGGCGGCGCTGTCGTCGGCCGCGAGCGAGGAGTCGATCGAGGAGATCCGCGTCGGCTTCCTCGGCCGCAAGGGAGAGCTGACGAGCGTGCTGCGCGGCATGCGCGACGTCAGCCCGGACGATCGCCCCGCCATCGGCGCGTTGGTCAATTGCATCAAGGACGAACTCGAAGCCGCGATCTCGCAGGGATTGCAGCGGGCGCGGGCGGCGGAGAGATCGCGTCGCGTCGAGAGCGAGCGGATCGACGTCACGGTACCGGGCCGGCGGCTGGTGCTCGGTCGGCTGCACCCGCTGACGCAGATCATGGGGGAGCTGATCGATGCCTTCGTCGCGCTCGGTTTCACCGTCGCCGAAGGCCCCGAGATCGAAGACGACTACCACAATTTCGAAGCGCTCAATTTCCCTCCCGATCACCCGGCCCGCGACATGCAGGACACGTTGTTCGTCGAAGGTGGCCGATTGATGCGCACGCATACCTCTCCGGTTCAGATCCGCGTCATGGCGGAACACGAACCGCCGCTGCAGGTTATCACCGCTGGCGCCACCTACCGGCACGACAGCGATGCGACGCACTCGCCCATGTTTCACCAGATTGAGGGCTTCATGGTCGACCGCGGCATCAACTTCGGCGACCTCAAGGGCGTGTTGACGCACGGCGTGCGGCGCATCTTCGGCGCCGATCGCGCGGTTCGTTGGCGTCCGAGCTTCTTTCCCTTCACCGAACCGAGCACCGAGATCGACATCGGTTGTTTCGGCTGTGAGGGGAGCGGAGCCCCCTGTCGCATTTGCCGGGGCAGCGGCTGGATCGAGGTTCTCGGCGCCGGAATGATCGACCCCAACGTCTTCCGCGCGGTCGGCTACGACCCGGAGCAGGTGTCGGGGTTCGCCTTCGGCATCGGCGTCGAGCGGATTGCCATGCTCAAATATCAGGTCGACGATATCCGTCGTTTCTTCGCTAACGATCTGCGGTTCATCGAGCAGTTCTGAGGATTGTCGGAAGCGATGAAGCTCCCTCTACGCTGGCTCGGTGAGTTCGTTGCGTCCGGTCTCGACGCGGCGGCGTTTTGCGAGCGACTCACCATGGGTGGGCTCGAGGTCGAAGGCATCGAGGAACTCGGCGACGAGATCCGCGGCGTCGTCGTCGGCGCGGTGACGGCTACGCGCCCGCATCCGCAGGGCGAGCGGCTGACCCTGTGCGACGTCGACAGCGGCACAGGATCGACAGTCGAGGTCGTCTGCGGCGCCGCCAATGCGCGCGCCGGGATACGCGTTGCGTTGGCCCGCGAGGGTGCCGAGCTGCCCGGCGGCAAGCATATCGAGAACGCTACGATTCGCGGCGTTCTCTCGGCCGGCATGCTGTGCTCCGAGTCCGAGTTGGGGCTGAGCGACGAAGCGGCGTCGGGCATTCTCGAATTGCCGCGGACGGCGCCACTCGGCGCCGACGTGGCCGACTATCTCGCGGCACGTGAGACGGTGCTGGAGATTTCGATCACGCCGAACCGTGGCGATTGCCTGAGCGTGCTCGGTCTCGCCCGCGAGGTCGCACTGCTGACCGGAGCAAAGTTGCGAGTGCGGCCGACGCGCCTGCAGGAGAAGGGCGCGGCGACCGGCGAAGCCCTGCGGGTCCGCATCGAGGACGAAAGCGGCTGCCGCCGCTACGCCGCCAGGATCGTGCGCGGCGTGAAGGTCGGCCCGTCTCCCCTGTGGCTTCGCCTGCGGTTGCAGGCGGCGGGGTTGCGGTCGATCAACAACGTCGTCGACGTCACCAACTACGTCATGCTGGAACGCGGCCAGCCGCTGCACGCATTCGACCTGCGTCGACTGCCGCAGCCGGAGATCGTCGTGCGGCGAGCGGGATCGACGGAAGCGATACAGACCCTCGACGGTGTAGTGCGCTTCCTCGCCGCTGACGACCTGTTGATTACGACCGGTGCCGAGGCGGTCGCCATCGCCGGGGTCATGGGCGGTGCCGATAGCGAGGTCGAGGAGACGACGACGGATCTCCTGCTCGAGTCCGCCTGGTTTGATCCGACGACGGTGCGGCGGACGGCCCGCCGCCTCGATCTCAACTCGGAGGCATCCTATCGATTCGAGCGCGGCGTCGACATCGAAGGAGTCATCGATGCGCTCGACCGCGCCGCCGCGCTCATCGTCGAGACTGCGGGCGGCACGGTGGCGCCGACCGCCATCGACGTCTACCCGGGGCGCCGCCCCTCTCCCTCGATCGTCCTGCGTCCGCAGCGGGTCAATGAAATACTCGGCCTCGAAGTTTCTCTCGGCGCGATTCGCCAGACCATGAAGGCCCTGGGCGCGACGGTGACAAAGGCGGCCGGCGGCGCCTTCACGGTGCAGCCGCCGTCGTTTCGCAGCGATCTCGAGCGCGAGATCGACTTGATCGAAGAGGTGGCGCGAGTCGTCGGCTACGACCGCATCCCTACCCATCTGCCGTTGCGACAATTGGCAGTGGGCGGCATGCCCAAGCGAATGGCCCTGGAGCGTGAGATTCGCTGGCTATTGCGGGGCGGTGGTATGAGCGAGTTGATCGGCTTGGCGTTTGCGACGCCGGCGGGCAACGAAGCGCTGCGCGGCGTCAACGTCGGCGGGCGTCCGATCCGGCTGCTGAATCCGATCAGTCGCGAGGAATCCGAACTGCGCACTAGTTTGCTGCAGAGCGTCGCGGCGATGTGGCGGCACAACCGCAACCAGGGCGCGACGGCGATTGCCGGGTTTTCCATCGCCAAAGTCTACTGGTGGGAGGGTGAACCGCGCGAAGGATGGCGGGTCGCCGGCGTGATGGCCGGTGTACTGCCGGTCAGCGGGCTCGGGGGACGTCGCGTCCCTGCGTTTACCGACATGAAGGGCGTCCTGGAGAATCTGTTTGACCACCTCGGCTTGCTGGACAAGGTCTCCTGGCGGCCGGCAACGGATTGGGAGAGCCTCCACCCCGGCAAGAGTGCCTCGATCTTCATCGAAGACGACTTCGTCGGAGTCGTCGGCGCGCTTCATCCCGACGCCGAAGCGGCGCTTGATCTGGGCGGCGACCACTGGTTGTTCGAAATCGACCTGGAGCGCCTCTCGGAGCGCGCCTTGCCCGCCAAGCAATTCCGCGGACTGCCGCGATTTCCGGCCGTCGTCCGCGATCTGGCGATTGTCGTCGAGGCGGAGTTCCGCTCTGACGAGATCGTCCACTTCGTTCGCCAATGGAACCACGATCTGGTCGAGGCCGTCCACCTGTTCGATGAGTACGTCGGTTCACCTATTGCGCCCGGCAAGAAGAGCCTGGCATACTCCATCGCGTATCGGGCAGCCGATCGAACGTTGACAGATGAGGAAGTCAATGCGTTGCAGGACCAGTTAGTGGCCGCTCTAGAAAAAAAGTTTCGTGTAGAGCATCGTCAGTAGCACAGTCTTCGAGGGGGGATCTCGTGGCCGTAACCAAGGCGGACATCGTCGAAAGGATCCACGAGAAGGTCGGCTTTTCCAAGAAGGAGGCTGCCGAGATCGTCGATTCGGTATTCGAGATGATCAAGGGACATCTCGAACACGGCCAGAAGGTGAAGATCTCCGGCTTTGGGAACTTCGTCGTCCACGAGAAGCGCCCACGCAAAGGGCGCAACCCGCAGACGGGCGAATCGATCACCATCCGGGCGCGCCGGGTCCTCGGATTCAAGGCGAGTCCAATGCTCAAGAAGAGTATGAACGGCCAGGAGTAAGGCTCGCCCGATGAGCGGCACATCCACCGAGCTTCCCGACAAGCTGTATTTCAAGATCGGCGAAGTGGCCAAACTGGTCGGTGTGAAGCCGTATGTCCTGCGCTACTGGGAGACGGAGTTTGCCAGTATTCGCCCCGGAAAGACGCGCTCGCAGCATCGCTTGTACCGCCGTCGCGATGTCGAGACGCTGCTCGAGATACGCCGTCTGCTGCACGATGAACGCTACACCATCGAGGGCGCCAAGCGGCGCCTGCGCGGTGGGCGAAGCGACGAGGACCTCGAGGCCACCGGCGAGGCGGTCGACCCCATCGAGCCGGGCGCAGCGGCGGAGGAAGATCGCCAGATGGCGCTACCGCTCGGCTCTTCCCGCTACCGCGACACCCTGATCGAGGTGCGGCGACAACTCGAGGAGTTGCGCACCTTGCTCAAAACCCGCTGATTCCAGGAATCTCGGGCCGCGATCGAATTGCGGCGCCGATCGCCGAGAATGGACAGCCGAACTATGCGGTTTGCTGTGGTAACTCGCAGTGCCGCACCCGGGCAAGCGGCTCAAAGGGTCTGGCACGACGGTTGCTGCTTCCGTCTGCATGCTCTCGGAAGAACTAGTTGGGGTTCCAGCGAACGACCATCCACTGGCTGAGGTGATGTTTCGCCTGTGCCGCCTGATGCTGGCGCGCAAGGTCTTATGGGATGAAGATCTCGGGTGGGATTTTGCTCGCTTGGCCGCCGCACTCGATACGACGGCCGCGACGGTGGCCGAGGTGATCGGCGCCTTGAGTCGGGAGGGGTGGGTGGTTCTCGACGACGATGGCCAGCGGCCGTCGCTGACGCCGAACGGCGTGTCGGCGATCCTCGGGCGCAGCTCGTCAGCGACCGCGATCGAGAGCCGTACGCCTTGCCGCACAGGAGCGACAGTCGTCGCGCCCGCAGAGAATCGCCTCCGGTGAGGCTTTGATCGCCGCCGCAACGGCGCGCATCACCTCGCGCAAGGGGATGAGGTGCACTCCGTCCTGGCCGGGAGGTTCCTCGGTAACGACCGTCGCTGTGATGAGGTCTTCCATCGCGTCGTAACCAACCGTGCAGGTGGCGACGTGCTCGACGACGACGCGTTCTTCGTAGCCGGCGACGTTGATTCGCTTGGCGGTGCCGCGGTATCGCAATCCCGGGATGCACTGCAACTCGGCAAGGTGAATCGGCGTCGAGCGGCCGAGCGGCTGTCCGATGCGCAGGGATAGGCCGTTCATCAAATTCAGTTTTTTGACCGGGCCGAGCGGGTTGTTGTCGCGATTGGTGGAGAGCACCTCATGCCCGCGCGGGCCGCTGGTGGTGAACGAGTTCGTCGGATGACCGCTGCGGAGGGTCGCCGCGGAGCGGCGAAAAGATTCGGGAACGGCGCCGAGGTCGGCATTGACGGGCAGGTCATTGTGGTAGGCGACGGGTTCCGGCGACTCGTCGAGCAGGGTTATCGCATGCGTGAAGGCTGGCATCAGGATGGTGCCGTCACCACCCACCAGTTGACGCAGGAATGAGATGAAGGCGACAGCGTCGGCCGCATCGTCGAAACGAGCGTCGACCAGAACATTGCCGCCGACGAGTGGAAGGCGCTCGAGGGTGCGCTGCATGGCGGGGGTAAATTTCATTTCGCGGCGAGTTGGCAGGTTGGTGACGAGAACAATCCGGGCTTGATAGACGAAGATCGAGCCGAGGGAAAGTGGTGGGCGCGATTTGCCGCCGTCTCGTTGTGCGGCTCGGCCGGCGGCGCGGGCGTCATCTGTCTTTGATCCGCCGCGCCATGGGGGTCCGACGGCGCGCGCGAGGGGTCGGCGTGACGGAGCACGCCGTCACGAAATTCCCGCAAACATCCGAGCTCGGAGCAAGGCGGTGAGCTTCTCGTTCGCCGCCGCAGCGGTGAGCGAATGCAAGCCGCAGTTGGGCTGCAGGTACAACACTTCGTGTTGATATCGCCTGCTGGCGGCTTCGATGCTCGCCACCAATTGCTCGACCGCCGGGGTGTCTCCGGTTCCGACCAAGCCCAGCGCCAGCGGCTTGCCCGATCCGGTGGCGGCAATATCACGGATGACATCGGGACTGGACACGGCATCGAGGCCGATGGCCGCCCCGGGGAGCGAATTGAGATGCGCGAAGAGATCGCCGACGATCGCGCCATTGGTCACGACCAGTAGTTCCGCATTCGGTTCGACCGCGTCCTGGATCGGTTCGAGCAGCTCGCGAAGGAAACGGATGTCACCCGGCGCTTGCAGGATCGACGGCTCGTCGAGCTGTATCCAGCGAGCGCCGCCGGCGACGACGGCGCGGACCTCATCGGCTAGATGATTGGCGAGATCCTCTGCGACGTGACGCCAATCGCGATACGCGGTCGTCTCGATATGCGCCAGGCGCGACAAAGTGTACGGTCCGGTGACGGCAATCTTCAGCGGCTCCGTCACCTCGCCACGGGTCTCCTGGAAGGCGGGCTGCAACAAGCGTGTGCGGTTGCGCAGGCGTGCCTGGATACGGATCTGACGGCAGGGGAGGGGAGAGAACGGCACCGGCATCAGATCGCCGAGGCAGGCGCCAGCCAGTTGTCCGGCCATCCCGGTGATGCGATCACCCCACTCAGGCAAGTCGACGACGACCCAATCCAACCCGAGATCCCTCTGCGCAATCGCGGAGGGGACGCCGTCAGGCGGTGGAAAGGTGCTGTGGGCACCAACGAGCACTCGCATGGATGTCGACAATAGCGATTGCGTGTCCGTCGGAAAAGGAGGGCGTCGTGTCGCTGCCCGATTCGGCGGCCGCTACAGATTCGGGGTCGCCGTTGACCCGTGACGGTGCGGGCGTTAGGGTCCGCGGCGGAGTGATCGGCTCGCTCCTGCGGTTGTACTGCGCTGACACTTCAACGGACGGTTGCTCGAGTGGATTGGCTCCTCACTACCCTGACGATCTACAAACGCGTATTCGGGCGCGGTTCGGTCCTGATGGTGCGCAACTGGCCGATGGCGGCGACGGTTTTCGCCTATGTCGGCGTGATGCTGGTGGCCGGGGTAGTGACGCGGATGGTCGGGCTGCTGGGAGGCATCGTCGCATACCTCGCGGTGGCAGTTTGTGCCGGGTCGTTTTTGTACTGCGTCGAGGCCATCGTTCGCACGGGAAAGGCGACTCTTGCCGACGTTCGCAGCAGCATCGGCGCCTACTTCAGCGACGTCGTCGGCGTAATGTTCGCCCTTTGGATCTTCTCCCTGGTCGGCGCGCTACTGGCGTCTTCGCCGATGGGCCCGGCCCTCATCGTGTTTTCCGGAGTTCTCATCTTCGTCTTCTTCAACGCCGTACCCGAGCTCATTTACCTGGGCCGACATTCGACGATGGACTTGCTGCGCGAAAGCTATCGCTTCATCCTGCACAACTGGATCGAATGGCTGCCGGTGACGATCGCCTTCGCTCTGGTGCTGCCCGCGCTGTGGAACCTGCCGAGCGGCGGGGTGGCCTTCACTTTTCTACGCTACCTGGCGTACGGCTTTGCGCTGTACTTCGCGATGGTCGTGCGCGGGTTGCTCTTCCTCGAATTGGCCGAGTCGTCGCGGCGTTCACGCATCTTCCGGCACCGCGCCGGCGGACTCTGAGATACGCTCAAAACTCGCTGCTCTCGTAGGAACAGCCACCAGCAAGAGAAGAGGCAAGCGGCGACGGTCCATCGAAGATCCAGCGGGCGGAGAGAAGCCCCCTCCGCCCGCTGGCATCAGTTCGCGTCGCTGCTGGGTGCGGTTTTCGCCGCCGTGCGCTTCTTCGCCGTCGTCTTCTTTGCCGCGGCCTTGCGGGCAGGCTTTTTGGTAGCGGTCTTGCTGGCAGCCTTGGTGGTAGTCTTCTTGGCTGCCGCCTTCTTGGTCGCCCGCTTCTTGGCGGCGGGTTTGGCCACGGCGGTGGCAGCGCGTGCCGTCGCCGGCGCGTCCTTTGCGGCTGTTGTTGGCGCAGTTTGCTCGGAGCCCGCCGAAGCCGACGCCGGCGCCG
>JBGTMF010000175.1:0-7971 GCA_041743795.1 Thermodesulfobacteriota bacterium | reverse complement strand
CCGCCGGCTTCGCCGCCGCGCCACTCGCGGCCGCTACCGGTGCGGCAGCATCGCCGTCGGCCTGGCGAAAACGCGAAGGGAAGTCGGCGCCGAACTCGCTGCCCGGATGCAGCTGCTTGGCCCGTTCCAGTAGCTGCGCTTCGCTTTCCGGGATGTCGGGATTGGGGATGCAGACATCGACCGGGCATACCGCGGCGCAGGCCTCCTGGTCGTGAAAACCTACGCATTCCGTACATTTTTCCGGAACGATATAGAAAACGTCGTTCGACAACGGCGGGTGTTTGACGCCGTCGAACTCCCACTCGACACCGCCCTGGTAGATGGCAGTATTCGGGCACTCGGGCTCGCAAGCTCCGCAGTTGATACAGTCCGCCGTGATCATCGTCGCCATGCGCCACTCCTCAGGCGGCCAGAGATAGCAATCAGGGAATCGCCGGGCAACGTAGCTGTCGGTAACCCGCCTGACGGTTGCGGCGCCGCCCGGATGTTTCGCATAAGATGGCGCATGGCCTACGCAGTCAAAGCGGGGGAGCCAATCGAGAAATCGGTACGGCGGATTGCCGGCGTCGTGCTGCGCCGCGCGATGCGCGACCTGGCGGAGTCCGAGCCCGCGGTCGCGCATCACCGCATTCGCAAAGGTTGCAAGAAGATGCGCGCCCTGCTCCGCCTGGTGCGAGGGCCTCTGGGTGACGTGTTTGCCGAGGAGAATGCCTGGTACCGCGACTTCGCGCGCAGTCTTGCCGGCGTTCGCGACGCCCAGGTGGTGGTCGAGTTCTGGCGGAAACTGACTGAGAATGGCTGCGACGATCTGCCAGTGGCGCAGCGCGCGCTGGTTCTCGACGCGCTCGAAATGCGCCGCGATCGCCTGGCCGCAGGCGCGGCGCCTACCCCCGGAGATCTCCACGGCCAGCTCGATCTCGCGCTCCGGCGCGCTCACCAATGGCAATTGAATGAAGACGGATTCGAGGCCATCGCCGGCGGGTTACGCCGCGCCTACAGCCGGGCGCGATCGGCGCAACGCCGCGCGCGTTCGCAACCGACGCCGGACGTCCTCCACCAATGGCGAAAGCGCGCCAAAGATCACTGGTACCACATGCGGCTGCTCGACTGCGTCTGGCCGGAAGAGTTTCGCGCACGCACGCGGGCGCTCGGGCGGCTGACGGAGAACCTCGGTGAGCATCACGACCTCGACGTACTGCGTGCCGTCCTGCAAGAGCTCGCCGTCGATGCCGCCACGCTGCGCATCGTCAACCGGCACATCGACCAGCAGGCGCATCCATTGGCAGGCGCCGCCATCGACCGCGGATCGCAGCTGTTCGCCGAACGGGCCAAGCCGTTCGTCAAACGAATGCGCGTGCACCATCAGCTGTTCCACGACGCCGCTGTTGAATGACACCCGGGAATTCCACGGAAGACCTCCGCCGTGTCCCCGATGGCGATTGGTCTCAGCGTGCGCGGCGTGATAGCCTGCAACACCGATGGATCTCAGTGATGGCAGCGACAAGATTCTCGACTTGTTGCGACCCTATGCCGCCAATTGGAGTGGCACCCTGAAGCGCGGCGATTTGGTGATTCCGAAGGACGAGCTGGCAAAGCTTGTCGAACAGCTCGTCTGCGTCGCACGCGAGATCGGCGGTGAACGCAGCGAAGCCAGCGACACGGAGATCTTTCACGCGTTGCGCACTGCGAGTCGTTCGGCCTCGCTGCAGGACCAGGTGGCCCTATTGCGCCGTGAGTTTTCGATCGCCAGAAAGCGTTGATCGTCGGTTGCAAAGCTGGCACGCGAGCGAAGATGGGAATATCGCCACCCATTCGTGACGTCAAAGGATCAACGACGAGGCGCGGCACGCTAGGCGCCGGACTGTTGATCGCGACCGGTGCGACGACGGAGTGAGCGGATCGTGAAATGGCCAGTCATCGCGGCATTCGTGCTCGGCTTCGCGGCGTCGCCCGTCTTCATGTTCGGCTACGCTTCCGTCGCCGCGCACTGGCTCGAGCGCGACTTCGACGCGTGGGCCCGGCACGAAGCGGCTTTCGAGATGACGCGCTCGTTGAATGCCGCCGTCGAGCGCTACCGGCGCGATCACCATCGCGTCCCCGCCGAGGCGGAAGGCCTCGCCGCTCTGGTGCCCCAGTACCAGCGCGACATCCCGCCCGATCCCTGGGGCACTCCCTTCGTCTACCGGACGCAGGGGGGGGACTGGGCCGACATTGTCAGCCTCGGCGCCGACGCGAGGCCCGGCGGACACGGTCCGGCGACCGACGTCAGCGCTCGCTACGGCAGCCCCGGCACGTCGACTTCGCGCCTGCTGGCGCACTCCTACTTCGCATTCTTGCTGCTGCTCCCTGTGGCGGTCTTCGCCTTCTCCTTCGTTCGCCAATCCGCGACGGCAGCCCTCGCCGGCGTCGCGCTGTTCTGGGCGTGGACCGTCGCCGCCACCGTCGCCCCCAACGCCAACGTGTCGATCGCCCTCGCCGCTGCGTTCACGGCAATCGTGACGGCCACGACCGGTGCCGTACTCAGCCTGCGCCAGCAGCAGGGAGGCACCGCCTGCGCGCTGGCCGGTACGCTCGGCTGCCAGATCACCACGGCGGTCCTCATCGGATGAGGTCGCCGGCCGCGATGTCATCAGCCTGCGATCCGCATTGCGAAGGGCTACCATGCTGGCGAGTGGTTGATCTCCCGCGGTCGCAGTGCGAGGTTGCCGCGTGCTGAACTAGTGTCTAGGAGAGTGGAGAATGAGTCCTCCGGGAAAAGCCACGACCAAGAAGAAGACTCGCCGCGTCAGCGGGCGCAGCACGCGAAAGCAGCCGCCGGCGCGCGCCGCGCAGACGACCTCGCCCTCGTTCGGCGAGTATCTTCGACGGCAGCGCAATCTGGCCAACAAATCGCTGCGCAAGGTCGCCACGCAGACCGGCATCCCCTCGTCGTTACTCAGCGATATCGAGAGCGGCATCCGCAAGCCGAGCCGGGCGCTTCTCGGTTCGCTCGCCGGCGCCCTGCGCCTCTCGGCGGAGACCCTCTATTTGCAAGCCGGCGTCATCGACCCACAGGGTGCCGACGAATCCGACGTCGTCCGCGAGATCGAACGCGACCCCCGCCTGAGCCAGCGCCAGGCCGAGATTCTCATCGACCTCTACCGCACATTCCGCCTCGTCGACGAAGAGAGAAGCTAGTCCGGATCCGAAGCGGACCGACAACGGCGGCCTAGACGAGCGCGGTTTCCGGCAAGGTTCGACACCGGCTTTCCTGCACGATGGCTCCGACGGCAGCCACAACGCGAAACGCGCTTCTCGCCGCCACGGTCTTCACCGACCTGACACGCCAGGCGTCCGAGTGGCTGGCGCACCCACACGGTCGATTGCGCCTACAGGGCCTGCAGGCGGGCGCGCGGGCGTTGTGTATCGCGCATTGTCACGCCGCATTTGACCGCCCCTTCCTGGTCGTCACGCCGTCCTCGCGCGATGCCGAGCGTATGTGCGCCGACTTGCGTCTCTTCCTCGGCGAGGACGACAACACCGCGCCGTTGCAGCGCCGGGTATCGCTGCTGCCGGATTGGGAGGTCGGCATCTTCGAGGATCGTTCGCCGACACGCGAGGTGGTCGCCAGCCGCCTCGAGGCGCTCTACCAGTTGCGCCACGCCCGCGCCCCGATCGTCGTCACCACCTCCGAAGCACTGCTGCTGCGCGTGCTTTCGCGCGAGACCGTCGGCAACGCGTATGCCTACCTGGTCGAAGGAGACGATGTCGACCGCGATGCACTCGCCGCCAGCCTGGCTCGTTGGGGCTTTCACCGCGTGCCGGTAGTCGAGGATCGCGGCGAGTTCGCCCTGCGCGGCGACATCGTCGATGTCTTTCCCGCCGGCTACGCGCAACCGCTGCGCATCGAACTGTTCGGCGACGTCGTCGAACGCATTCACTACTTCGACATCGTCAGCCAGCGTCTCGGACAGGCGTTGGAAGAAGCCCTGCTGCTTCCGGTGCGCGAGTTCGACGTCGCCGCGGCAACCGACCGCGAGGTGCGCCGCGCCATCGAGGCACGCCTGATCGAACTCGACGTCGACCGCGACGAACGCGAGATGATTCTCGAAGGTCTCGCCTCGGCAACGCTATTCCCCGGTGTCGAGCGCTGCCTGCCCTACCTGCAGGCAGGACTGCAGACGGTCGCCGACCATCTTCCCGAGGATACCGTCATCTGGCTCGACTCGGCCGGTGAGGTCGACGCGGCACTCGACCGCACCTGGTCGGAGATCGAGCGCCGCGTCGAAGAGCGCACCGCCGAGCACCGGTTTTTCCCGCCCCCCGAGTCACTCTACGTTCACCCCTCGCAGTGGCATGCGACCAGTTCGCAACGACGCGTCGTCGAATTGGAATCTCTCGACATCCTCTCCAGCGACGCGCACCGCAAGGTCGCGCTGCGCTGCTACCGCACCTCCGATCTCCGCCCGGAAGAAGGTACCCGCTCGAGCACGGGTTTCACCCGCGTCGCGGCGCGAATCCGCCAGTGGTGCGACGAGGGAATGCAGACGGTCATCCTCGCCAGCAGCACGGCGCGCCTGCAGCGCCTGGTCGGCATGCTCGAGGGGCACGGCGTCAGCGTGCGGGTCACCGGCGAGAGCTTTGCCGGCGTCCCCCTGTTGCGCGGCACGGTGACTGCCATCGCCGGCCGTCTTTCCGAGGGCTTTCGCCTCCCCGACGAGAAGACCGTGGTGGTCAGCGACGCCGACATCTTCGGCACGGCGCGCAAGCGGGCCGCCCGGCGCATCTCGGTGTCGCAACTGCTGAAGAACCTCGACGCCCTCAAAGCGGGGGACTATGTCGTCCACCTCGATCACGGCGTCGGCCACTACAAGGGACTTCGCCACTTGCAGGTCGCCGGCACCGAGGGCGATTTTCTTCATCTCGAGTATGCCGGCGGCGACAAGCTGTACCTGCCGGTGGACCGCATCAACCTGGTGCAAAAGTACGTTGGCGCCGATGGCACCGCACCGGCCCTCGACAAACTCGGCGGCAATTCGTGGGAGACCGCGGTAGCGCGGACTCGCGAGTCGGTGCTGGCGATGGCGCGCGAGCTGCTCGCCATCTACGCAGCGCGCCAGCTGGACGAACGGCGGCCCTACGGGCAGGCGGACGATCTCTACCGTGAGTTCGAGGCGCGATTTCCATTCGAGGAGACACCCGACCAGCGGCAGGCGATCAACGACGTCATCGCCGACCTCGCAACGACCAAGCCGATGGACCGACTGGTCTGTGGCGACGTCGGTTACGGCAAGACAGAAGTCGCGCTGCGCGCGGCATTTCTCGCCGCGATGAACGGCGGTCAGGTCGCCGTCCTGGTGCCGACCACGGTGCTAGCCCACCAGCACAGCGAGACCTTCCTCAAACGCTTCGCCGGGTATCCCGTCAAGATCGAAATGCTGTCGCGTTTTCGCTCCAGCACGGAGATCAAGGCGACGCTGGGCGGCCTCGCCAACGGCAGTGTAGACGTCGTCATCGGCACCCATAGGCTCCTGCAGAAGGACGTTTCCTTCCGCAACCTCGCCATGCTGATCATCGATGAGGAGCACCGCTTCGGCGTGCGCCACAAGGAGCGGATCAAGGAGCTGCGCACCCAGGTCGACGTCATGGCGCTGACAGCCACGCCGATCCCACGCACCTTGCAGATGTCCCTGCTCGGCATCCGCGACCTGAGTGTGATCGAAACGCCGCCGGTCGATCGCCTGGCGATTCGCACCTATGTGACGCGCTTCGACGACGACACGATCCGCGAAGCGATTCTCCGTGAACGGGCACGCGGCGGTCAGGTGTTCTTCATCCACAACCGCGTGGAGAACATCGACCTGATGGCCACCCACGTAGGCCAGCTGGTCCCCGAAGTGCGCATCGCCATTGCTCACGGTCAGATGGGCGAGGGGCAGCTCGAGAAGATCATGCTCCGATTCATGCACGGCGAGATCGACGTTCTCGTCTGCTCGGCGATCGTCGAGTCCGGCCTCGACATTCCCAATGCCAACACCATCATCATCAACCGCGCCGATCACTTCGGACTCGCCCAGCTCTACCAGTTGCGCGGACGGGTCGGCCGCTCGCACGAGCGCGCCTATGCCTATCTGATGATTCCCGGCGAGCACATCATCTCGCGCGAGGCACAGAAGCGGCTGAAGGCTTTGCAGGAACTCGACGACCTCGGTGGCGGGTTTCGTCTCGCCGCGCACGACCTGGAGATCCGCGGCGCCGGCAATCTTCTCGGCAAGCAGCAGTCGGGGCAGATCACTGCCGTCGGCTTCGAGCTCTACACCCAGATGCTGGAAGAGGCGGTGATGGAACTGCGCGGCCAGCGCCGCAACGTCAACGTCGAACCCGAGATCCAACTCGGATTCCCGGCCTATATCCCCGACAGCTACATCGACGACGAGACCCAGCGCGTCGCCTTCTACCGCCGCCTGGCGGAAGTGCGCAGCCGCGAAGAGATCGACGATGTCGCCGTCGAACTGCGCGAGCGGTACGGTCCGATTCCGCCGTTGGTCGACAGCTTCTTGCGCGTCATGGACCTGCGCCGATCGCTGAAGATCTGCATGGTGCTGCGCGCCAATCGGGCGGCCGGCAGCATCAACCTGCAATTTCACCCGGAGGCGCCCATCGACGTCGACCAACTCATCGGCCTGGCCCAGCGAGAGCCGTCCCGCTTCAAACTGTCGGCGGACTTCCAATTGCGCGTTCGCCCGCAGGAGCAGGACTGGGACGGTGTGGTTGCAGAGATCCAGTCCGTGCTACAGGACCTGATGAAGACGTCGGGAGGCGTTGCAGACGGAGGCGCAAATGCTTGAGATCGAAGATCAGCAGCAAGCGACGCGGGGCGCGTGGCGGCGGACGAGAGCAGTGGGACTTTTCTGCTCTGCTTGGCTGGTCGCGGCCCTGCTGGCGGGTCCGGCGGCAGCGGCGGTCGTCAACAAGATCCTCGCCACAGTAGACGGTGCGCCGATCACGCTTTACGAATTGAAGACGTTCGCGCGGACCAACCCGATGACGGCGCAGGTCGGCGAGGGCGACCCGGCGGTGGTCCTCGAAGGCCTGATCACGTCGCGTCTGATCGAGTTCGAGATCGCCAAGAAGGGCATCGTCATCGGCGACGACGAGATCGAGAACTACATGGAGCAGATCAGCCGACAGAACCAGATCACACGCGAGCAACTCTACGCCGCCTTGCGCGAGCAAGGACTCACGCCGGAGGCCTACCGCATCCAGATTCGCCAGGAGTTGGAGCGCGCGCAGCTGATCAACCGCGAGATTCGCGGCAGGGTGAGCATCACCCCGGAGGACGTCCAGCGCTACTACGACGCCCATCTCAGCGACTACGAAAGGTCGGCCGAGGTGACAGTTTCGCACATCCTGCTGCGGCTCAGCCCAGACGCCCCCGACGAGGAGGCGCGCCGCGTCGAGGAGAAGGCCAACGAGATCCACGCCTTGCTCGACCGCGGCAAGGAGTTCCCCGACCTCGCCCGCCAGTACTCCGAGGATCCGGCGGCCGAAAGCGGCGGCAGCCTCGGCACGTTCCGCGTCGGATCGATGCTCGACGCCCTCGACGAAGCCGTCCGCGACCTCGAAGTCGGCCGCTACAGCAAGCCCGTGCGCAGCACCGTCGGTTTCCACATCGTCCGCCTCGACGATCGCAGCACGACCACGCACACACCGGTCGGCGACCTCGCCGACGAGATTCGCGAGAAGCTTTACAACGAGGCCCTCGAAGAACGCTACGTGCGTTGGATCAAAGAGGACTTGCGGCAGCGACACCACGTAGAGATGCTCGAGTGACGAAGAAGGCGCGCGTCGCGGTCTCGATGGGTGACCCGTCCGGTATTGGCCCGGAGGTCACGCTGGCGGCGATCGCCGCGCCGGTGGTCGCGCGCGGGGTCACGCCGATCCTCGTCGGCCATTTGGCGCTCTTCGAGGAGACAGCGCGGCGCGGCGGTC
>JBGTMF010000174.1:0-5803 GCA_041743795.1 Thermodesulfobacteriota bacterium | reverse complement strand
CAGGCGCCCAGACCGTCCCGGAAGAAGGCTCCCGCGGCGCGGGCGGGGAGAAAGAAGGGTTCTCGATGACGGCTGAACCGACGGTCTTCGTGGTCGACGACAATGCGGGTGTTCGCAAGGGACTCACCGCGCTCTTGGAATCGGAGGGAATCGCGGTCGAGACGTACTCCACCGCCGATGCGTTCCTCGCCGCAATCAATCCGGGGCGCCGAGGATGCCTGGTGCTGGACATCAGGCTGCGCGGAAGCAACGGATTGGACATTCAGGACGAGCTCCGCCGACGCAAGGTGCCGTTGCCGGTGATCGTGCTGACGGGGCACGGAAACGTGCCGACGTCGGTGCGCGCCTTAAAGGGCGGGGCGGTCGACTTCCTGCAGAAGCCGATGCCGCCCGATAAGATGTTGGAGCGGATCCGCGCCGCGCTCGAGCAGGATCGCGAGGCGCACGCCGTCGTTGAGCAGAAATCCGAGGTCCTGCAGCAGATGGCGTCCCTGACACCGCGCGAGCGCGAGGTCATGGACCTGCTGCTCGCCGGTCATTCCTCGAAGGAGATTGCATCGGCGATGCAGATCAGTGTGCGCACCGTCGAGGGGCATCGCCGGATGGTGTTCTCCAAACTCGGCGTCTCTTCGGCTGCGCAACTTGTTCGCTTCGTCATGAGCACCTTGCCCCCCCCCCCCGACTGACCCGCGATCCAAGTGATGCTTCCGCAAGCGTCGCCCCCACGGCGCGTTGCGGCGTAGCCGAACGCGCCCGGGTACAACTTCGCGCGGGTAAGTACCCGCGTAGTAATCCGACCTTACGGCGCGTCCGCGGGCGTTCTAGAAAGAAGCTCACGGTGTCGCACGCTACACCAGCAGCGAAAGTAGAAGGAGACGGAAAATGACCAGTGGCAGAACCGATGAGGCGAAGGGTCGCGTGAAGGAAGCCGCGGGAGCCCTGACGGGAGACAAGAAGTTGAAACGGGAAGGCAAGATCGACCAAGCAGTCGGCAACGCCAAACAGACTGCGAACAAAGTTCTCGACAAAGCCAAGAAGGCAGTGAGCTGATCAAACAGTCCGTTGAAGAACAGGCGCACGTACTGTTTTTCAACGGACTGCTGACACCGCCGCAGCCCCGCCGATCTCGGTCCGCGTATATTGTGACCGATAACGACGTCTCGCGGCGCGCGGGTCGAACAGTTCGCGCCCCGCCGCGCACCTCCTTTGCATGCTGGCGCTCTCGAGCAACATCGGCGTGCCGCTGGCGTAATCGATTGCGAGAACTGGCACACCGCGCAACTTCCCTGGTCGCTGCGCAGGGGGTTCTCCAGGGCGCAACAAACACCGGAGTGGACTGCAGCCCGTCTTCGCGCAAATATTGACAAGCTTGGGCGGGAGTGAGTTCTTGCCTGTGGATGCTGCGAGCACGGGGGTGACCTTGGGATCGACCTTGAGATCGAAGGCGTTGCGCGGCCATCGCCACGCGCTGGTGACCGGGGCGTCGGCGGGAATCGGGGCGGCGTTTGCCGAGCGTCTGGCCCGCGACGGGTGGGACCTGTGTATCGTCGCGCGACGACGCGAGCGCCTCGAGACATTGGCTGCCCGGTTGCGCCGCGAACACCGGGTCGGCGTGCGCGTGGCGGTCGCCGACTTGACCGACAAACGCGATCTGCGGCGGATCGAACGGCTCATCGCCGGCGACGAGCGGCTCGAACTGTTGATCAACAACGCCGGCATCGCCGACTTCGGACCATTCATCGAGCGCGACCGCGACGTCGAAGAGAATGAGATCCGTCTCGACGTCGTCGCCGTCGTTCGCCTCACCCACGCCGCCCTGCCGGGGATGGTACGACGGCGCCGCGGAAGCATCATCAACGTATCGTCCCTGGCCGCGCTCACGCCGAGCCCGAATTTCGCCGTCTACTCCGCGTGCAAGTCCTTTCTCAACACGTTCACGGAAGCGCTGCACTTCGAGTTGAAGGGAACCGACGTACGACTGCAGGCACTCTGCCCCGGCATGACCCGCACCGAGATCTTCGATGTCGCCGGCGCCGATCCATCGGCGGTGCCCGGACTGATGTGGATGGAGGCCTCCGACGTCGTCGACGAGTCCCTCGGCGCCCTCGAGCGCGGCACCTTGGTGTGCGTCCCCGGCGTCGCCAATCGCGCCTTGAGCTCGCTCACCCGCCTGGTCCCAGGCGAAGCCGCCGGGCGTATCGCCCGCTTCCTCAGCGACCTGGCCCTACCTTCAAAACCGACCAAGCCGGGCAAACGTCGTCGAAAAGCTGTTTCCTGAAGTCGAGGTGATCGTACGAAGTGTGCGCCTCTCGCCGAGCAGGAGCGAGAGCTCAAGAGGGATCGCAGGAGCCGTCAACCTCCCTCTGCGCGGCGATTCGCAGCCGACGCACTTCGCCGAACGGGCGGTCTCGGGAAGAACGCCGGCGTGCGGGCCACGTAATCCGCGTAGCGCGGCTTGTTCTTCCGCAGATTGCGTTCGAGCAGGGCGACTCCCGACACCCGCAGCAACAGCACGCTCATCACCACCGGGCCGACGACGCTCCACCAGGCACCCGCACTGAAGGCGAAGCAGGCCAGCCCCCACCACGCCGTGAAGTCGCCGAAGTAGTTGGGGTGGCGTGTCCATGCCCACAGGCCGCGGTCCATCACCGCGCCGGCGTTGTTCGGATCGGCCTTGAAGCGGGCCAACTGGTAGTCGCCGATGCTCTCGAACGCCAGTCCGACGCAGAAGAGGACGATGGCGAGGACGTCGAGCGCGGCAAACGGCGCGGCGGGAGCGAATTGCACGGCTTGCAGCGGCATGGAGACGATCCACATCAGCGCCGCCTGTAGTCCGAATACGAGATAGAGACTCACCAGCGGGAAGCGATCCCCATAGCCGCGGCGCATCGCCGCATAGCGGGGATCCTCGTCTTTGCCGCGGTTGCGCCACCACAGGTATGCGCCGAGGCGCAGCCCCCAAATTGTGGCCAGTGCCGGCACCAGCAGCGCCCGCGCCGACGACGCATCGTTCAACCACCACGCCACCCAGGCGATGACGGCAAAGCCGGGCCCCCAATAGATGTCGACGATGCTGACGTCGCGCAGGCGCCGACTGACGCCCCACAGGGCCAGCATGATCCCGGCCGTCACGCCGAGCGTCGAAAGCAGAGTCAGACTCCACGGGTTCATCACTGCGCGACCGAGTCCTCTCCATCGCGGCGGCGAAACAGGTAGTGCGACACCCGCCACTCGTCGCCGCCGCGATGACCGAACAATTCGGAGCAAGCCATCAGGAACAGGCGCCAGCGCTGCGCCAACCGCGCCGGCGACAGCTCACCGGGCCTACTCCCCAGGACTCTCTCTACCTCGTCTCGCCGCGAATCGAGTCGTTCGAGCCATGCTTCCAGCGTGCGTTGGTAATGGCTGCCGCCGATCCGCCACTGCCCCTCCAGTTCGAGATCCTGCTGGAAATGCAGCAACAGACTTTCCGACAGCATGGTGCCTCCGGTGAAGTACTCGCGCGCCATCCAGTCGTTCGGCCCGGTGGGCAGATACAAGTACGCAAAGGCGCGGTGACAGAAGATGTGGACGAACAATTTGCCACCGGGCTCCAGCCACGCGGCGATACGCCGCATCAGGCGCTCGTAGTTGCGCATGTGCTCGAACATTTCGACAGAGACTACGCGGTCGAATCGCCGCTCGGGCCGGTAGTCGTTCATGTCGGCCGTGACCACGGTTACGTTTGCCAATGCGCGCCGCGCGCACTCCGCCTCGATGAACGCCCTCTGGCCGGACGAGTTCGACACCGCGATGATGCGACTGTCGGGATAGCGCTCCGCCATCCACAGCGTGAGCGAGCCCCAGCCGCAGCCCAGTTCGAGGATGCTTTGGCCGTCCGCCAACTCGGCGCGCTCGCAGGTCAGCGCCAGCATCGCCTCCTCGGCCTCATCGAGGATTGTACCGCAGCTCGGCCAGTAGCAGCAGCTGTATTTCAGGCGGCGACCGAGAATGAGGCGAAAGAACTCGCCCGGCACTTCGTAGTGTTGTTGATTGGCGTCGCCGGTGGAGACGGCGATCGGGCTCGAGCGCAGCGTCGCCAGCAGCGCGGCTTCACTCTCGGCCTGGAGTTGCGGATCGCCGCGGTCCTCATCGCGCAAACGTTCGACCAACATACGACGAATCCCAAAACGGATCACCGCATCGGGCAGCCACGCGCGCTCGGCCAATTCAAAGACGGCAGACATCACATTGGCGAGTATTAGGGAGAACCCTCTATTTCTTCTTGCCAAACCTCGCCGGCACGGTGCGGGTCACGTACTCTACGAGCATTTGCACACCGACGCCCGTGCCCCCCTTAGGATGCACTCCCCAGGGGGAGTCGGCAAATGCAGGTCCGGCAATATCGAGATGCAGGAACGGCTTGTCAGCGGCGAAGGGCTGCAGGAAATGACCGGCACTGATGGCTCCGCCCCAGGCGCCGCCGATGTTCTTGCAATCCGCCACCTCGCTTTTCAGATCCTTGGCAAGGCGCGGAACCAGCGGCAGCTGCCAGACGTCCTCACCGGCGGTCGCGGCCGCCGCTAGAAAGCGCTTGGTCAACCCTTCCTGCTGCGACATGGCCGCGACGGTGTACTTACCCAGCGCAACGATGCACGCGCCGGTCAGAGTCGACAGCTCGATGATCTCATCGACGCCTTCTTGGGCGATGAAATGGATCGCGTCGCCTAGAGTCAAACGACCTTCGGCATCGGTATTGAGCACTTCGACCGTGCGGCCGCTCATGCCCTTGAAGATATCGCCCGGTCGATACGCCTCGCCCGAAGGCATGTTCTCCGTCGCCGCGCACACCGCGTGCACCCGAACCGGCGGTTTCGCCTGTGCGATGGCCGCCATCGCCGCGATCACCGCGGCGCCGCCGGACATGTCGCACTTCATCTCTTCCATCGACTTCGCCGGCTTGAGCGATAGACCACCGGAATCGAAGGTCACGCCCTTGCCAACCAGCCCGACGGTGCGCACGGCGCGCCCTGACGGCGGTTCATACTGCAGGTGAATGAAGTACGGTTCGCGCGACGATCCCTGTGCCACCGCCAGGTAGAGACCCATGCCGAGCTTCTCGCACTCGGCACGGTTGCGAATCACGACCTTGAGTCCGTGCTTGGCGGCAATCTCCTTGGCGACGGTCGCCAGGTATTCCGGAGTGACGTCGTTGGCGGGACCGTTGACCAGGTCGCGGGCGCGGTTGACCTCCACCGCGATCATGTTTCCGCGCTCGAGACACTCCTTGGCACTCCGGCGCCGAGCCGCCGCCAGATCCTTACCGAGGACGAAGACTTCCTTCAGCGCCAAAGCCTTGGCCTCACCTTTGTAGGAATTGAACGAATAGGCGCCGAGGGTGACGCCGTTGCCGATCGACTCGATGACCGCGTCTTGCAATGGCTTGCCGACGCGCGGCATGGCGATACCGAGCTTGACTGCCTTACATGCCTTGGCGGCGCGAGCCGCCGCCACGCCGATCAGTCGGGCGTCAGGCGGGCGAAAGTCCCCGCGCGGGCCCATTCCAATCAGCACGATACGCCCCGCTCCCAGCTTGCCGTCGGGATTGTAGATCAGGGTCTGTTCGCTCTCTCCTGTGAAGGACTCGATATCGGCCAGCTTCGTCAGCCGCCCGTTCAGTGCGCCATTCACGTCCGTCAACGGCGCCTCATCCAGCTTGCCTTGAAACACTGGTATGGCGAGCAGATCGCCTTCGAAATGGGCTAGAACAGTCGAGGATACATCGAACTTCATTGCGCGCTCCGTATCGTGAATCGGTGGGGGG
>JBGTMF010000173.1:0-3270 GCA_041743795.1 Thermodesulfobacteriota bacterium | reverse complement strand
GTGCGATCACCGACGCCGACCGTGCGCCGCTGCACGCCGCTGCCGCGGAAGGCCGTGCCGCATACGCCGGCGCCTTCTTCGCGGCGTTGTCCGAGAAACCGCACTTGAAGCCGCTCGCCTCGGTGCTTCTGTACGACACACTCGGTCCGACCCTGCCAGGGCGCGCTCGAGAAGCCGCCGCCGTCTGGGCGCTGGCCCACACCTGCGCCATGGAGTACCCCGACGCGGTGCGCCGCGCCGGCTTCACCGGAGACGGACTGGCGCTCGGCGAATCGCTGTTCGACGCCCTGCTGGAGAGACCGTCCGGGGTCACGTTCACCATCGACGAGTATGATGAATCCTGGCGGCGGGTTCTCACGCCGGACGGGCGGATCAATCTCGTGATCCGCGAGTTGCTCGGCGAGTTCGAGGGACTGCGGCAAGAGCTCGTACGGCAACCCGACGCCGAGTTTCCATTCGTGCTGTGCGCTGGCGAACGCCGCAGCTTCACCGCCAACACGATCTACCGGGACCCGGCTTGGCGGCGCAAAGATGGGCACGGCGCTCTGCGACTCAATCCAGAAGACGCGGCACGACTGGGCATTGCCGACGGTGGAATGGCCACCATCACGACGCGGCGAGCGAGCGTGCGCACGACGGTCGAGATCAACGATACGCTGCGCCCGGGACACGCGACGCTGCCGAACGGCCTCGGACTCTCCTACCCCGGCGACGACGGTGACGCGCAGACGCGCGGCGTCGCGCCAAACGAACTGACCGCATCGGAAGACCGCGATTGGTTCGCCGGCACGCCGTGGCACAAGTACGTGCCGGCACGCATCGAGGCGGTGAGCTGAGGCGCCCGTGCGACGCACGCGATTCAATCGCTGGCCGTGTCCGATTGCGCGCGCGACAGATCTCATCGGCGACTGGTGGACGCCGATCATCCTGCGCAACATCTTCGCCGGTCAACGCCGCTTCGATCAATTGCAGGAGGACCTCGGCCTCAGCCGCGGCATCCTCACCAATCGCCTCAATCGGCTGGTGAAAGAAGGACTGCTCGAGAAAGTGGCCTACTCGCAGCGGCCGCGGCGCTACGAGTACAAACTCACCGACAAGGGCCGCGCCTTCTGGCCAGTGCTCGCCTCCTTGTTTCGCTGGGGCGAGGATTGGATGTGGAAGAGCGGCCAGTCGCCGGTGATCATGATCGACCGCGACAGCGGCACCGAAGTCAGGCCCGAAGTCGTCGACGCCAGCACCGGCGAGAAGCTCGAGATGCACCGCGTCCGCGTCATCCCGCGCCCACCGCGCACCTGACAGTGAAATCCGATTGCTGGATCATGTGACGTCGAATCTGCGAATAACCTGCGAAGCCGCGTCGCTACCAACTCCCCTTTGCCTTGCCTCTGCCGCGGCAATGCCTTTGTCTACTAAAGTTGGCGAAGAAATCCTTGGTCTTTGGTCACCCCGAACGGAGGAAAGATGAAAACCACTCGCCTCGGCCGCACCGGTCTGCACGTCAGTCGCATCTGCCTGGGCACAATGAACTTCGGCCCGTACACCTCGCCCGCCGACTCGTTTGCCATCATGGATCGCGCCCTCGAGGAGGGGGTGCAGTTCTTCGATACGGCGAATGTCTACGGCCGCCAGGCCGGCAAGGGCGCGACCGAGAACATCCTCGGCGACTGGTTCGCTCAGGGCAACGGCCGCCGCGATCAGGTCGTCCTCGCCACCAAGGTCTACGGCGCCATGGGCGACGGACCGAACGAAAAGCGTCTCAGCGCCAGACACATCCGCCGCGCCTGCGAGGATAGCCTGGCCCGCCTGCGCACCGATCACATCGACCTCTACCAGATGCACCATGTCGACCGGTACACCCCCTGGGAGGAGATATGGCAGGCGATGGAGCAGCTCCTCCGCGACGGCAAGATCCTCTATGTCGGCAGCAGCAACTTCGCCGCTTGGCACATCGTCAAGGCCAACGCCGTCGCCGCCGAACGCAACCTGCTCGGTATCGTCAGCGAGCAGAGCATCTATCACCTCAACAACCGCACAGTGGAGCTCGAGGTACTACCGATGTGCGAGAGTGAGGGCATCGGCGTCCTGCCCTGGAGCCCAGTCGGCGGAGGACTCCTCGGTGGCGTTCTGCAGAAACGCGCCGAAGGCCGTAGCGCCGGCGACCTGGTGCAGTCCCGACTCGAGGAGCAGCGCCCGCGGATCGAGAAATATGAAGCGCTGTGCCGCGCGATCGGTGTTCACCCGGCCGAAGTCGCGATCGCCTGGCTGCTCGCCAACCCCGCTGTCACGGCACCCATCGTCGGCCCGCGAACCATGGACCATCTCGACTCCGCCATCCGCGCGGCCACCGTTACACTCGACGACGACACGAAGAAGAAGCTCGACGAAATCTTCCCCGGCCCCGGCGGCACGGCCCCCGAGGCTTACGCCTGGTAGGACACTAGACGGCTCGGCACGGGCGTCGGCAGAAGCCAGGGTGTCGCTACTCAGCCAGCAACGATGCGACGCGCGGCCGCGTCAGCGCGGCAATCGCCATCTCCGCCAGCGGCTCGACCAGGACTTCCGCCAGTCGCTCGACGTCGACCAGTTGGCCGAGTTTCTCGTCGCGCAACTGCCCGTACACATCGTCCCACAGGCGCAGCGCCGCCGCGGGTGCGGCCGCAGCGAAGCGCTCGCTCTCCAGCGCCCCAACAATGATCTGTTCGATGCGCTTACGCTGCCCGGCCGACGCCTGCGGCACGAGATCGCCGAGCGGCTCCGCCAGCACGCCGCGTATCAGGCTGCGCGCCAGATCGACGACAAAGTCCTGGTTGGCGCGGCTCAGTGCGAACGCCACCGCCTGTTCCTGCAGCATCGGCATACCGAGGGCGATGAAGGACTTGATCTGAGCGTCGAGCACGGCGGCCGTAATGCCGCTGAAGAACGGGTTGACTCGCTTGTTGAACGCGAGGATGGCCGAGTGGATCAACTCGGCGAAGAGTTTGCGCACGAATTTCTGTCGGATCGTCTGCGCCAGAATCTGTTCGAGCGCTTCGGGGTTCGGCAGATCTTCCTCGAGCAAAGCGTCGATTCCCTCCATCACCTCCCGCCCGACCAGGTCCTCTATCGGCCGCCGCTCCCGCCGCAGCCGCGTCTCTATGCGCTCGTTCACCCGCACTGCAACCCGCGCCACCCGCGGCGCGCGCACAGTTGCCGTATCCCACGCGGCGATGGCGGCGCGCACCTGGGCGGCATCAACAATCTCGCGCACCCGCAGTTTGCCGGCGTCGGCGA
>JBGTMF010000172.1:0-2886 GCA_041743795.1 Thermodesulfobacteriota bacterium | reverse complement strand
GCCCTCGAGCGGATCGGCGGGCCGTTGATAGCCAGCGCCGCGCGCGGCGACACGCGACGACCGGCCCTCGGCTTGCGCCTGCCCGCTCCAATCGCCCACCTGTTCCACCCGCGGGCGCGTAAACTGATGGGGGTCAACTTCTCGGTCGCCCGCGGCGCATTCGAGGCCGTCAACGGTTACAGCGACGACGCTCCCGCGAAGCGTGAGGACCGCGATCTCGAACTCCGGCTACAGCGCTCGGGAGCGCGTTTCGCGGCACTCCTCAATCGCGCCGTCGTCTACCATTTACACCACGCCGACGCCCCCGCCTCCGACGCCGCACAGCAACTCCTCGCCGAGCTCGAGCGCGGCGCGGAGGTCGTCTGTCGCAACGGCCTGCGCCAGTTGGCCGAGCGCGGCGAGCCGAGCGACCGATTCACGGCCACGTCCGGCCGCTGAGCCCTGGCGCAGACACCGAAGCCGCCGCGCTCTCCCCGCTGACACCGTACCTCGCGGCCGACGGACTGCTAGCCCCGCATGTCGGGCATGCGGAAGAAGATCATCGGGTTCTTGATGCTGCGGTGAATCGGCGCCGCAAGTCCGATCTGCTTCTTCTTGTGCATCAGCGCGTCGAACGCCTGGCGATCGCGCTGTGGCGAAACCGTCAGGTACTTCACGTCGTGCTCGCCGAGCCAGTCGATGATGACGTTGCCCTCACTGTCGAAGCCGCCCGGATCCTCGGTGTGGTAGACATCGTGGACGCTCACAGGCGTCGCCGGCGTCAGACGCGGGAAAAGAGTCGCGATGTACCAATGCGCGAAGGTCGCGGAATGGTCGCTGTCGATGAACAGGTAATCGATTTTCGCCGGCAGGGTCGACAGGTTTGTCGCTACGTCGCCCTGAAAGAACTTCCAACGGCCTTCGGCGAGTTCGGGCGGGACGTTGCGCGTGGAAATGTCCACCACGTCGTACGAATAGAGACTGCCCCGCCCGTTGTCCCTCATCGCCGAGAGGATCCAGGTCGTCGACCAGCCGCCGCAAGGAGAAATCTCGACGATCGTCTCGGGATTCGCCTCGCGCAGCAACAGATAGGTCACCTCGGCCTCGAGATCATCCAACTGCGGCTTCAGTCGGGTTCTCGTCTCGACCCACCACTTCGCCCGGCGCAGGGCACCACCGATCTTCTGGCCGAGCGGCGGATCGGACTGCGAATGGTAGCCGGCGCGCCGATAGAATGCGGTCTGCTGCGCCCGCAGCCGCTGCAAGTCCTGCCGATACTTGTCGTACAGGGCCTCGATCTCAGCAATCGTAACGCACTCGCGGCTGCTTCCCATTCGATGCTCCTTCGGTCGCAAACGACCCGGACCTGTATCGCAGCCCCACCGCGAAGGAAAGAATCCATCGCCCGCGCCGCCGCGCCGCCCTTGGCAAACCGCAGGGGAGAACTGCTCGGCGGGACTGCGTGGACCTCGTCCGGAATGACCGCTAAGCTGCCGCCATGGCATTGCGGGAAATCCTCACCTATCCGTCGCCGGAGCTGAAAAAAGCCTCCGTCGACGTCGCCAACATCGACGGCCGGGTCAACCAACTCGCCGACGACATGGTCGAAACGATGTACGCCGCCCCCGGCGTCGGGTTGGCCGCGCCGCAGGTCGGCGTGTCGGAACGGATGATCGTCCTCGACGTCGACACCGAGGAGCCCGGCAAGAACCTGCTGAAACTGATCAATCCGGTGATCGCCGAGCGACACGGCTCGATTCTCTGGGAGGAGGGCTGCCTCAGCGTCGTCGATTTCACCGCCGAGGTGAAGCGCAGCGCCGAGGTTCTGGTGCGCGCCTGGACCCCGGATCAGCAGGAAATCGAGATCGAGGCAGACGGCTTGCTTGCCGTCGCGCTGCAACACGAGATCGATCACCTCGACGGCAAGCTCTTCATCGATCGGCTGAGCTCCCTGAAACGAGAAGTCTACAAGCGCAAGGTGAAGAAGCTCCTGCGCGAAGGCAACTGAGCGACGACGCTCGGACGCGCGTCTCGTCCTCCCCGGCCATGCGCTTCCGCGTCGTCTTCTTCGGCACGCCGCAGTTTGCCGTCCCATCGCTGGCGGCGCTGATGGCCGGACCGGATGTCGTCGCCGGCGTCATCTGCCAGGCCGACCGCCCAGCCGGACGCGGGCAGAAGCTGCGGGCGCCGCCGGTGAAAGAGCTCGCCCTGGCGCACGGCGTTGCCATCGCGCAACCGACGCGCATTCGCGATCGCGCCTTCGAAGACCTCCTGCGCGGGTGGAATCCCGACATAGTCGTCGTCGCCGCCTACGGCCGCATCCTGCCGCGCAACATCCTCGACCTACCACCGCTCGGCTGCGTCAACGTCCACGCCTCCCTGTTGCCCAAATATCGCGGCGCGGCGCCGATCGCCTGGGCGATCGCCGGCGGCGAATCGGAGACGGGAGTGACGATCATGCAGATGAACGAGTTAATGGACGGCGGCGATATGCTGTTGCAGCGCGCAACGCCGATCGGCGCCGCAGAAACCGCCGCCGAGCTTTCCGAGCGGCTGTCTCACCTAGGCGCCGAGGCGTTGCTGGACGCACTGGCGGCGCTGGCGCGCGGCGAGCTGACACCGGTCGCGCAGGACGAGGGCGGAGTCACCCTGGCGCCCTTGATCGAGAAGTCCGACGGCGAGATCGACTGGCGGATGAGCGCCGAGGAGATCGCGCGCCGCTGCCGCGCCTTTCAGCCGTGGCCATCGGCCTTCACCCACCTCGACGGCAAGCTGTTGAAGATCCACCGCGCGCGCGCCGTCGCGGCGACCCAAGGCGACGGTGCCAAAGGCGCTGCTTCCGCCGGCGCAATCGTGTCGATCGGCGAAACCGTCGACGTGCAGACCTGCGGCGGCGTGCTCGCCGTC
>JBGTMF010000171.1:0-9908 GCA_041743795.1 Thermodesulfobacteriota bacterium | reverse complement strand
CCTGCCGCGCCGTGGCCAGCGCAGCGGCTGCGATACCGGCGACGGTGCCGCGCCAACCCGCGTGCAGGGCCATCGCCGCCCGCCGTGCCGGTGCGACCATCAGAATCGGGACGCAGTCGGCAGTCATGACGACGAGGCCGACGCCGGCCTCGCCTGTCAGCAGACCATCGTACTCGCCGACTTCTTGCCCATCGACGTCGGCGCGGTTGATGACGCGCACCGCCGCGCCGTGTACCTGGGTCATTTTCAGCAGGCGCATCTCGTCGAACTCGCGGCCGAGAAGTTGCCAATTGCGGCGCACGGCCTCGCTATCGTCGCCGACTTTCTCCGAGAGGTTGAACGACGCCCATTCGCCGCGACTGTGACCGCCGCGGCGGCCGTAGAAGCCGTGTACCAGGCCGGGGATCGACTGCCACGTGTCGACTTGCTCGACCGCCGGCGCAGTCGCGTCAGTCTTGCCGCTCGTCTCCGGCATCGATTTTCCGATCGGCCGGCGCGATCCCTTCGAATACCTCGCCCTTCGGACCGGTGCGCAGACCGCCGTGCCGTTTCAGGGTTTTCAACGTATCGGGATTGACCCAGGGGACACCGAAAACGCACGGCTTCGCCTGGCCGTCGTCGTCGAGCGTTTGGTGGCTCGGATAACCGCGGCGCGAGAAACTGGACACCATTCGCTTCGCCATCGCTCGTCTCCTGTCAGCCCAAACCTAGATGAATCGGCCTGCACTTCCAATGGGAGGGGAGCGGGCTGAATTGAAGTGGCGATGACCGGCTGATACAAAGCGCGGTTTGTGCGGTAGTCGCTCGCGACGCGATCGATCGCCACCGGCCGGGGTTTTCCCGCTGCGCCGGCCTGGAGCCTCGATGGACTACAAGCAGACACTGAACCTGCCGAAGACGGACTTCCCGATGCGCGCCAACCTGGCGGAACGCGAGCCGGGAGTGGTCGATCGCTGGCGTGATGAGCGGCTGTACGAAAGTCTGCTCGAGCAGAACGCCGCCGGCGATCCCTACGTGCTGCACGACGGTCCGCCCTATGCCAACGGCGACGTCCACCTCGGCACCGCGCTCAACAAGATCGTCAAGGATGTGATCGTCAAACGCCAGCTGATGGCGGGGCGCTACGCGCCGTACGTTCCGGGCTGGGATTGTCACGGCATGCCGATCGAGCATCAGGTGTTGCGCAAGCTGGGCAACAAGGCGCGACAGATGCCGCAGCTCGAAATCCGCCGGCTCTGTCGCGAGTTCGCCGACAAATACTTCAACATCCAGCGCGAGCAGTTTCAGCGCCTCGGCGTGATCGGCGACTGGCAGCATCCTTACCTGACGATGTCCCCCGAATACGAAGCGGGAATCGTGCGCACCTTCCGCAAACTGGTCGAGGGCGACTACATCTACCGCGGCCTGCGGCCGGTGCATTGGTGTCCGACCTGCGGCACCGCGTTGGCCGAGGCCGAAGTCGAGTACGCCGATCACGCCTCGCCGTCGATCTACGTGCGCTTTCGCTTTTGCGGCAGCCCGGAGCAGGCGGCGGCGATGGCGCGCGACGAAAAGGACGCGGCCAAACTGGCGGTGGCCGGCGAACGCATTTCCGCAGTGATCTGGACGACGACGCCGTGGACACTGCCGGCCAATCTCGCTGTCTGCCTCAATCCGCACCTCGAATACGTTGCCCTCGATGTCGGCGGTGAGTACCTGATCGTCGCCGAGCGGTTGGCCGATACCGTGCTCGATGCCGTCGGCATTGCGGCGGAGGGCGTGCGCAAGATCCCGGTCGATCTGACCAGCCTCGACGGCGTCGATCTTTTTCAGCACCCGTTTATCGGCCGCCCGTCGCGGCTGATTTTTGGCAGCCACGTCACGGCGGATGTCGGTACGGGATGCGTGCACACCGCGCCGGGCCATGGCTACGACGACTTTCAGGTCGGCCAGCAATACGGCATCGAAGTGCTCACTCCGGTCGACGCGCACGGCCGCTTCACGGCCGAGGGCGGCGGTTACGAGGGTCGTGCGGTGTTCGACACCAACGACGACATCGTCGCCCAGCTGCGGTCGGTCGGCGCCCTGTTGCACGACGAGAGCTTCGCGCACCAATACCCGCACTGTTGGCGTTGCAAGAAGCCGCTGATCTTCCGCGCCACCGAGCAGTGGTTTCTGCGCATCGACCAGGCCGATCTGCGCGGCGTCGCGCTGCGTGAGATCGACAAGGTTCGCTGGGTGCCGAAATGGGGCCGCGATCGCATCTACAACATGATGGAGACGCGTCCCGACTGGTGCCTGTCGCGCCAGCGAGCCTGGGGCGTGCCGATTCCGGCTTTTCGCTGCGATCAATGCGGCGTGCACCACGCGGACGCGGTGGTCATCGAGCACGTCGAACGCCTCTTCGCCGAGCGGGGATCGGATGTGTGGTACGAGCTGCCCGCCGCCGAGCTGATGCCGTCCGGCTATGCCTGCTCGTGCGGTGGCCGCGCCTTCACGCCGGACGAGAACATCCTCGACGTTTGGTTCGATTCCGGCTGTTCGCACGCCGCCGTGCTCGAGCCGCGCAACCTCGGCGTCCCCGCCGATCTCTACGTCGAGGCCGTCGACCAGCACCGCGGCTGGTTCCAGGTATCGTTGATCACCGCAGTGGGCACGCGCGGCGAAGCTCCCTACCGCTCGGTGCTGACGCACGGACTGATTCTCGATTCCAACAAGAAGAAGATGTCGAAATCGCTCGGCAACGCCATCGCGCCCGGCGAGGTCGTCTCGAAGTACGGCGCCGACGTTCTGCGCCTGCTCTTTGCCTCGGTGGACTTCACCAACGATACCGCGTTCTCGCAGGATCTCATCAAGCCGTTGCTGGAGAGCTACCGCCGGATTCGCAACACGTGTCGCTTTCTGCTCGGCAACCTCGAGGGATTCGATCCGACGGTGCACGCGGTGGCGGAGGCGGAGATGCCGGAGATGGATCGCTGGATCCTGCAGCGCGGACGCAACCTCCAGGCTCGCTCCGTGACGGCTTACGACGGCTTTGCCTTCCACCAGGTGGTGCAGGGCGTCGTCACGTTCTGCGCCGTCGATCTGAGCTCGCTCTACCTCGACATCGCCAAGGATCGGCTGTACTGCTCGGCGGCGAACAGCGCCGATCGGCGCGCCGCGCAGACCGTGTGCTGGCGCTTGGCCGACATGCTGACCCGGCTGATCGCGCCGATCCTGTCGTTCACGGCGGACGAGATCTGGTCGTACCTACCGGGTGAGCGGGCCGCCTCGGTCTTCCACGCCGGCTTCCCCGACGCCGCCGACGTTCCGCCGACAGGGGATCTCGTGCAGGTGTGGGAGCAACTGCTCGCGGTCCGTGGCGTGGTAATGAAGGCTCTCGAGGAGGCGCGCAAATCGGGGCAGATCGGTCACCCGCTCGACGCGCGCGTCGTCGTCCGCGCCGCTGCGCCCCTGCACGCCTTGTTGCACCAGCGATTAGCGGACCTGCCGAGTTTTTTCATCGTATCGCAGGTGGAGCTGGTGGAGAGCGGCGACGTCGAATCGGTCTTTGCCGCGGTGGAATCGGCACGCGGCCAGAAGTGCGGCCGCTGTTGGAACTTCGCGGAGACCGTGGGCGCCGATGCCGAACACCCGGAGATTTGCGGCCGCTGCGTCGCGGTCTTGGCGGACAACGGTTGAACGCGCGCGGGTGGGCGATGCGGAAGTGGACCTTTGTCGCCGCGGTGGTCGCGGCCGTCGTCGTTCTCGACCAGTGGACGAAGTGGTGGATTCGCGGCACGGTTCGCCTGCACGAGTCGATTGAGGTCATCCCGTCGTTCTTCAACGTCATTCACGTGCGCAATCCCGGCGGCGCGTTCAGCCTGTTGGCCGGCACGTCGGAGGCCTTTCGCGTTCCCTTCTTCCTGATCATGGCAGGCTTGGCGGTGGCCGCCCTGATCTATTTCCTGCGGGAAATCGGAGAACATCAGAAAGTGCTGTTGTTCGCCGTCGCCGGAGTGCTCGGTGGCGCCGTCGGCAACTTGATCGACCGCGTCACGATCGGCGCCGTCACCGACTTCCTCGACGTCTACTGGGGCGACTACCACTGGCCGGCGTTCAACGTTGCCGATTCGTTCATCACGGTCGGCGTCATCGTCCTGTTGGCGCAGTCTCTCTTCGCACCGACCGAGTCGCCGTCGGAGTGATGGCGGCGCGCGCCGCGGCGGTCGCGCGATGAACGTGAAACGGCGCCCCTCGATGGAGGGGCGCCGTTTCCGTTTTGTCCGTAACGGTAGAGATCAGCAGTCGTAGTAGAGGAAGAACTCGTACGGGTGCGGGCGCAGGCGCTGCGCGTTGACCTCGTGCTCCATCTTGTAGTCGATCCAGGTATCGATGACGTCCTGGGTGAAGACATCTCCCTTGAGCAGGAACTCGTGATCGTCTTGCAGGTGCTCGAGGGCCTCTTCGAGCGAGCCCGGCATGCTGGGTACGTTGGCCAATTCTTCCGGCGTCAGCGCATAGATGTTCTTGTCGAGCGGATCACCGGCGTCCAGCTTGTTCTGCACGCCGTCGAGGCCGGCCATCAGCATCGCGGCGAAGGCAATGTAGCCGTTGGCAGACGGATCGGGGAAGCGAACCTCGATACGCTTGGCCTTGGGGCTCTCGGAGTACATGGGAATGCGGATCGACGCCGAGCGGTTGCGGCTCGAGTAGGCCAGGTTGACCGGCGCCTCGAAGCCGGGAACCAACCGGCGATAGCTGTTGTTGGTCGGGTTGGTGAACGCGGCGATCGCCGGCGCGTGCTTGAGGATCCCGGCGATGTAATGCATCGCCATCTCACTCATACCGGCGTAACCCTTGCCGGCAAACAACGGCTTGCCACCCTTCCAGATACTCTGGTGCGAGTGCATGCCGCTACCGTTGTCGCCGAACAGCGGCTTCGGCATGAACGTCGCAGTCTTGTTGTGGCGCCGCGCGACGTTCTTGACGATGTACTTGAACCACTGCAGGTTGTCGGCCATTCGCGTCAGCGAGGCGAAGCGCATGTCGATCTCGGCCTGGCCGGCCGTCGCTACCTCGTGGTGCTGGCGTTCGACCTGGATTCCGACCTGCTCCATCATCAGGACCATCTCCTGACGGATGTCCTGCATCGAGTCGCTCGGCGGACAGGGGACGTAGCCCTCTTTGTGGCGGATCTTGAAGCCGAGGTTGGGCTCTTCGTCGCGACCGGTATTCCAAGCGCCCTCGTCCGAGTCGATCAGGTAATAGCCGGAGTGGGCGTTCTGATCGTAGCGGATGTCGTCGAAGACGAAGAATTCCGGCTCCGGGCCGAAGTAGGCAGTGTCGCCGACGCCAGTGGACTTGAGGTACGCCTCCGCCTTCATCGCGATATTGCGCGGGTCGCGCGAGTATTCTTCCTTGGTGATCGGATCGACGACGTTGCCGATCATCATCATGGTGGGGTGCTGGGTGAATGGATCCATGACCGCGGTGGTCGGGTCCGGCATGACGAGCATGTCCGAATTGTTGATAACCATCCAACCGCGAATCGACGAACCGTCGAACCCGAATCCTTCGGTGAAGACGCCTTCGTTCATTTCGGACATCGGCACCGTGAAATGCTGCCACGAGCCGAAGAAGTCGCAGAATCTCAGATCGACGCACACGGCCTTGTTGTCCTTGGCGAACTTCAATACTTGCTTCGCATTCATTGCAGTGAATCTCCCTTCATTGTTGGTAGCGTTGAGCGCTGCTGGCCTGCGACTGCTGGCCGCGCGTTATTGCCCCTTTTTTGATGAAAACGTGCGGTCTACAGCGCTTCGCTGCCGCGCTCGCCGGTGCGAATCCGAACCACCTGTTCCACCGGGATGACGAAGATCTTTCCATCGCCAATGCGGCCGGTCTTGGCCGAATTTTCGATTGCTGTGACGACCTCCTGAACCTTCTCGTCGGCGACGATCACCTCGAGCTTCACTTTGGGAAGGAAATCGACGACATATTCCGCGCCGCGATAGAGTTCCGTGTGTCCCTTCTGGCGGCCGAAACCCTTGACCTCGCTGACGGTCAATCCCTGGATCCCGAGGGCGCTCAGGCTTTCTTTGACCTCGTCGAGTTTGAAGGGCTTGATGATTGCTTCTACTTTCTTCATTGCCTTCTCCTGGGGTAGATGGTGCAGCCATTCTCGAGAGAACGGCCGCTGCGGAAACACGGGGATGCACCGGAGGAATCACGCGCGACGCAGTGGCGGAGTTCTATGCCAGGTCGGTTTGTGTGTAAAGGCGCTGCCGCCCTGCGAATCATGAGCTGTACGCCCTTTCGCCGTGTTGCGAGAGGTCCAGCCCCTGGATTTCGTCGTCCTGTTCGGCGCGCAATCCGAAGAGTCCGTCGACCAGCTTGAGCAGAATGAAAGTCACCACCAGTGAATACGCGATCGTCGCGGCGACCGAAACGATCTGCGCCACGACCAGTGATGGATTGCCGGCGAGCAGGCCGTCGGCGCCGCCCGGATTGATCGCGGTGGAGGCGAAGATGCCGGTGGCGATGGCGCCCCAGGTTCCGCCGACGCCGTGCACGCCGACCACGTCGAGAGAGTCGTCGTAGCCGAGCCGAAACTTCCAGCTGACCGCGGAGTAGCAGATCACTCCGGCAACGCCGCCGATGACGATCGCCGAACCGGCACCGACGAAGCCAGCCGCCGGGGTGATCGCCACCAGTCCGGCGACGGCGCCCGAGGCGGCTCCCAGTACGCTGGCCTTGCCGCGCTGCAGGTACTCGGCGACTCCCCAGCTGACAGTCGCCGCGGCGGCCGCCAGGTGTGTCATGACGAACGCCGAGGCGGCCAGCCCGTCTGCGGCGAGGGCGCTGCCGGCATTGAAGCCGAACCAGCCGAACCAGAGTATGCCGGCGCCGAGGACGGTCAGGGGCAGATTGTTCGGCGGCATCGGCTCGTTCGGCCAGCCGAGGCGCCGGCCGAGGACGACCGCCGCGGCCAGGGCGGCTGTGCCCGAACTGATGTGGACCACCGTGCCGCCGGCGAAGTCGAGGGCTTCCCAATTCTGCTGGATCCAGCCGCCGCCCCACACCCAGTGACAGATCGGGTCGTAGACGAAGGTCGCCCAGAGGACCGAGAAGATGGCGAAGGGTACGAAGCGAATCCGCTCGGCAAAGGCTCCGGTGATGAGGGCAGGCGTGATGATGGCGAACATCCCCTGGAACATCATGAACAGTATGTCGGGCAGATTCTCGGCCATCGGACTCGGCCCCTGACCGACACCGCGCAGCATGAAATAGTCGAGACCGCCGATGAACTGGCCGACGTCGCTGCCGAAGCACAGGGTGTAACCGATCACCACCCACTGGATGCTGATGATGCCGATCATGAAAATACTGTGCATCAGCGTCGACAGGATGTTCTTCTGGCGGGTCATGCCGCCGTAAAAGAGGGCCAGGCCCGGTATCATGAACATCACCAGAGCCGATGCGGTGAGGACCCACGCCGTATCACCCGAATTGATCGTCGATTCCGCCGCCGCCGCCGGCGCTGTCAGCAGTGCCACTGCCAAAGCCATCAGTTTTCCTGGACGCATCTCTGTTCCCTCCCGTTGTCTGACCCCAAGTCGACTCGGCCCGCATCTTCGTCGCCCAAGCCCGAGCGACGCGCATCCCTGTAGATGTCCTGGTGTGGCTGCAGTGCGGAACGAAACGAATCGGAATTGAGAAGAGCAAATGTGATGCCGACGATTTGGCAACAGGTCTCGCGCCATTGCCGTCCGCGCGAGGGCGCCGCAGTTGCCCAGGAATTGGGCAGCCTGCTCAGCGATCGAGCAGGCGCAAGCGATTAGAAGCGGACGCGCGACCGACCGCGGCGCTCTTGCTGGCGGCCGGCGACGATGCCGATGAAGAAGCCGATGACGGCGCCGAGGCCGAGAAGTCCGATGCCACTTTGCAGGCTGACGCCGCCGTCCGCTCGTGCCGGAACCAGTGGCAGGTTGCGCCGCCGTTCGAGGTCGTGGTGCATGGCTTCCGTGAGCGTCAGGATGCGCTCGATATCGGTGCGCAGGTCGCCGCTGACGACCGGTGCGAGAGCCGGCGGTATTTCCCCGGCGACGACTGCATCGCTGTCCTCGAGCGCACCCGTGGCGCCGTCTTGCGCGGCTCCTGAGGCGTCCTCCGCCGTTGCCTCGGCGCTGTCTTCCCTCGCGATCGGTTCTCGCGTTGGCGTCGGCGGATCGGCTTGTCGGGCAGCGGTCGGTGGCGCCGCCCCCGCGTGCAGGGTGATGAAGCTGGAGTGGACCCACCCTTCGCCGTCGCGATAGCGGATCCGCGCCCAACTGCCTTCGACGGATCGGACCTCGACGGCGTCGCCGCGATTCAACAGGCCGATCGACGGGTGCTCGACTCCTGGGCCGGAGCGGATGTGCAGCGTTTGTGCACCCTCGATGACTCCGTTGCCGCGAGCCTGCGACAGAGCGGTACCGGTGGCGACGAGGAGCACTGAGATCAGTACCCAGGGGAGTAGGAGGCGCGGCATGGCGAACGTAGTGAGAATGGTCGGGGTGACTGGATTCGAACCAGCGACCTCACGGTCCCGAACCGTGCACTCTACCAAACTGAGCTACACCCCGATTTCCCTTAGGTTCTCGACGTGAATTGGCCGAGAGCCGGAACTACTAGACCCCGTCGCGGACAATTGCAACCGAGGTTCCGGCGGCGGCATGAGAGGATTCGCCATGACCTTGGGCAGTGGTAGGGGGGTGTGGGAGGTCTCCCTTGCGGGCGCTCAGCCGGTTTTCTACGCCGGGCTGCCGGTCGCGCGCTTCAGCTCGGCGATGGTGGCGGCGTAGTCGCTCGTTGCGAAGATTCCAGTGCCGACGACGAGAACGTCGGCGCCAGCGCTGGCGACGTCGGCGGCGTTGTCGATCTTGACGCCGCCGTCGACTTCGATGGCGAAGGTCAGTCCGCGCTCCTCGCGCTGGCGTTTTGCGCGAGCGACCTTGTCGAGCGTCGAGCGGATGAGTTTCTGGCCGCCGAACCCCGGATTCACGGACATGATGAGCAGAATGTCGATCTCGGCGAGGACCGGTTCGATGGTCTCGACCGGCGTCGCCGGGTTGAGGACAACGCCAGGTCGCACGCCGCGAGCGCGGATTTCCTGCAGGACGGCGTGCAGGTGCGGGCAGGTCTCCTGGTGCACCAGGATGTGGTCGGCGCCGGCGGCGGCAAACTCCGCGATGTAGCGCTCCGGGTTGGTCATCATCAGATGGACGTCGAGCGGCAGAGCGGTGCACTTGCGGATCGCTTCGACGATCGGCGGCCCGAGCGTCAGGTTCGGCACAAAGTGCCCGTCCATCACGTCGACGTGTATCCAATCGGCGCCGCCGCGTTCGACCGCTGCGATCTCCGCGCCCAGTTGGCGGAAGTCGGCGGCCAGGATCGATGGCGCGATCTTCGTCACTGGCGGAACATAAGCGACTAGCGGAGCCGCTTCAACCGAGCCGCGAAGAAGCCGTCGAGGCCGTGGCGGTGCGGAAAGGTGCGCAAGAATCCGTCGGCGCCGATCAGAGTTTGCGCGGCGGCGGGGAGGTCGGCGCGCGGGTCGTCGACCTCGAACTCAGGGTGGTCGGCGAGGAAACGCGCTACGCGCGATTCGTTTTCTTGCGGGAGAATGGTGCAGGTTGCGTAAACGAGGCAACCACCCGGGCGCACGCGCGCGCCGGCCTCATCGAGAATGGCCGCTTGTACTTCGACCAGGTGGGCGATGTCGCCGGGCTCGCGACGCCAACGGATCTCCGGGTTTTGCCGCAGCGTGCCAAACCCCGAGCACGGCGCGTCAATCAGCACCGCGTCGAACCTCGCGCTAGCGCGCAATGGCAGCGCGCGCGCATCGGCACGCAGCGCCCGCACATCGACGCCCAGCCGAGACGCTTGGCGGACGACGCTGACGACGC